>QIGL01000092.1 GCA_003228915.1 Acidiferrobacteraceae bacterium
AATTAATATTAATTTACAATTTTTTTTCAGTAAATGCGTTTGCAAGCCGTGAGAACGTCTCTACGCTTAGTGTTTCTGGTCGTTTGCTCAGGTCAATTTCTGTTTTATCAAGCCAACTGAGGTCTTCTGAAAGCGATTTAAGGCTGTTTCTTATTGTTTTACGTCTTTGTGCAAAAGAAAAACGTACAATTTTTGCAAAATCATCCAAATTTTTAATGTTCCAGGGTATTTTTTTGTAAGGTTTCATATAAATTACTGATGAAATGACTTTTGGTGGTGGTGAAAACGCGTTTGCGGGCACATCAAACAGTTTTTTTGTTTCACATTGTAGTTGAATCATGACTGATAACCTGCCGTAGTCCTTACCACCAGGTTTTGCCGTGATTCGATCGACTACTTCTTTCTGCAACATGAAAGTCATGTCCTCGATGCAGCTTATTTGGTCCAGTAAATGGAATATCAGGGGCGTGGAGATATTGTAGGGCAGGTTGCCCACAACCCTTATTTTTTTATTGCCGGCCATTACCTGGCAGTAGTCAAAAATCAGGGCGTCGTGACTATGGATAACCAGCTTGTCTACATCCTGGAAGTGTACCTGTAATTTTCCTATTAAATCGCGATCAAGCTCGACCACATGCAGTTCGTCAAGATGCGAAAGCAGTGGTTGGGTTAAAACCCCAAGTCCGGGTCCAATTTCCAGCATGGCATCTTCCGGGACTGGATCGATGGCCTTGATAATTTTTTCAATGATGAACTGGTCATGGAGGAAGTGCTGGCCAAAGCGTTTGCGCGGTCGGTGGTTAAATTGGTTATTTCCTTTCGCGCTCATTTCTTTCTGGCCATTTGGGCCGCCATGTTCATCGCCAGTAACAGGCTGTTATTGTCAACTTTACTTCTGCCTGCCAGGTCGAGGGCGGTGCCATGATCGACAGAGGTTCGAATAAAGGGCAGGCCCAGGGTGATATTGACTGTTTTACTGAAACCCGCGTGTTTAATCACCGGCAAGCCCTGGTCATGATACATGGCCAGGACGACATCAAAATTTGAATCAGGGTTAAATAATCTTTTTTCTGTGAATATAGTATCTGCCGAAACAGGCCCGGTCAGGTTAAAACCCTGCTGGTTTAATGTTGCCAATACTGGCGCGATTACATCAATTTCTTCACGACCCAAATGACCATCCTCACCGGCATGGGGGTTGAGACCACAAACTGCAATACGCGGGTTTGGTATGTCAAAAACCTGGCGCAAGTCCTGTTGTAAAACCTGCAATACAGATAATAATCGGGTGCGGGTGATATTTTGGGCGACGTCCTTGAGGGGCAGGTGGGTTGTAACTAATGCGACCCGCAATTTTTCTGTGGCCAGCATCATGACCGGTTGTTTTGTGTGACTGAGTTGTGCCAGGTATTCTGTATGACCGGTGAAATTTATACCTGCCGCATTAATAACCCCTTTGTGTACGGGCCCGGTAACCATGCCATGGAATGTTTTTTCCAGGCAGCCCTGGGCAGCGATGCGTAAGGTTTCGACAACATAGGGGCTGTTCTCCGGGTCCAGTGACCCTGGAATGACGCGGGTGATTTTTTTAACGGGATAATGATAAATACCCGGCCGTTTGTCTTTTGGCTGCCATACCGGGAATTCTATATCAACGCCCAGCTTTGCGGCCCGGTCATGTATGATTTGCGGGTCAGTTATAACAACAAATTGTGTCGCGAGTTTTTCAGTTTGCCATGATTCTTTTGCGAGGCTGACAATCAGGTCGGGACCAATGCCGGCAGGTTCACCAGCGGTGATAACAATAATCGCAGGCTTAATCATTGGAACCGCTTCCAGTCGGGCCGGGAAGATGTTTTTATGAGTTGACGTCCGGGTTCATATGACGGACAAAGGCCTCGTCACGCAATCTTCTCATCCACTGTTGGTATAGTTCGTCTGCTTTTCTTTGACGAATCTTGAGCCGTACCTTGCGTCGATCTACCTGCTTGCCAATATCTATTTCCTGTCTTTCAAGTACTTCTATCAGATGAAAGCCAAACTGACTTTTTACAGGTTCGCTTAATTCATTGTTTGGCAGCGCTGTCATGGCCTTCTCAAAATTAGGGACTGTTTGTCCCGGATTGAGCCAGCCTAAATCGCCTCCCTTGGTAGCGGACAAGGAATCCTCTGAATAGGCCCTAGCCAATGTGGCGAAGGATTCTCCGTTTGTGATTCTTTGTTTTAATTCTTCCAGCTTTGCTAATGTTTCACGCTCAGAACGTATGGTGCTGGTCTTCAGGAGAATATGCCGGGCGCGCGTCTGGGTTATTTTTTTACTGGTTTTAGTCAACCTTTTTTCATGAACCTTCAAAATATGGAAACCATTGGGGCTGCGCAGAATGCCGGTGATTTGATCAGGCTCAAGGGTATTGATTGCATCAACAAATAATTCCGGTAACTGGCCCGAAGACCGCCAGCCAAGCTGGCCACCGTTTAGTGCTTCCTTACTTTTTGAATACCCGCTTGCCATGGACGAAAAATTAGCGCCTTGCTTGAGTTTATCCAGGACCTGTTCGGCGAGTTTTCTTGATTTGGCAATGGCATCAGACGATGCATTTTCGGGAATCGGGATCATAATTTGCGAGAGTTTATAAGCATCGGAACCACCCAGCTGCCGATTGCGGTTTTCAATAAATAAATCTATCTCACTTTCAGTGACCCTGGTCTTGCGGTTTATTTCTCTGTCTGAAAGTTTTTGGATTATAATCTGACGACCTAGTCGTTCCCGGTATGACACCAGGTCAATTTTTTCTTCCTGCAGTTTTTTCAGAAATGTTTCGCGGCTTATGTTATTTTTTTTAGCAATGGAATTAATTGCCCGCTCTATATCCTGGTCATTTGATCCAAGTCCGATTTTTTTAGCAGTTTGTAATTGAATCCGCTCCAGGATAAAACGTTCCAGCACCTGCTTGCGCAGTAATGCCCCAGTGGGTGGTGTAATACCCCTGCTGGCTAATTGTTTCCTGGTATCTGCCAGTCGAGATTCTAGTTCGGACACAGTAATCACGTCGTCATTTACGATGGTCAGAATGCTATCCAGTGTTGTCATGGTTTGTTGGCTCGCATTTTCCACAACTTTGCCATCGACAATGGTTAGAACGGTGCTTGGCTTTTGTTTGGGTATTTGATCTATCTCTGCCAGGGCCGGGGGCGCATAGAAAAGTATGAGCGCAAAAACAATCGACAATCGGGCGGCAGATCCTGGTGCCGGATTGTCATGGGTAGTTTGCCGGGGTTCAGGAGCAGCAAGATCTGGGGATTTTCTGGTGTTCATTGTGTGCACTTAAAAATTATCGAAATTTTACGAGATTCTATGGGTAATCATACCATAGGCGCGGCCCGAATTGCGTCACCAGGTACGGGTGCCAGGAACCGCCGGCCTAATCTTCGTAAAACATGCTCTGTTTTAGCGGGTTAAATGCCGTGCTGCCTGTTTTTCCCAGGGATGTCAGTTCAAGTTGTACCAATACTGACGTAGCCTGGTTGCCATCGCTTTTTAATCTGCGATTACCAGATAGCCTGAATGCCCAGCAACAGGCCTTGCGATATTCTAAACCAAGATTTGTTTCCAGATTTGTCTTGGCGGTCAGGGAGTGATTCCACCTGCCCTGGAATGTCCAACGGTCAAAGGCAGGCCACATGAATGAAATATCCACTTGTTCGTCAGCAAAAGTTTGATCATTAGGCTGGAGACGGTAACCCGCGCTCAGGATGCTGCGTTGACTTGGCTGATATTGCAGAAATGTATTACCACGGCGGATCTTGTTATTTTCATGGTCCCATTGTAATGCACTGCGCCAGTACCAGTTGTCAAGTAATCTTACTGTTGCTTCGCCGGCAAGGTCTGAATAAGGTTTTTTATTAATTTCTTCTGACAAAGTAACTTGTTGCACCTCTAAATAATTAATAATACCTGCGCTTAGTGACAGGTATTCAGAGCCAGACTCGTTATCCAGGAACCTGGATGTGAGTGCAACAGTTAACTGGTTGGCATCTCCCACCCTGTCTTTGCCAACAAAGCGGTTTTCACGAAAGAGACTGGCAAACCAAAAATCAGGCAGGGTGGTATCAAAAAGTGGCAGGTTCTCCTGATCACGATAAGGTACATACAAATAAAACAAACGCGGTTCCAGTGTTTGGGTAGATTTCCCATTATTGAATGTTCTGTCGAACAACAGCCCGCTGTCCAGGCTCGTGTAACCAATTGCCCGTGAGTCTTTTTCTACAAACTCAGCATCACGAACAAGCGCATCCGTGTCACTAAGATCATAACTCCAGTAGTAAAAACCAATTTTTGGCTTGATAAATCCGTACGAGCTACGCAGTGGGTAGCTGGTATCAGCCTGGAAATAACCGCGCTGGCCATTGACACTGTCTGCTCTCTGAAAATTTGAAACATCTCCCACAAAACTATAATTAATACTATTGGATTTGAACGTAGGCACAGTTTGCAAATTGATTTGCGGCAGCATGCTATAGGGCGTCTCATCAGTTGTGGCTGCTTCATCGATTGTCTGGTAACCAAAAATCTGGGTAAAAAACTTAACTTTTTCACCTTCGTACCTTAAAGCAATTCGTTCCGGTAAATGTGTCTGGCTTGCCAGGGCGAGGTTATTTTTAAAATCATCAAGGTATTGACCATCGGAGATCCAGTTCAACTCGGCATCTACTTTCCAGTTGCTGCCAAGTTTCTGTTGGTGATTGAATCTGGCTGCTGATCGGTTGCTGTCAGTTTGCAAATCGTTTGACAGATACTCCAGGTCGAGATTGCCCGAACTATTTTTAGAAATATATCGAAATTCATTGAGAACCTGCAGGCCGCGTTTACTTAGATATTTAGGTGTCAGTGTATCGTCCATATTGGGGGCAATATTAAAGTAGTAGGGCACACCAAAAGTTGTACCGACCCTGTCGGACGCGCCGATAACCGGCGCCAGTACACCTGATTTTCTTTTACCGGACAGTGGAAAATCAAAATAGGGCCAGTAAAAAATAGGGACACCCTGGAAACGCATGACGGCATGTCGAGCGATGCCCAGATCTTTCTCATAATCGATATTAAATTCAGATGCAGATATATACCAGTCATTCTGGCCCGCCGGACAACCGCTGTACTGAACATCAAACATGCTGCCCATTTTTTGATTCTCAATCGTAATCAGCCCGGCCTTGCCATGACCCAGTTGTGGCAATGTGAAGCGGGCATTTTTGGTTGATCCGGTGCTGGCATCTGGCTGCAACGAAATTGCATCGGTCTCAATTTTTGCGCCATCACTTGTAAAATATTTCACCTTGCCGCTCACCTCCAGCTCATCTCGAGATTTGAAGTATTTTGCCTGATCTGCCTGGATGATTGTGTTGTCCTGTGTAACTTCCACATTGCCATAGAAACTGGCCGAACTACCTGGCGTTAGCTCGGCCCGGTCGGCCTTGAACTGGACCGCCGAAGTTGATTGTAAAGGACTGGAAAATTGTGGAGGATTACCGCAGACACCGGGTTCGATTGACCAGGCAGGTCTCGCTGCCGTGACAAGAAGGGCTATCAGTAACAGGCCTGTTGTACGTTGCATATTTGATTAAGATACTGTTGCGGCCAGAGGTATTGCAAGCGCTATCCCGGTTTTTGAGTTGTTTCTATTTTACAAGATTGCATACAATAGCGGCTCATATAATGTGGCACTATCGTCACTGATTCAAGACTGATATTAGTATTAGGGCAAGATTGGACACAAACATGGACATAAGACTTGAAAAGCTACACCGTTGGCTAGAAAAAATTCTGGATGTCAGTGAATATGAACTTAAGCCGGCTTCTGCTGACGCCAGTTTTCGCCGCTATTTTCGTCTTTTTATCGATTCACAAACACTGATTGTAATGGATGCGCCGCCTGATCGCGAATCATTGCTGGCTTTTACAGATATCGCAAAAAAGTTTTTTGACCTGGGCCTCAATGTGCCCGAGATTATTGACCTGGATCATGAACAAGGCTTTATGCTGTTATCGGATCTGGGGAATGCACGCTATCTCGATAAATTAACACCGCAAACCGTTGACAGGTTATACGGGGATGCCCTGGGTGCACTGGTTGTCTTGCAGGCAGGCACTCAAAGTGAGCCTGATTTTTTACCAGATTATGATAAAAAATTGCTGATCCAGGAGATGCACTTGTTTACGGACTGGTACCTGGTGCATGAGCTTGGGGTTAAAATTTCAGACAAACAGCAACAGGTCTTCAATAGTACTTTTGCAAAGCTGGCCAATAATGCCCTGGCCCAGCCCCAGGTATGGGTACACCGTGACTACCATTCGCGAAATCTTATGGCCACAAACAAACATAATCCTGGAATCCTGGATTTTCAGGATGCGGTTCGGGGTGCGGTAACTTACGATCTCGTTTCCCTGCTCAGGGATTGTTATGTTAGTTGGCCCCGGGAACAAGTCCTGGACTGGGTGGAAGGCTACCATCGGCTGGCACAGGAATCAGGTATACCTGTGTGTGATAGCGCTGAACAATTCCAGGTTTGGTTCGACCGAATGGGCGTCCAGCGGCATCTCAAGGCAGTCGGTATTTTTTCGCGACTTTGCCATCGTGACGGAAAAAAAACTTATTTGGACGATATTCCCAGAACCATGAAATACATCTGGCAGGTTTGTCAGCATGACAGTGAACTGGGGCAACTCACAAGCGTGCTTGCAGACCTTGGTGTAACCGAGTGAGTAATCCCGGGATCAACACATCCAAGTCCGATATGCAGGTAATGATCCTGGCCGCGGGTCGTGGTCAACGGATGCGACCCCTGACCGATAATACGCCCAAGCCGCTTTTAAAAATAAAAAACAAGGCCATTATCGTTTATCTCATTGAGTCGCTGGCCAGGGCAGGATTCTCAAACCTGGTTATTAATTACGCCCACCTGGGCGACCAGATTGTGCAGTTACTGGGCGATGGTAAAAACTGGGGCGTTCAAATTGAATATTCACCCGAATCCACTGGCGGTCTTGAAACTGGCGGCGGAATATTCAAGGCATTACCCTTGCTCAAAAGCGATCCATTTATTGTTGTTAATGCTGATATCTGGACTGACTTTTCTTTTACCCGCCTGCGCCAGGATGCTTGTCGCAACATAAACGGTTTGGCCCACTTAATCCTCGTGGATAATCCTGAACATAACGCCGAAGGGGATTTCTGCTTGCAAGGTGATACCGTGCTGGAATCTGGGCCCCGTATGCTTACTTATAGCGGTATTGCTATTTTGCGACATGAATTATTCGCAAGTAGCAATGGGGGTGTATTTCCCCTTGCGCCCTTACTTCGAGATGCAATGAAAACAGGATTGGTTACCGGCGAGCATTACCGGGGTACGTGGGAAGATATTGGTACACCTGAACGTCTACAGGCGCTGAATAATAATTTCACTTCCACAGATTAATCAGCAAACAATATGAATTCAAATTATTTATATCGTATAAATTTTTTTTATCTGTGTCTTTAAAAAGTGCGGACATAAAAAAACCGGTGTAACGAATCACTGTTGCCAATTCATTACACCGGTTTAGGGCGGTAATACTTGTGTAAGCCCTAGTGGTTTCCCACCCTGATTTACACGCCGCTTTTAATCAGAACTTACCTGATTTTACCTCTTTTTCCTTCTAGCCTTTTTCTTGGCTTTCTTTTTAGCCTTCTTTTTGGCCTTTTTCTTCACTTTCTTTTTAGCCTTTTTCTTAGCCTTCTTTTTGGCTTTTTTCTTGGCTTTCTTTTTAGCTTTTTTCTTAGCCTTCTTTTTGGCTTTTTTCTTCACTTTCTTTTTAGCCTTTTTCTTAGTGGCCTTCTTTTTCGTTTTCTTCTTAGCTGCCTTTTTCTTGGTCGTCTTGCGTTTGGCAGCCTTTCTCTTCGTGGCTTTTTTCTTAGTTGCCATTACAGCACTCCTTGGGTTGTGGTTAGAGGATATTAACCTTAAAACTAGGATAAGCTGACGCCGGATCTACGTTATCCAGACACGAGAAAAGACAGCCACGCTGGCTGTCTTTAAAGACTTCCGTCAGATTATCCCAGTTTTCCCCCTTTCGGGGTTTCGTCTCTCCTGAATTTGTAAAACATCCAGGGTGTCGACAAAATCTTAATCGATCCAAAACAATAGCCTTGCTCCAATTTGTTTGGTTACAACACTGATGTATTCAGTCCATTTTAATAAAATTATAAAAATTTCATTAAAATTACTTTTTTACCAGCAATGGCCCACGCAAATTCTTCTGAGCCGGAACTACTTTTTCTTAATTTAAAATTAAACTCTCAATTTAAAATTAAAACAAAGTAAGCTTAATTAATCCTATCTAGCACAGTGGTTAACTGTGTCAAGGCGTAAATGTAATAACAACAAATCAAAAATGCAAATTTATTTTATAAAAAAATCTGTTTTAAGAAATTGTTTTATCGATTTTGAATTAAAAATTAATTTTTTTAGATTTTATCGTCCTAACCACACTTTGAATCACCACAACCCAGGCATGTCATGCAACCATCTAATTTAATCACAGCCTTAGCCATACACTTGTTGCAAAGTTGTGATTCAGGCGGAAATTCACTCGCTTCATTACTGTTTTCATCGCTTATTTGCGCATGTTTCTTGTTATTTTCAAATTCAGTACGTTTTTTTTCTATAAATGCTTTTGTGTGCTCATCAACCTCTTCGGTTGCTATCAAGCCAATTATTTTCATGTGACATTCGATTATGTCGCCAATTTCAGCCACCAACGATGGTGTATATTTACCTTTCTTGAAATACCCCCCGCGCGGATCAAATACGCTGTGTAATTCTTCCACAAGAAACGTAACATCGCCCCCTTTTCGGAATACGGCAGAGATAATTCGTGTTAATGCCACAATCCACTGAAAATGCTCCATGCTTTTTGAATTGATGAAAATCTCGAATGGACGTCGTTTTTCGTGTTCTGTGTCCGGATTAAGCACAAGATCATTAATGGTCACATAGAGCGCATGTTCTGTGAGCGGTGTTTTTAGCTTATAGGTACTGCCCAGCAATGATTCTGGTCGTTCCAGTTTTTCGTGCATATGGACGACATTGCTTTCTTTTTCCGATTCTTGCTCTTCTTTTACAACTTCAAAGCCTGTGATTTGTTGATTAATTTTAATTGCCATTTTGTCTTTCTCCTCGAATTCTTTCCTTTAATACACGCTTGCCACTAAAAACGACCGTAGTAACCTTCTTTCAGGGCATCATAGAGATTGGCAGCGGTATGGGTTTCATCGTCGTATTCCACTTCTTCATTGCCATTGAGCTCGACAATTTCACCGTTATCCAGCTCAAAACGGTACTTGGTATTAGCCAAATCTTCTTCTTTGACCAGTACGCCCTGGAAGGCTTCAGGATTAAATCTGAATGTGGTGCAGCCCTTGAGTCCTTTTTCGTAGGCGTACATATAAATATCCTTGAATTCTTCAAACGGGAAATCTGTAGGTACATTGGCTGTTTTGGAAATAGAAGAATCAACCCATTTTTGGGCCGCCGCCTGGATATCAACGTGTTGCCTGGGTGTAACATCATCGGCACAAATAAAGTAATCAGGCAGTTTATTTTCCTGTTCTTCAGAATTTGGTTGCGCGTTTTTATTAATTAGTTCGCGATAAGACAATAATTCGTAAGAATAGACTGCTACCTTTTCTTTTGTTTTGCGACCCTCACGAATAATATTACGGCTGTAATGGTGTGCAAAAGAGGGTTCGATGCCGTTGCTGGCATTATTTGCCAGGGACAGGCTGATGGTGCCGGTGGGTGCAATTGAGGTGTGGTGGGTAAAGCGCGCACCTTTATCGGCAATTTTATCTGTCAGTGATTGGTCAAACTGTTGCATGTAACGACTGTATTTTGCCAACAGCACTTTACCCGGGATTTCATCGCCTGCTTTTAACCCGTCGCTTACCATCTCGGGTCTTTTTGCCAGCATTTCGCCAGTGACTTTAAACATTTCTTCCATAATGGGCGCCGGGCCTTTTTCTTCAGCAAGTTCAATGCCAATTTGCCAGCCGACTTCTGCCATTTCCCGGGCAACGCGTTCGGTAAATTCGAGTGATTGCGCGTCACCATATCGATGCTTCAACATGGTGATCGTCGAGCCAAGACCGAGAAAACCCATGCCGTGACGTCGTTTGTGGGTAATGGCATGGCGTTGTTCTGCCAGGGGCAGGCCGTTAATCTCGACGACGTTATCAAGCATGCGGGTAAAGATCGCGACCACTTTGCGAAATGCCGGCCAGTCAAAAACCGCCTGATCCGTAAAAGGTCGGGTAACAAATTTTGTCAGGTTCACTGATCCCAGCAGGCACGAACCATAAGGGGGCAAGGGTTGTTCGCCACAGGGATTGGTGGCCCTGATATTTTCGCAAAACCAGTTATTGTTCATTTCATTGATGCGATCAATGAGAATAAATCCTGGTTCGGCAAAGTCGTAAGTCGAGGTCATGATCAAATTCCAGAGACGACTGGCTGGCATGGTTTTATAAACCCGGCAGGCTACCTGGCCAATATCATTGGTCGTGTAACCTTCATCGATTGGCCAATAGCGCCAAACGATTTTTGCATCACCGTCAGCCAGGTCTCTTTCATTGGCTGGAAATGTCAGGTCCCATTCCTGGTCATTTTTGACTGCCTTCATAAATTCATCGGTAATCAGACAGGACAAATTGAATTGACGTAAGCGCCCATCTTCACGTTTGGCGCGAATGAAATCCATAATGTCGGGATGGGTTATTTCAAAGGTCCCCATCTGGGCGCCGCGACGGCCGCCAGCCGATGAAATGGTAAAACACATGGCATCAAAAATATCCATAAAGGATAAAGGACCTGAGGTATGGGCCCCGGCCCCCGAGACAAAACCGCCTTTTGGTCGCAGGGTCGAGAATTCATAACCAATGCCACAGCCTGCCTTTAATGTCAGGCCAGCTTCGTGGACATTGCTCAAGATGCCATCCATGGAATCCGGGATAATCCCGGAAACGGTGCAATTAATTGTGCTGGTGGCAGGTTTGTATTCCTGGGCGCCGGCATTTGAGGTGATTCGGCCTGCCGGGATGGCGCCATGTTGTAATGCCCAGAGGAATTCCTTGTGCCATTTGTCTTTTTTCTTTTGTGTGGTTTCAACGTCGGCCAAAGCTCGGGCAACACGCTTAAATGTGTCGTCAACTGTTTGATCGATAACCATTCCGGTCTGATCTTTTAGGCGATATTTCTTGTCCCAAATGTCTGCCGACGTTGATTGTAGGGGAATCTCGACAGTCTGCGGCTGCGGGTTTTTTGATGAATCCTGGGTGTTTTGGGCGAGTTCGGCTGCCTTCATTGGAATCTATTTCTCCTGTAAAACTGGGTTATTGTTCTAGGTCTAGTGTTTTTTTCTTTTTTGACCACAACATGTTGTGGTTATGGAAAATAACACCCCTATCACAATGTGTAAAGCAAGTTTACAGCCAAGCAAATTTACAGTCTAAAACGCAGAAAATGGGTTTACGCTGGCCATACATATATAAGGTATAAACTCGGGGCGAGTTTAATACCATACTATAATAATTGAAAATGCTTGTCAGGTTACAGATGTGCAACCCTGGAAATCAATCAGGTTTCAATATTTTTGCCTGGTTTTAAATCTCCCGGCCAAAATGTTCCCTGAATTGATGCTTAAATTCGTCTGCCGTGAAGCTGTGATTCTGGGTGCCATGGCGGGCGATTTTGATGGCACCGGCCAGGGCCGCAATTTGGCCCGTGGTTTCCCAGTCCAGCTCGTTCATTAATCCGTATAAGAGACCGGCCCGGTAAGCGTCACCACAACCGGTGGGGTCGTTGACGAATTTTGCTGTTACCGCAGGAATGGTAATCATTTTATCTTCAGTATAAATGCGGGAGCCTTCAGCACCGCGGGTGACCACGAGCGCCTTCACCTGTTTGGCCAGGTCATCAATGGATTCACCGGTTTTTTCCTGTAGTAATTTTGCTTCATAGTCATTCAGGGTAAGCCAGGTGGCCTGTTTTATAAAATCCTTTAACTGGTCAGCAGAGAACATGGGCATGCCCTGGCCTGGATCAAATACAAAAGGTATCCCGGCTTCGATAAACTGCTGCGCATGATCAACCATGCCCTGGGCACCATCAGGCGAGACGATGCCTATTGTGACACCCGTTGCGTCACTGATTTTATTTTCATGGGACAGGCTCATGGCGCCGGGATGAAAGGCAGTAATTTGATTGGCATCCATGTCAGTGGTGATAAATGCCTGGCCAGTATAGAGCCCGGGCAATTCTTTAATGTGCAATCGAGATATGCCGCACTTGTCCATCCAGTCTGCGTAAGGTTTAAAGTCAGTACCAACAGTCCCCATAGGCAAAGGTTCACCGCCAAGTAGTTTCAGGGTGTAGGCAATATTGCCAGCACAACCGCCAAATTCGCGGCGCATGTCTGGCACCAAAAACGAAACATTCAGGATATGCACCTGGTCGGGCAAAATATGATTTTTAAACTGATCACGGAAAACCATGATGGTGTCAAAGGCAAATGAACCACAAATGAGAGCTGACATAAGTATTCCCGATATTAAAAGATGATCCCGATTTTGGCAGAAAACTAACGTACTGTCGAAATATTAACCTGGTTCAGCGGCATTGCTGTCCCACATACGCGAACAATGGGTTGTGACAATATAGTCGGCTGTGGGGCTTCGTGCCTCAGCACCAACCTGCAACATAGCCTCTTTTTTGTGTTTTATTAAGTTTGGCTGATGGTGGGAGTGGGGTCAGTGGGTTATTCTTCGATTTTCTGGTCATTCAGATTCCAGGGTGCGATGGATATCCACTGGTTAAATTCACTGACCGGTAACGGGTGGCTGATAAAATATCCCTGGGCACCATCACATCCAAGTATGGATAATAATTCCCATGTCTCCTTGTCTTCTATGCCTTCCGCGACGACCCGCCGACCCAGGTTGTGGGCCAAATCGATAATTGAACGAACAATAACCGCATCGCTTTCATCGTTCGTCATATCTATAACAAAAGACTTATCGATCTTTAATGTGTTTAAAGGTAATTTTTTGAGATAGGACAGAGATGAATAACCAGTGCCAAAATCATCAATTGCAATCGATATGCCCAGCTTGCTCAGGGCACGCAGTGTTTTAGAGGCATCCTCGATATCATTCATGAGTTCATTTTCAGTCACCTCAATTTCAAAACATTGAGCCGGGACATTGATATCGGCGAGTTTTTTTTCTATTCTGCGCGCCAATCGTGGATCCTGAAAAACCCTGCCGGACAAATTTATCGCGACCCTGAGATGGTATCCGGATTCATACCAGATGGCTGTTTGCTTAACGGCTTCGGTGATGACCCAGTCTGTGATGGTGTTCATGTATCCCGCCGACTCGGCAATGGGCAGAAATTGTTCAGGCAAGACAATACCTTTGGTTGGATGTAACCAACGGATTAGTGCCTCAACACCTTCGATACGACCCGTGGCCATATTTATTTTGGGCTGGTAATATAATTGTAACTGTTGCCTGCTAATTGCATCATGTAGCTCATTGGCCAGTTGTAATTTCAGGTGACTATAGGGGTCATCTTCAGCGCTGTAGAAACGATATACGCCTTCGTAGCGTTTGCTTGAATACATTGCTACGTCAGCACAGCGCAGCAATGATTCAACGCTGTCACCATGTTCCGGGAAAATGGAAATGCCAATGCTGGCATTTAAATAAAGTTCATTGTCGTTGTAATTAAACGGGTGCGTGAAACATGTCTCGATCTTGCTTGTCAGTAGCCTGGATTTTTCTTCTATATTTACGCCAATCATGAACAGGGCAAATTCATCTCCGCCCAGTCTTGCCAGAAAAGCACCATTTTTTATGGCGGACAGCCGTTGAGCAGTTGTGGTTAACAAGGCATCACCTGCCTGGTGACCAAGGGTGTTATTGATTTCCTTGAACCTGTCTATGTCAACCAGTATGACAGCGACTTTATCAGTGCTCGATTTTTTGGCCTGCTTAATAGCCTGGGTCAACTGGTCGGAAAATAAAGTACGATTTGCCAGCCCGGTTAACACGTCTTTGGTAGCCAGTGACTGCAGTTCTACCAGGGTATTTCGTTTTGTTGTGATGTCCTCTGATACACCATCAATACGGGCAACCTTGCCATGGACATCGATATGGGGAGTAAAAATATGGCGAAACCATTTATTATAAATACCACCATCAGATACTTCACATTCCACTTCGGTTGCCTGGCCCAGTATGCATTTGTCCCAGGCCTGCAGTAAAAGTTTTTTATCATGGGCACTGATTTTATCGAAGTAAGGTATCGGTGAGTGCGTCACAATTGAGTAACAGTTATCCGGGTGCGGACTGCGAAAAATAATTTTTTTATTAACCGGGTCGACAGACCACAAGAGGTGGGGAATATTTTCCAGGGTATGGACTATTTTATCGTGGTCCAGTAATGATTTGTTGTCGCGATGTTGCCATTCCTGAAACAGCTGGATACCCATGTCACGAAATAAAATTTTTGTCAGCGATGAAAACAGCCCCAGTTTTTCAGTGGCGAGAATATATTTGTCCTGATAAATATTTTGCTGGGTGAATTGTAGAAATAGCGAGTAAATACCCAGTAGTGCCGGGGTTTCAATGGCGATGGCCTTGAACAAACTGGCAATAGAGGTAGCCCAGCGTGAGTAATTTTTATTTTCCTGGGGTCTTAAAGCGTCATTCATGTAACCCGAAAATTCAACTGCCAGGGCATTAGCATCAATACACTGACGTTCAAGACTGGCGTTAATGTCGGGGGATTGATTGAGGTGTTTTTCCAGGACCGGTATAAATGCGCTAATTATTTTTTCCAGTGGCCGGCTATGGCGCTGGATAAGGCTTATATCGTGGGGTCGGATTTCCAGTTGCTTATCCAGGGAATGGATAAATCTACCGGAGCGCAGGGCGCTATTTTCTTTTGTAATGTGCTTGCGGTATCGGGTCACATTTTATATCCCAGCCTTGCTGGATGAGTGCAATGGCTGGGAGGGAACGATACCCTATACGGGTAAAAAGTAAAAGCATATAAATCACCAGTTTATAAGATGAATCTAATATTAAATCTATTGGCGAGCAATATAGAAATCGTGTTTGTCTTAGTGTGTAAGCTGACGGTAGATGTCAGCGATTTTCAGCGGTAATTTTTTGACGTCATTTAGTAAAACATAATTCACCGGTCCGTACATGTGTGGCAGGTATTCGTGGGCCTCATTATCGATGGTGATACAAAACGGGTGGATGCCGAGGTGTTTGGCTTCAATTAAAGCCTGGCGTGTATCCTCAATACCATATTCGCCACGATAACCATCGAAGTCATCTGGTTTGCCATCTGACAGCGTGATCAGTAATTTTGTTCGTGCCTCCACTTCATTGAGTAGTTTACTCAAGTGCCGGATAGTGACGCCCATACGCGTGTAATCTTTCGGTGATATGCCGGTTATACGATTACGAACATCATTTGAATAAGGCTCATCAAATTTTTTGACACGATAGATCTCGCAACGGGTTCTTGTCAGGCCAGAAAACCCGTAAATCGCATAACGGTCACCTAAAACCTCCAGGGCTTCACATAACAATACCAGTGCTTCGCGTTCGGCATCATTAATCCAACCCTTGGTTGAGCCACTCATATCAACCATGAACATGACGGCAATATTTCTTTCCAGGCGACTGGGCCGTGTGAATAACCTGTCTGACATTTCCATGCCATGAAGCATGTCTGCATGAGCCTCAACCACGGCATTGAGATCGATATCATCACCATTGGTTTGTCTTTTAAGCAACCTGTCTTCACCGCGCAAGGCCTCAAAGGTCTTGCGTATATTCATAATCAGCCCGTAATGTTTCTTGACAGTTTGTTCAACAAAAGGCTCGTGGTTGGGATGGACATCTTTTTCCTTTAGCCAGCACCAGTTTTTTCTGTATTGCTGTCTGCGGTAGTCCCATTCGTTGTAATAAATAACGTCGGCATCTCCGGGCTTGCAAGAATTATTTGATTCACTACCGCCGGGCCGGTAACCACCATCACCGGCCGCCACCAGGTATTCAGGTGGTATCTCTCCCAGGTCCTGAAAAATTGATTCCAGTAAATTTTTTACATCAATAGGTGGTGCTACCGGTTCATCGTCGGCAGTTAACTCATAACGAAAACCACTGGCCTCATTTTCATCATCATGTCTCTCAACTTTAAATTCAAGTTCTTCCGGTTCATCATCTTCTGCTTTCGCTGATCTGAATTCCCCGGACATGTCATTGAGGGCATGTTGTAGTGCATTTTTTTCTTCGTTTATTCTTTCGGCCATCACGGCCACCACAACTTCAGGATTTAACAAGGGTTGATAATAAAAACTTTCTGGAATTTTTTTGTTAAGATTGTACAGTGCAGTGACGGCGTCGTAAGTGTCGCCAACAGTTGCTTTACTTGCCTCGAGTTTTTTTATCCAGGTTAACCAGTCGGGGCCTAATTTGGGTGTTTCAGATTGATCGTGCAAGGCCAGCATTTCACGATGAAGTCCAGGTAAATCCCTTTTAATACAATGAGTTAAACGTATAGTTTCGAGGTAACAAAACAACTGCAGGGCCCGGTCCCGGCGTTCAAACTGGTCCAGTTCTGTCACTGGATTAATGTGGAACGTGCCGTACCAGGTTTGCGCCCAAAGCTGGGTGGCCATGGATTTGTAGAGGCTGTAATTATCAGATTGTTTTTTAAAACGGGTGATAACGCCAGGCAGGAAAAGTCGTTTTGTGTCCGTAAAAAAAATATCGCCAGCCTCCAGTTTTAAGTCACGGCCTGAAAGTCCACAGATAAATTTTTCCAGTACACCAGCCACCTCTTCAAAAGAAATGCTGTTGGTTTTCCCCCGGGCTGCCTGGGAAAATTTATCAACCTTGCGTAATACCGAAGCTGCCTGGTAAAGCCCTTGCCTGTCATAAACATCCATGGCCTGGATTAACCAGTTATGAACATCGTCCATGGACATTTTCCTGAATGCCGACGCGGAATTTTCGACAAACTGGTAAGCAAGCTCGGCATTACTCCTTGAAGAAACAATCGACCACTTCATAACAAATTCTTGTTGCTCGCGAGTCAGGTCTTTCAGCGTATTTGCAATATCACTGGTTGTACGATCCGTGGACAATACCAGTTCCAGTGTATCGTTTAGTTGCGCTTCAAGTTCTGAGAAGGTAAATGGTGCGTTAGACATTTCGGTATGTCATTGAAAATGTATTTTTTAAATTAAAATTGCTATAGGTTTTATTTCTTAAAGCTTGCTACGACTTGAACGAGGGAGAAGTTTTGTATGACACGCTGTGAATACATCCCTGTACACTCGACGGCAGCTTCCATGCTGCCGACGGTCATAAAAAACTTCTCCCTCATCTGGATCAACACCCCGTCAGCTTGCTGCAGCGGATGTTTACTATTCTTAAAATAAACTCGCACTTAATTCATTCACCGCATTCAACATTTCCGGATCATCAGTTAAAGCTTCAGAACAGGCAGCGCGACAAGCATGGCGTGGTTCAATACCGGCAGAGATTAATTTGCCGGCATGCACCAGTAAGCGAGTGCTGGCGCCTTCTTCGAGTCCGCTACCCCGCAAGTTTCGTGTCATGCCGGCAAATTTTACCAGTTTGCCCGCCAGGGACTCATCCAGTTGTGATTCGTGCATGACAATTTTCTTTTCCAGTTCGGCATTGGGATAATCAAACTCAATGGCAACAAAACGCTGGCGGGTGCTTTGCTTGAGATCTTTTAATACACTTTGGTAGCCGGGGTTATAGGATATGGTCATGCAGAACTCGGGCCCGGCCCGTAACAGCTCACCTGTTTTTTCAATGGGCAATACCCGCCGGTCATCTGCCAGGGGGTGAATAACCACTGTGGTATCTTTTCTGGCCTCGACCACTTCATCAAGGTAACAAATCGCGCCGGTGCGGACGGCCCGTGCCAGGGGGCCATCAATCCAGACCGTGTTACCGGCAGTAATGAGGTATCGACCTACCAGGTCGGAGGCAGTCAAATCATCGTGGCAAGAGACCGTGACCAGGGGTCGCTTCAGGCGCCAGGCCATATATTCCATGAAACGGGTTTTGCCACAACCAGTAGGGCCTTTTAACAGTACCGGTAACCCGTTTTGGTAAGCGGCATCAAATATTTTTATTTCAGCACCTACCGGCTCATAGTAAGGCTCATCTTTGATAAAGAGTGCTTCTGCCTGTAATACATTTGTTTCCATTTTCTAACCAACTCCTGCTGTGTCCGGACATTGAGTATGCCAATTCTAGAAAAATTGCCCAATAGCAAGCTGATCCAGCTTATAGTGATTATCGGACAAAACAAGCATCAACGAACCTGACTTACCTCGTGAGAAACCATTCATATTTCGCAACTGATTATCCAGGTCCAGGACAGCAACGATTCGATATATTCGATATAATCCCTTGATATAAAAACGTTTAATTGATGAGGACAATCTCTTGGCAGCTAATGAAGGAAGAGCTTTTTTTGCACTTAGTGGATACCATTTCAACCCGAATGATATTACTCAAGCGCTTGGTATAAAACCCACGTCTGTCAATGCTGCAGGTATGGGCGGTAGCCTGGATAAGCCTGTGATCAGTTCATGGGAAATATCGACGGATACCGTCACATCAGAAAATAGCACTGAAGATGTGGATGTCTATAAGCTAACGGAAATTATCCTTAAGCAATTGGAGCCAGTTAAGGAGAAGATTTTGCAAGTGTGTAAAAGTCACAATTTATCACCAAGAATGGGAGTCGTGCTGAGTTTATCAGTTGATCAAGATGAAACCTGTCCGGATGTTGGTTTTGGTGCGAGAACGGTTCGTCTACTCGCCGATCTGGGTGCATTTATCGATATTGATTACAAACTTTCCGAACGTATCTAGACGATAATTATTTTCTAAAAATATCTAACTAGGAATTTGCCAGTGTATCTGCAAACTCATCGGCGAAGTGGCCAACCGCATCCCAGTCGGTGAATTCATGGTTTCTGGAAGTATCAGTTGGCAGCCCACTCTTTTGAGAAATCTTTTTCATCATGAGGCGAATAAAGAAGTTGTATTTGCGATACATAAGTGCGCCGGCAAAGCTGGCAAAGTGTGCCGGATTCCAGCCAGTTTTAGTAATAAATTGATCCAGCCATACCTTCAGGATACCGCTCTTCGGATCGCTGCTACGTGCCGCAGCCATGGATACCGAAACGAAAGCCGAGGGTACTGAGTCCAGTCGAGCGCGATACTTTTTAGCGAAATTCACGATATAACGCTGGTACTTCTGTTTTCGCACCGAGGCGGCAACAATAATGGCGGCGTACTGCTCAATATCAAATCCCCGCGGAATAGACTTGCCATTGAAAACATCCGCATCATGTCCACGCGCACGAATACGTTTACCGATGGTTTCGGCCACCTTCGCGGTCTGTCCCTCGCCACTGCCAAATATTATTAGTATTTTTGCCAAAGTATTTCTCCTTCCCGATATTGGCCACTAATGACTCAATCAGATCTTCCGGCAGGTCTTATTGACTCTGAAGCTGGTCAATAGGGTAACCGGCCAATGGATGGGCCGGCGGAATGATATAAATGAAAATGCCGCGCGAGCCAGTTGGGTCGCGCGGCATTTTAGCCTAATTCTTCTTTTAAGTACTACCTTAAGGCTTCTTAGGGGTGCTGTAAGGCACTTCTTTGTGAAACGGCTCCCAAGTAGTGTCATAGCCTACATGTCCAGGCTTAAGCTCTTGCTGGGTCGTTGTTAGAAAACGCGTCTTACCTTCGGGAACTTTGGGTCTGGTTTTAGGTGCATCACTCATAATTATGATTCCTTAAATGGGTTGTTCGGGAGGAATTTAAACGGTATGTCAGCCCTCCCACGAAACTGACGAATTTATACATTACTTACGCTTGTAGTGCGCCTTGTTCGGTAGTACATGGCGCACGCCCCCCTGGGGGTTCTCAACATCACCCTTGTATCGAGGGATGATGTGAATATGGGCATGGAGAATACTCTGTCCGGCAGCCGATCCTATATTAACGCCTATATTATATCCATCTGGACTAAACTTCTCATCAATAAGTTTTTTCTCCTCATTAATAAGATCCATACAGGCTGCGACTTCTGCCGGCGTTAAGTCAAAAAACTCAGCAACATGGCGTTTTGGTATCACCACAGTATGCCCTGGACTCACTGCATAGCTATCACGGCCACTGTAAGCAAGTTCATTCTGTAGCGTTGTCCCCTTGGCACCATTACAAAACAGGCACGGATTATTCGGGTCGCGTTTTTTTTCTTGTTTTACTTCAGATGACAAACTTGAAAATCCTCTATTCAATAAAAACGTGTTTAAACTTATGTAGATGCGACTGCTGCAAATTTCCGCATCTTGCCCATCCATTCCTCACAATGCTTGGAACAGAGTGGTTGCAGGGCATGGGGAAAGCATTCGATAATCAATTCAAATTCATCGGCCACTTCATCGGCAAGGACAGTATCTTTTGTTAACGCTGCCAGACTGCTTTGTGCGGTTGCCTTATTCACTCGAATTAACACGGCTAAATGGAAAGGAAGCTGCTGCTCCATGCTAACGGTTAATGCTGTTTCATAAGCTCTGAGTGCTTCTTTTAAACGTTCTGGGTTTTCTTCAGTCTCGCCTAGATGAAGCAGTACTGCGCCACGATTATTATGCGCCGCTGTTAATTCTAATGCGTGGTTATCTGCATCGAGTTCTGCAAGTGCATTTTTGTAAGCAACTACCGATTTTTCAAAGGTACGATTGCCTTTCAGGAGACTGCCATAACTATGAAAAGCACCACCAAGCTGAAGCATAACGACTGACCATTCTTCTGGTGTTTCTTTGCGAGAATATTCCAGTAATGCTTCAGTATAAGCGTCAACAGATTTGCTCATTAATTTTGCATCAGATTCCTGTCTACCCAAGGCTTGTAGGGCTGACCCCAAATTTGCCTTCGATGCTGCCCATTCAAGCGGTGACGCTTCCTGGCTCAATATTTCCAGCGCAGCATTAAACGATTCAATCGATAGCTTGTATAAATCGGCAGCTCTTAGGCTTTGACCCAATGCGGCAAGAATATTCCCCAAACTATTATGTGTTTTAGCCTTTTCTAAACGTGCTTGTTCTGAATCTGGCTCGTGTAATTCATCCGTCAACAAAGCTTCAAATGTTTCACGCGCACTTTCGAAAATGTTAGCGCTATAACGATGCTGTTCAAAGTTGCCACGCGTGTAAATAAAATTATCTGTGACCGCACCTCGGTTATCTGCGCCAGTACCCTCGGCGATATCAACAGAAACCAGAGCCTTATAATGCTCAACTGCCTTTTCCAGCGCTCTATTGTCTGGATAAAACAGGGTGTTAGTTGAGAGTTTCATCGGTTAAGAATATCGTTAACATCTGGATTCGCACCGACTGCACCACCCAGATCGACTTCTTCGTCCGTTGCATCACGTATGGTTAATACTTCCAACACAAAAACAACGTCTCTACCACACAGGGGATTATTTCCATCGACGGTTAATGTCTTGTCATCAAAGCGAGTGACAATAAAACTCTTGGGCTCGCCTTTGTCATTTTCCATAGTGATGGTCGTGCCGATTTGCCGGTATTCCTCTGGGACATTTTCGATGCGATCAGTAAACACCAATGACTCGTCTCTCTCGCCATAGACCTTTTTCATATCAATCGGTACTTCAATGATATCGCCGACTTTTTTACCGTCGAGATGTTTTGTCACCTCTTTATTCATAACATCATTGATGCCATGAACATAACCGATGGGATAATCAACGGTAACAAGCACGTCACCGGTTTTTTCATCGATGACCTTGTAATTTAGCTCAACGAATTTTTCTTTTTCAATTGTGTCTGACATAAATGCAAAACCTGTTTTGAATATAGTCGCCTTCTCTTGCTCTATTGTCGACGTTCTATATTTAGAACAGCCGATCCTGGATGTTGAATTCTAGAATAATGTGGCGCCAAAGATTCTCACTCTTTCCTTTTCATAACCCAGCACCAGTCTGCCCAGCCATTCACCTTTATCTTTGGAGTTAATCTGTTTGTATAAAACAGTGACATATTCACCACGACGAATCATGCCAAGATAGCTGTAATCATCAGACAGGTTTTTTGCCAGATCGCTTCTTGCAAACTGTTTGCCCATCTCGATTTCATTGGCGCCCATTTGCATGGACGTTGAAAAATTTCGGGTGAAAGCACCATAGTTCCCTTCATTCGAGTATTTGACAAGATCAGCCCACATCGGGTGCGCTACCTCCAAAATCTCTTCATCTGTTTGTTCAATAATATTCATAAAATATCTCATTTAAATATACAATGTTACTTAACATTCTCTATCTCGCGAAATAGGCAGCTCTTTTACATCCCTGTAATCGCTGCATTTGTGCATGGCCCAGACCAGCTTCTCGGCAACTGCGTCCTGCGTTGCCCTACCTCCTGCATCCCTGCAGTCGTCGACCTTCGGTCTCACCTTCTCCATGCACTTCACAAAAAAAGGACCAACACTTAGCATGCCGATCCTTTTTTAAGGCAAATAGTTTACCTGGCCTGATTTTACATATCTGCGAGCATCAGGCCTTTTTGCCCATTTCTATTCATCATCTACCAGATGATAAAGCGGTGCTTTTTCCATTGTGTACTCACCTGTATTGCGATCACGCTGAGAAACTGTCAGTACATGCCAGTTTTCATCATCTAACTTCATCGCATCACCACGGTAGTAGTAACCAGGCCAACGTGTTTCCTTACGGAATAACGTATGCTGGAACACACTTTCAGAAGTAAGGTAACGATGCTTCAATTCCCATGCGCGCAGTAGTTCATGGATATCTTCAGCAGCGATGCTTTCCAGATCTTCTCCGAAAACTTTCATCTTCTTAAGGCCGATTTGCAGTAGCTTTTCGTTGGTCATGTAGTTCACACCAAAACCACCACAGTACTCATCCATCATCTTTTGCAGACGATCAAGACCCTGACGTGGGTTGATGTAGTTAGGGTTCACAGAACCGGCAACGATTTCATTGCGATAGACGGTATAAGTTTCCATTGGCTTGTAAATCTTCTTTTTAAGATCTGCAATTTGCTTCTCAGAAACATTGATGCCTTCTGCTTTGCCGTCATCAATGTATTTACAAGCAGCTTTAGCAGCCAAACGACCTTCAGTGAAAGAACCTGATGAGAATGCGTGTGGCGTACCACCGACTGCATCACCTGCACCAAACAGACCTGCGACTGTGGTCATACGGTTGTAGCCCCAGAAATATTCATCAGGAGAAACGTCTTCAGGGCCTGAACACCATGCACCACAGCCTGTTGCGTGCGAACCCATTACATAGGGCTCTGAAGTGGTTAATTCAGGGTTTTCGTATTTAGGATCAACGTCTGTTGCCGCCCAAAGTACCGCCTGACCTACTGTCATACCCAGGAAGTTGTGCCAACCAATCTCTTCAAGATGCGGATCCTGGAAGGCTTCCATGGTGACCATATGAATTGGACCACGACCCGCATTCACCTCATTGATGAATGCATGGTTACGTAAGCACGTTGGAATTGGTTTGTGTGATAAATGCTGGCCTTCTGTATCCAGGTATTCTTTGCCTACCATTTCCGTTAGCGCTGGGAACCATTTTGATTCGTACTCTTCGCCTATACCATTTTGTGTATAAGTTTTGAGGTGTAAGAAGTATGCGCCAACTGGACCGTAACCATCTTTGAATCGTGCCAGAACGATACGGTTTTCCATTTGTGTCATTTTCGCGCCTGCTTCGATCATAAGACCATACGCAGAACCCGAGGACCAGGGTGCGTACCAAACACGACCCGCACCTTCACCCACTGAACGTGGCTTAAAGATGTTAGAAGCACCACCCGCACCACAAATAACAGTCTTGGATTTGAATACGTGGTAGTTACCCGTACGGACGTTGAAGCCTACTGCACCCGCAATACGGTTGTCTTTGCTGTCATCCATCAATAAATGCGTTACACAGATACGGTTAAAGACTTTGTCAGCTGATTTTTTCGCAGCTTCAGCAACAATTGGCTTATATGATTCACCGTGAATCATAATCTGCCAGCGACCTTCACGCAGGTAATTACCCTTCTTAGGGTCTTTCATTATCGGTAGGCCCCATTCTTCGAACTGATGGACAGCCGAATCAACGTGACGTGCCATATCAAAGGCTAAATCTTCACGAACCATGCCCATTAAATCCATACGCGCATAGCGTACGTGATCTTCAGGGTTGTTCTCGCCAAAGCGCGTACCCATGTAACAGTTAATCGCGTAAAGACCCTGGGCTACCGCACCAGAACGATCAATATTCGCTTTTTCTGCAATGACAATTTTCTTGTTCTTGCCCCAATATCTTGCTTCAAATGCCGCACCCGTGCCGCCTAAACCAGCACCAACGACTAAGACGTCAATATCGTCTTCAATAATTGTCTTGTATCCCATTAGTAGTAAACCCCTTCTTTAAGTGACAGGCCATTAGATTTCAGCGTAGGTAACCCACTGTCATTCATAGCAACATACTTAGGCTCTTTATATAAAAGCTCACTGTCGACCATTTCGTTACTTGGTCCGGCTTCGTTAGCTAGATGTGGCTGTCCCGTGCCCCAAGGCTTGGTGGTGATAGGAGCAAGTAGTTCCATATCTTTTTTACCGTTACGGAACTTGATGCGCCAGGCAATGGTGCCTTTTTCTTCATCGCGATGTACGCGTACTGAGTGACCCAGTGGCGCGAAATCTGCATAGCCACGCACATCAATTGCATGATGAGGGCAGGCTTTTACACAGGAGTAACATTCCCAGCACATGTTAGGTTCAATGTTGTAAGCACGTCGAAGTGTTTTATCGATGTGCATAATGTCTGATGGGCAGATATCAACGCACTGTCCACAACCATCACAACGAGTCATATATACAAAAGTTGGCATAATATTCTCTCTTATTAAATAATTGTTTTTAAATTAATGATTAGTAGTGTTTTGGTGACTCACGTCTAATACCATGACCCATATATTCTGGGTTTTTACCCATATATTGTGGGATATCCGGAAATTTTGCTTGTACTTCAGGTGAAGATAAATCGAAATCACCTGGTAAGTTTTCTCTAGAACCATCTGCTACGGTAGTACGTTTCTGGAATGCCGCAGCAGGTTTAAAGAACATGTGTGCAAACTTGGACCATAGTACGCTGCCAAAAAGCGTTGTGTTTGAAATGATGAATAAAACGAAGAATAATGTTGTGAATCCCATATCGCCTACTGCACCTGTCGCGCCTTTAGACTGCAGGTAAGACCAGATCAAGGCAAACGTTGCGGTTGTGAATAGAGATACGATAAAGATGTCTGCACGTACTAATTTATACCACTTAGCACCTTCCGCAGACACGTCAACGCGGATAGAGAACCAGAACCAGTACCCACCAATAATAAGCATGATTGCACCGATGTGCCAAAGCTGCGCCACGATAGCTTCTGAAGAAAGGCCAAAAATCATGATTGCTGTCGTCGTTGCGAAGATAATGAAGCCATACATCGTCAAAAGATGAGAAATTCTACGTTTCACGTTGCAGAATTCACCAGAAGTTAATATTTCATTAGCGACTGTTGCAACTGCCATCCCGACCTTTTCTCCAGCACCAACTGAGCGTTTAGCGCTTTTCTTCGCTTTTTCTGCATTTTCAAAAAAGTACTGCGCACTTTTCTTATGCATCATATCGAGAATTGTGCCGCCAGCGACAAGTACAGCCATCAAAATAAGATATCCCTGCATTATTTCAGGTGATATTAAAGTTGAAAGCTCGGCGAATGGATTTATTATGAACATTCTAGGTTCTCCTCAAAAATTAGGCGGCCAGATTATACTTAAATTAGCCTTTCGTCGAGCATAGAAAAGATAATCCCCTATACAAAAAATCTATACCCCGATCCCGAACCGGCCTTTTTATCATTTAGTTTTTTTAGCTATGTATATCTTTTTTGAAATAAAGTAGTTGGCTTGATGAATAAAATTATATTTTACCTATATAAAAAATAATGATGTAAAGAGGATGCATAGTCCAGGTTGTTGACGTTCACTATATATAAGGTATGTGGGTACAGGCTGAAAAGTCAGCAGTGCGCCTTACACCTGGTCGGTTTTAGCCAATTAATCAGTCAAGCGGTGCCCTACTGATAATTGATAATTATGATCATTATTTCAAGGGCGGGCAAGCACGTTAGCCTGATGTGCTAAGCGGAGCAGTCGTGTTAGAAAACTATATCCATTCAAGTCTAGCTACTTAAAAATTAGGTATAAATATTCAAGGATTGCAGGGAACCCTCCTTGCCATGTGCTAAAGTAGTTAATAAATAACAAGTTGCATGAGCTTGATCGGGTGATCTCTAAAATGAAAATAAACCCATTACCCCCAAAAAAATTAGTCCGCAGTCTGGCGATTACCCTGGCAGTTGCCATCGTGGTCAACCTGTTATTTGTGTCTGGCATTCTCAACAGGCTCGAACGGATCAGCTTTGATCAGCGAGCGAAGATTTTCAGGTCAGATAAACCAGCTCCCGAGGACATCGTCGTGGTCATGATTGACCAGTCTTCACTCAGCCTGATGAATGACAGCTTTGGGCGATTCCCCTGGCCACGGGCAATCTACGGTGACTTGCTGGATTTTCTGGCCCTGGGTAATCCGCGCGCGATTATTTTTGACATTCTTTTTGTGGAGAACCAAAAAGAGGCGGGTGTGAAAAGAGGTCGGCTGGGACCCAATGACAAGCGCCTGGTATCTGCCTCAAAAAAATACCCCTTTGTCTATCACTCCATGGAAATGCTGGAAGACACAGTGGACTCAGACGGCATTGCCCTCGATGCCAAGCCATTGCCCAATAAATTTATTCAGCGTTTTGGGCTGGAAGTACCGCCAGCATTTATTTTTGATGCCTATAACAGGTATGGCACCCCGTTTAACAAATTATATCAGGCGTCTACTGGTATCGGTTTTGTTGGCCTCAGGCCGGATGAGGATGGCGTTTACCGGCGCACGCGCTTGTTTGACAGTTACCAGGGTATTGGGTTTCCCGCCTTGTCTGTTACCAGTGTTATTGATAGAGAATTTAATGTTGCCAGTGCCTGGCAAGATTCGGCACTGGTCATTGGCGGCTTGAGGGTGCCCATCCAGGCTGATGGCAATTACCTGATCAACATGTACGGCCAGTTCAGCGAATTTTCTATTGGTGGAATATTCGCTTCTATTGCCGCCCTCAACCAGGGCCGGCCCGAAAAAATGTTAATTCAACCCGATGAATTTAAGGACAAAATTGTATTTATCGGAACCAGCGCTGCCGGTTTGCAAGACATCAAACAAACGTCTCTTGACCTGGTTCCCGGGGTACTGGTTCATGCCGCTGTCACGGGTAATTTACTGACCCAGGACTTTCTTAAGACAAGCAGTCTCGGAATGACCGTTCTGCTGGTGTTCTTTTTCAGTTTTCTGACGGCGCTCGCCATTCTTTATGCACCCGCATTCATTTACCAGATTGGCCTGCCAATCCTGATAGTTGTTATCTATGGCGGTTTTGTATTTTGGCAGTTTGGCCAGAATAATGTCCTGGACCTGGTTGCGCCTGTATCAGGAATTTTATCGACCTGGTTAAGCATGGCCTTGTTTCTTACTTTTACCGAGGGCAAGGACAAACGCAAAGCAAGACGCATGTTTGCCCAGTATGTGTCCCCGGAAGTGTTAGCAGAAGTCGTCGATAAATATGATGACCAGGTTAGTGCCGATGTGGGTCGCCGGGAACGGGTATCGATACTTTTTTCTGATATTCGCAGTTTCACGAATATTGCCGAGAATCTTGAGCCCGAGGCCGTGGTTGAAATGTTAAATACCCATCTTGGTGCCATGGTCGAGATAATAATCAATAAACGGGGCACCCTGGATAAATTTATTGGTGACGCCATTATGGCATTCTGGGGCGCGCCCTTGCGCATGGAAGACCATGCATTGCGTGCTGTTGAAGCCGGGTTGCTAATGCTCCGCGCCTTGCCCGCGGTCAATGAAAAAATGCGTGCAAAAGGTTTTCCCGAAATTAAAATTGGTATCGGCATCAATACCGGTGAAGTCGTACTTGGTAATATTGGTTCTGAACAAAAACTGGATTACACGGTGATTGGTGACCGGGTGAATGCGGCCTCCCGCCTGGAGAGTTTGACAAAAAAATATCTGGGCAGTGGCTTGCTTATCTCCGGTACCACCTACGAGGGTTTGCAGAACGAAATCCTGTGCGCGCGGGTTGATATGGTCAGGGTTAAGGGTAAAAACGAAACCCTGTCTATTTATGCGCCACTGGCCATGAAAAACGATGATCCTGAAGTGGTCAATTCGGCAAAAAATAACATTAAACTGGTAAATGAGGCTTTTAATCAATATCAGGCGCGAAAATGGAAGCTGGCCCATGACTTATATGGACAAATACTCGATTTACCCTGGACAGCATTGATGCAAGCGCGCTGCCTGGAATATCAGAAAAAAAGCCCGTCAAAACAATGGGATGGCGTATTTTCATTGGAACAAAAGTAGCGCAAGAGTTAGCTATTTCAGCATATTGTGAACTAGCTCACTAATAATGTTGGATAATTCAACTATTATCTAATGTGTAAGCTATATGAAAGTTCAAATGAATATACTTGTATCATCGAAAGTGTTGTTGGAGAGCCCTATGAAAAAATTTATTTTAGTTTTAATAAGCATGTTATTGCCTCTAAGTGTTTTTGCTGCTGAAAAGGTATATGTGCAAAGCGTACGCGCAAACGTCTTGTCAGGGCCGGCATTTAGTGCCCAGGTGCTGTCTGTTGCCCCCAAGGGTAGCGAAATGAATGCCGCTTTTGTTTCTGGCAACTGGTACCGTGTCTCCTATAATGGTAAGAATGGCTGGGTATCTAAATACCAGGTGTCAAAAAATCCACCCATGAAACAAATAAGTTTTTTTGATCGTATTGGTAATTACTTCAATCAGGATGATGCCCGCCGTCGCGCTTCACGAACCACAGTGGTAGGCGCGGTACGGGGTCTGTCAGAAGATGGTGAGAATAGCGATCAAATGGAAGCAGTCGATTATAAGGCATTGGAAAAAATGAATAATATGTCGGTTGATGAACAAGTTGTTTTACGCTTTTTGGAGGATGGGCTTGCGGGCGGATAATGATCTAGTAATACATAACTCCAGCACATCGGGAAAGATTTTACGCGGTATTTTTCTTGCCGCGCTTTTCCTGTTTGGCTTATCACTTGCTCACGCGGAGATAGATAACTTCCGTGTCCGCGGTGGTGGGCAATCTGAACAGGAAAAAACACAAAATACCGTATCTGATATCAAAGCCGAAATAAAATTTGGCCAGAATGTTGCGGCCCGTATTCTCGCACGAAACCCCATGATCGAAAATCAGTCATTGATTGAATATGTAAACCTGGTGGGTAATGCTGTTGCATTACATGCCGGCAGGCCAGAACTGAAATTTCATTTTACTGTGATTCAAAGTAAGCATGTCAATGCCTATGCCGCGCCCGGCGGTTATATTTTTATTACGAAACCTGCCATTGACATCATGCAAGATGAATCCGAGCTTGCCGGTGCCCTGGCCCATGAAGTCGCCCACGTGACACGCAAACATATAGTCAAGGCACTTAAAATAAAAGGCAGTGAAATCAGCGCCCAATCTGGCATAACCCGGTTTCTGGGTGGTGTCGGTGATGCCGGACGAGTTGCATTTTCGCAAACTGTCAACAAGGCCGTCGAGATGCTGTTTCAGGACGGTTTGTCCCAGGAAGATGAGCTTGATGCTGACAAGACCGGTACAATTTACCTGGCAACAACAGGTTATGACCCTACCGCATTACGCAGGTACTTGCGGCGTGTTAAAGCCTCAAAGCGTGACCGGTTAAAAGTCATTAGCAGTACCCATCCACCATTTAATCTACGGATTAATAAACTGGCAGAACAATTAAAAAGCATGGGTGTCAGCAAGTCCAGGTTACCAACTGTGCGGGCACGTTTTTTAAAGAGGGCAAGATAATATGGAAAATAAAATTAGATATAAGAATAATTATAACCTATGTAGAAGATACCTTACCGCCCCATATTTTTTATCGCTACTTTTCCTGGCCTACCTGAGCCCTGTCAGTGCCGACCAGCTTCACTATAAACACATAATTGTCGGTGAGCGCGCCAGTGGTCTGGCTGGTGCCTATACGGCGGTTGCCGACGATCCATCAGGATTGTTTTATAACCCAGCCGGTATTGTTTACGGAAAAAAAGGTAATCTTTCTGCCAGTGTCAATGCCTATCATACCGCCACCAAAACCTATAAAAAAGCACTGGCGGGCAATGTTGACTGGGAAAGAAAGTCATCTACTTTCTTGCCTAACTTTTTCGCGTTTACCCAGCCCCTGGGTGCAGGCGTAGTGGGATTTTCCTATGCGGTTCCCGATGCCGTCAATGAAAGCCAGAACCAGACTTTTCTTAACCCTAATCCGGTCTGGACATCACAGACAATAAACTTTAATGACACAGATTTAACTTATAAAATAGGCCCCAGTTATGCTATAGAGATAATAAAAGGCTTGTCAGTAGGGGCAACCCTGTATTTTCATTACCGGGAGCGGGAAACAATCAGTAATGAGCTTGCCGTTCAACCTGGTGTTGGCGGTAGCGATTATCAACTTTCAAATATTTATCTCAAAACCTTTGAGACCGGCATCCAGCCCACGTTGGGCATTATGTGGAGCCCAATACAGAAATTATCTTTTGGTTTGAATATCAACAAAACAATAATTAACGATTCCCGCACTACTAAGCAAACCCAACAAAAGGCATTTGGTGATGAAGAAATCCAGTTGGCGCGCACCCGTATAGATGATCAAAGGGAAATGCCGTTGACCATTGCCCTGGGCGCTGCCTGGTTCCCGACCAGCAGCCTGATGGTATCAGGTGATCTGACCAACTATAGTGCCACCGAAGACGCCATTACCGGCAGCCGGGAAGCGATTACCAATTTTGCAGTTGGTCTTGAATATTATACGAGTTCGTCGCTAGCGTTTCGTGGGGGTATCTACTCCAACTATTCAAATGCACCGGGCCTGAATGAGGGCAGTGCTGTGCAGCAAAACGAACAAATAAACTACTATGGCCTGACTGCCAGTATCAGTTCAGTGACTCGCAGCTCGACAATAACTTTGGGACTCGTTCATTCAATTGGTTCAGGTAAAGCCCAGATAGTAAGCGGGTCGTCAGAATTACAGGATCTGGAAGGCAGTTCAACTTCCTTGTTATTATCGACCTCTTACAATTACTAAACTCTTTAAAATTCTGAAAAGAATGTTTTGGATGGTTATCCTAGAAACACCATTCGGGCTGCTGACCTAAATCTGTCGCAATAACTGATTTAGTGTCATCTGGCTTGACCTTTACGTCTGTTGCAATATAACAACTGGTCCCGGCACCGTAACAAACACGCACGTCATACCTGTTGGCATCATAGTCATAAATGACTGCCTGGCCCGGAGCCAGATCAACAGTGAAAGGGACTTCCCAGCCTTTGGCGCAATCTTCAGTCACCGAGATACTCGTAATATTGTTTGTTGTGTCGGCGTTGAATATTCGTAGTTCGCCCTCAAAAAAGTCATCCACGAACGCAGGGCAGGCGGTCAACTGCAGGACGATGCCGACAAGCACGGCCAATCTGGATGTTTGTTTAATATTCATTTTTTGATTCTCGCTACAGCCATGATTGTAACGTGAATAATATCGCCCTGTCGATTTGGCAAGACAAAGAAAATTGCCCTGAAAAACCGGGTAATCCTTACTAAGGAGCCCGGGATGTGAAAATAGAGATCCTTTCCCTGTGCCAAAGATTTTAATCGCCCAGCTAACAAATATATAATTGATGGTAGACAATAACGACGGATTAAGATTCGCGGTAAAGTTTATTCCAGGTTAAATGACAACATTTCTGGTTGTCCATTACGTGTGATTTCTATTTGAATCTGGCTTAAGGTGCCGAGTTTTGCGTACTGGGTCATGGCATCCTGAATTGAATTGAGTGGTTCACCATTAACGCTGGTAATAATGTCACCCTGTTTTAAGCCAAGTTTTTCATAGAGGCTGCCTTTTTTAAGTTTCCGTACCAGGAAGCCCCCTTCCTTGCGGGGCATGATATAGGCCGCCCTCAAGAACTCAGGGTCTTTGAGTTTTTGACCGATAATACCCCTTGGCATGGAGAAGTCATTTTTGCCAAGTCGTCTAATCTGACCATCAAGATTTTGATTATTAGTTTTAATAACCGAAACAGCATCGCTGGCCAGTCCTTCAGCCATGTCTTCAAGTACAAGACTTTCGAGGACACCGGCACGTTGTAAAATTGCGCGATCAGGATAAACGGCGTGAAGTATAGCGCCATGGGCGACCTCTTCTCCCAGTGTAAAGGCGGCTTGTGGCTGACCGTCTGCGCTTATGAGGGCCACGCTGTCTTCACCGGCCGCCACGATCCCGGTTAAAATCAGATTCAGGCTGCTTAAAGGCACTTCAGTGGGCGTTTCCTGGTTTTCGATAATATTGGCCTGGCCAAATAAATTTGCATTCAGTAAAATTTGAATGTCAGGGATTTTGTTCTTACCCACTTGCAGGGATGAGCCTGCGGACACGACTACATGGGGTAAATTTGGCCGGACAAGACGCCAGGTCCAGTCGGCCATGCTGGCAGCGAGCATGAAAATCACAAAAATATTTAATAACAGGAACAGGCGATTAGCACCAAATCGTTGAACAATAGATTGCCAAACCTGTGTCAGGGATTGGGTAACTGCTTCAAGGGCATCAGTAGTCATAAACCAATTATAACGGAATTGCTAAAATGCGGTCGAATTTATTGCCTACTGCAGGACTTGGAGAATTTGGCAAATTTGGATTATTGAGACTGTACTGATTGTTCAATGCCGGATATCATCCCGGAGGTGCGTCATCCCAGAGAAACGCATTAATACCCCTTAAAACAAGCCAAAAAGCAGAATATTTTCCCAGTTGGAAGCTAAATTAAAGAAAAAAATACCTCCGGACGCAGTGATGTACCTGTCAGAGACTTGTCCACATTGCCCGCAAGTATTGCTGAATCTGACTGATCTTTTGAAGGCGGGTGATATAGCCAGTCTTCAGTTGTTAAATATTTCCCATTTTTCACGGCAAGCCGAGACGTTGAATATCAAAAGCCTGCCTTGGGTAAAAATTGGCCCCTTTGAGATTGAAGGCCTGAGCTCTGCTCACGAGTATGCAAAATGGGCCAGGCTGGTGAACACTATCGAAGGCTTATGCAATTATTTAAAGCTATTGCTCGAAACTGGCCAGCTACAAAAGGCGGGGTATGTAGTTGAGTCAGAAGATGAAGGATTTGATGCCCTGATCGCATTATTGTCCGATGGAAAAGCCAATATTACCGTGCGAACAGGTGCGTCTGCGCTCCTGGAAGCGCATGAGGGTAGTCAAAAGCTGGAACAGGCGATGCCAGTAATCGCTGAAATGCTGAAATCAGATAGGGCAAATATTCGGGCAGATGCTTGTTATTTTCTTGGGCTTACGCATAATCCAATGGCAATTTCAAAACTCAAGCCGATGTTGCAAGACGGGGACAGCCAGGTTTATGAGCTCGCCAGTGAAAGCATAGAAAAATTATCGGCATATAGATAATCGGTATGTAGATATATAGCTAAATTATTCAGCACTAATTTACCAGGAGAAGTTATGTTTAAGTTTATTTCAGTCACAATTACGACCGTATTTATTGGTCTTGTTTTAAGTATCCCTGTGCAGGCCGAAAATGCTGTTAAAGTTGGTTACGTTGATCTTCAGGCAGTCATTAATCTGAGTAAAGCAGGAAAGAAAGAACAGGAAAAAATAAAAGAATTTATTAAAACGCGTCAAAAAAAAATAGCTGCAGAAGAAAAAAAGCTTGAAGCAGCAGGAAAAAAATTCGAGAAAGACTTGCTTACTATGAGCAAGGAACAACAAGATAAAAAGAAAAAAGAATTCCAGAAAAAATTAATAAATTTTCGGAAACTGGCGCGAGATTCAGAAAAAGAGGTCAAAAAGAAGGAGTCGCTTTTCACCAAAAGGGCTTTGGCCGAATTGAAAGGAATTGTTGCTTCTATTGCCAAGGAAAAAAAGTTTACGTTTATAGTAGAGAAGAGTGAAGGTGCAGTATTATATTCACAGGATGGTATGGATATAACAGATCCGGTCATGAAAGAATTTGATAAAAAGTTCGCCAAGTAATTTGTAGTATTTCAGACTGAAAAAATTATAAATTTCGATATTGCTCCTCTGGATTTAGCCCCAGTCGTTTGCAGGCGAGTCTGCGACTGGCAACCAGTTGATCTCGTGGCACATAGATAAGCCCGGCAACTTTACGAATTAAGTGTTCTTCATACTTGTCCAGGTTGTGATCACTCAGGGCAACCTGCCACATATTTGCCATTATTTCTGTTTTTTCTTTTAAGTCAAAATTTTTATTAATCAGGGTGGTAAATGGATGATACGAAGTAAGCCGGTCTGCCTGTTGTTCTGCCAGTAAGATTAATTCATTAACTTTCTCCTCGTTCAAACTCAGATTTTTCGAAAGTATTTCACGGATCGTTTTGAGTTCTATTTTTGTAATATCATGATCGGAGCGCATAACCTCAATTAACATGCAGGCAGTAGCCAGGTTTACGTGATGTTCATCATGATGTTTCCCGCCGTCGGAAGACTCCTTAAAATATTTGGCAACAAAGTTATCAATAGCATTTATCATAGTTAACCCATTAAAGTTACATTCAACGCAGGGATTTTAATTCACTTTATTCTGACTTTTCTTTGTGCTTTTATGAAGTTATAGCCATACTTAATGTAAGAGGCAGAACCTGCTTCGAATGCACAGTTTAGCATTCCTTGCCGGTGAGCGCAGGATTATGGAAAAAACAGGAATAAAAGACAAAACACATGCAGCTGCAAAATCAGGACTTGAAACACCTGAAGCGCTGGCGCCCCTGTGCATAAATCGTAGCGATCATGATGTCAAAGCCATTATCAAGGCATGGCAACTGGCCAATTCTGCCCACCAGTCCCAGGTCCGGGTTTCCGGTGAACCATTTGTCGAGCATGTACTTGCCGTTGCAGTCATCCTGGCAAAGTTAAGACTTGATAGTGAAACTATTGTTGCCGCCTTGTTGCACGATGTCGTTGAGGATACAGCTGTCAAATCTGAAGATTTGAAAAGAGATTTTGGCGAAGGTGTTGCCCGTCTTGTGGAAGGCGTTACAAAAATGAGTCATATCCAGGTTATACATGATGAGCCTGAAAAAAAGAAAAAGGAGCACGCCCGGGCAGAAAGTTTACGAAAAATGTTGTTGGCGATGGCCGAGGATGTCAGGGTGGTGCTGATTAAGTTAGCCGATCGTTTGCATAATATGCGAACCCTGAGCTCGCTACCCGAAGACAAGCAACAACGTATTGCCCGTGAAACAATGGATATATTTGCACCCTTGGCGAATCGTCTGGGTATTTGGCAAATAAAATGGGAGCTGGAAGATCTGTCATTCCGTTATATAGAGCCCAATGCCTATCACGATATTGCCAATATGCTGGCGGAAAGGCGAATTGATCGTGAGCAATATCTTGAGAAATTTGTAACCCAGGTAAAAACTGAATTGGCGAACGCAAATATTTCGGCAGATGTTTATGGCCGACCCAAGCATATATTTGGCATTTGGAAAAAAATGCGCAGCAAAAGAAAAGGATTCCATGAGATATATGATGTCCGGGCAGTGCGAATTGTTACCCGGGAAATAAAAGATTGTTACGCAGCGTTAGGGATAGTTCATACCCTGTGGCAATACATTCCCGGTGAATTTGATGACTATATCGCCACGCCGAAAGAGAATCATTACCGCTCAATCCATACAGCGGTAATTGGCGAAGAAGGCAAAACAGTTGAGATCCAGTTGCGCACAAAAGAAATGCACCAGCAATCTGAATATGGAATTGCGGCCCACTGGCGATACAAGGAAGGTACAGAGGCTGATGCCAGTTTTGATGAGAAGATAAACTGGTTAAGGCAGCTACTGGAATGGAAGGACGAAGTTTCAGGGGCCAGTGAATTTGTTGATCAATTTAAATCAGCAGTATTTTCAGATCGTGTTTATGTGTTCACACCCATGGGAAATATCATTGACTTGCCCCAGGGCGCTACGCCAATTGATTTTGCTTACGAGATTCATTCTGAAGTCGGTCATCGTTGTCGGGGTGCAAAAGTTGACGGCAGAATAGTACCGCTTACTTACGTACTAAAAACCGGAACCAAGGTTGAGATACTAACAGTCAAAAAAGGCGGGCCAAGCAGGGACTGGCTGAACCCACACCTGGGATATATACATACCACACGTGCTCGCACCAAGGCCCAATACTGGTTTCGTCAACAGGATCGTGAAAACAATATTGCATCGGGGCGTAACAGTATAGAGCGGGAACTTAAAAGACTGGGTTATCATGAAATTGGGCATGAGGCCATGGCGCACGCCGCAGCTTATGATGATACGGACGACTTTTTTGCCGCAATTGGCCGAGGCGAATTTAAGAACACGCAAGTTATAAATGTCATCAAATCACTGGTTAGTCCTGCAGCGCCGAAACCGGATTCAGGCAAGCTTGTTACCCATAAACGAAAAGTCACGGGCACCGGCGCTATCCAGATCCAGGGCATTGGAAATTTGCTCACACAAATGGGGCAATGTTGTAAGCCCGTGTATGGCGATCAAATTATTGGATACATTACCCGGGGACGCGGTGTGACGGTGCACAGGTCTGATTGTCCAAACGTACTCAAATATATTAACGAACAGAATGAACGATTGATCGAGGTTGGTTGGGGGAATGAAAAGGGCGAAACTTATCCTGTGGATATTCAAATACAGGCCTATGATCGTCATGGTTTATTAAAGGATGTGACATCATTACTCTCAGATGAAAAATTGAATGTGGTCGCTGTCAATACGTCTCTGGATCAAAATAAAAATATGGCAAATATACTGGTTACGGTTGAGATTGAAGATATTTCGGCGTTAAGCCGGGTGCTGGTGAAACTGGAACAGTTACCCAATGTCCTGGAGGCATCACGACGCAGGTCATAAGAGGGCCAGGTTAATATTTCTTAGCCGGAAATCATCCAATAAATTTTAGATATCTATATGTATGAATAAGAAAAAATTGTCCGAGCTTAAGTCATTACTAAGTTTGCCCACGGCGCCTTTTCGTGAACAGTATATTATTGAGCATGTTGTCAGCGTGCTCTCGAAATCAAAGGTTCCGTTTTTCAAAGATCCTTGTGGCAATATTGTCATCGGCGTTTCATCAGTTGGGCAATATAAAAAACTTGTTCAGCGACCATCAAGGGAACCGGTGCGATTATTTATAGCCCATATGGATCACCCGGGATTTCATGGCATCAAATGGTTAAAAAACAGGAATTTACTCGTGAAATGGTTTGGTGGCTCACCAGTTAAGTATGTTTCTGGAGCCAAAGTGTCTGTATTTGGTAACGATAATAATGCTTGTCTCTACGGAAAAATAATCAGACCAAAATTGGTAACCAAAAAATGGGCTATAGATACTGCCGAGATAAGGTTTGATCCGGGACAAATAGAATATAAAAACAGGCCCAGGCCCCCGGAGTTATTTGGTAGTTTTAAATTTACAAGGCCGGTTACCGTACGTGGTAAGCGGCTTTATACAAATGCTGTCGATGACCTGTGTGGCGTTTTTGTAATTTTACAAACTGCCATAACCAGCTTCAAGGCCACATCCAGAAAAGAGAAACCATTTCTTGGTCTCCTGACCCGGGCCGAAGAAGTAGGCTTTGTCGGTGCTGTCGCGCATTTTGATCTGGGTTGGTTGCATCAAGCACAGCGCAACGTTGTTTGTATCAGCCTGGAGGCATCAAGAACCTTGCCTGGCGCCCGACTCGGCAAAGGCCCGGTTGTCAGGATCGGCGACAGGCGCACGGTTTTTAGTGCCAATGAGTTAAAGGTGTTGTCAGATCTGGCAGAAAAAGTGCTGCCAGGCAAGCACCAGAAGCGAATTATGGACGGCGGCGCCTGTGAAGCGACGGCCGCTACTGTATTTGGCTTGCCGGCAATTGGTATTTCCCTGCCATTGGGAAATTATCATAACCAGGGATTTGAGGGCGGGCCGGAGTGTCGTGGCCCGGGCGGTCCGGCACCGGAATTTGTCCACCTGGATGATATTCAGGGTGAAATAAAATTATGCCGGTCACTAATGCGCACAGGACTAGATTGGCGGCAACCCTGGAAAAAACAAAAAAAATTGTTGCTTGAAAATAAAAAATATTATGCTAAATATATGAAGTAGTAATTCTGAATAAATATAGTTATTCGTTTACAAAATTATTTAAATAATTTATCAGGGGGAGATGGACGTGGATCGAATATTCTGGATCAACAAGGCCAAAGCATCAGGAGTCCACCTGGCACTGAGTGCAGGTATATTTTTTCTGTTCCTTTATGTGCTAATTTTTTACTGGTATCCCTTGCCATATTTCCATTCCGATGGCGGTTGGCAGGGTGTTCGAATAATGTTATTCGTAGATGTTGTATTGGGTCCGCTACTCACGTTCATCGTTTTTAATTACAAAAAACCACGTAACAAAATAATTTTTGATTTGTCTGTTATTGCTGCTATCCAGTTAGGCGCATTAATCTGGGGTGTAAATGCTGTCTATAATGGTCGACCTGTAGTGATTGTTTATTATGAAGGAAGTTTTAGTTCCCAAGAGGCCAGGGTTTTTTATGATCTGGGTGTTGATATTAATAAGATTAAAGGAGAGGGGAATCCGCCCATTGTTGTTGTTTCAGCGTTGAAAGGGCGGGCTGATGGGAAGGCAAGAGTTAAACTTTACAATCGTGGATTTAGTGAATTACAAATTATTGATACCTATGAGACGGTTCCGGAAAATATAGATAGAATTAAAGGTGATGCTGATACTTTTAACTTTTATTTTTCAAGAAACAAGACCAGAAAAAAAATGCTTGAACAATATTTAAAAATTGGTAATAAGAATCGAGAGGATTTTATTATCAGGAATTACATTGGTAAATTTTCCGGTGGACTGATTATTTTAGATAAGCAAGGCAAATATATTGAGACGCTTATTGATTAATTACGGATACCCTTAAAAACTTCTGATGATATTCAGGATTCTACTTATGGGGAAACACACCGCGTACTTGTTACCGGTAAAATGATTTAAGCGTTACGCCGGTACATTATCCGGGTAAGTTCTATTACCAGTTGTTGCGATACATCTTCCATTACCGAATAAATTGTGTCAGATAGTTTGTCCCTGGCTACGCCAATCAGGTGTGGCATACGAACCGAATGACTGAGAATTCTTGTCTCCTGGTTGTACAAATGTAATATTCCGCCAAGCCACGTCAAAAACTGGTTTCGACTATAGAGCCTGGCAAAAACAGTCCGGATACGCGGTGTTTTTCCCCATTGCTGGAACAACCGGTATGCCGCACCAAGCAATTGCTCCATGCGTTGACGCCTGATTTTTTCTATTTCTCCATATTCAATTTCGATCGAAATTGGTAATGCTGACGTCTGTTGAAAAAACTCCTGATCGATTTTTCTGGCTTTTTGTAGAAGTGGGGCAATTGGTATCTCCTCAAGTGGTTTCCCTTCTTGTTTTGCCTGGTAGGCACTGGATATAACGAGAATATCCTTTTTTTCTTCCTTTTTTACATTTGCATCAAGAAATGACTGGAACGGGGGTAACAGCAATTGAAATAAAGTATGTTTCTTCAGGGCCTCGGAAGTGCCCCGGCTAAAGGCGCGCAGCATGTATTGATCCATTGCGCATAACACGCGTACTTTATCCATAATGAAAACCGGTCACTGTTAGGGTGCTTTCATTGCTTTGTGAAAACCTATCATTCCTCCGAGCAGAGTTTTCTGCGAGACATCCTGGTATCCCAATTGTTCAAGCAACTGGGAAAATTCATTTGCCGAATAGAACATGCGCAAGGCGTTAATAAAATAATCTCGACAATTTAATGCCGCACTACCACTGTGAAAAATAACGGCAGTAATGGTAAGGCAAACGCGCAGATAGGCGTAATACATAAATTCTATGGTGCTGTTGCCAGGGCGCAACATGTCACTGTGATAAAAGTAGCCGCCGGGTTTGAGTACCCGCTGGATCTCACTGGATACATCCATTATACGCAAGTGTCGGGAGGCATATTGCAAGGTTACGATATCGAAATGGTTGTCCGGGAACGGCAAGCTGTGGGCGTCACCAGTTATACTTTCAATATGTTTGCCCTGTTTTTTTGCGGTAACCTGGCCAACTTCCTGCATGGCCACACTTCGATCGATGGCCCAAACTTCCAGGTCCGGTTGTTTGTCCAGAAGCGCCAAACCAATAGCATTGGTGCCCGAGCAAACATCCAGTGCTTTCATTCCGGTACTAACATCGATTGTGGACAAAAATTCACGCCGGAACCAGTTCCACAATCCCAGGCTGGCAACGTGGTTTGCCCGGTCATAATATTTGGCCACATCCGCAAAAACATTATTAAGTTCCTCGTTCCAGACGTGATCAAATTTCTGTTCCCGGTTATTTTCCCTTATTGCGAATTGATTGGTGCGTACGCCATTGACCATCATTTATTCCTTTTTTTAATGTTATTATACCCATGACAACATGGCTTTTATGTATGCTTTTGCAGCCGAATCATTTGTCCAGGTTATCTTTTTCGCTTATACCGTCATCATCTTTTAAAATTCGATAGGCAGGCCCTTCAAGGTCATCAAACTGTCCACTTCTGATGGCCCAGAAAAAAACCGTGATTACCAGTAGTATAAAAATTATTGCAATCGTTACCAGCAGGTAAATAATATCCAAGAGAAATAATATCCATAAAAAGTTAAACAGTAGTATGCCTCAGACGTATCGAGTTTAAAACAACGATTAGCGAGCTTGCCGACATCCCTATGGCTGCCATCCATGGTGTGACGACTGCAGAAATAGCAAGTGTGATTGCGACGGTATTATAAAGCAGTGCCCATGAGAGATTCTGTTTCAGGACTGACATTGTTTTTTCAGCCAGCCTAAATGCAGTATAAATTCTGCTAATTTTGTCAGTCACCAGGACTATATCTGATGATACGGCAGCAAGTGCCGCACCCTCACCAATAGCAATCGATACATCAGCACAAGCCAGTACTGGCGCATCATTAATACCATCTCCCACCATCACAACGACATGACCTTTTTCCTGTAGCGCCTTCACGTAGTCAAGTTTCTCTTGGGGTGTTTTTGAAGCAATGACATTATTTATACCGACCTGTTTGGCCACGTACTCAGCCGGTGCACCATGATCGCCTGTTAGCAGGCTCACTGTTTTGTTGACTGATAGGAGTTTTTTTATTAAATCGGCGGCATCATCCCTAACCTCATCGGCAAAAAGGAAACCCGCAACCAGGTTTTCCTGGTTGGCAAGATACACTTTGGTTTCACCGGTTTTGCCAGGTTTGGTGTTGAACTCATCTTGCCCCGTGACAGATTGCGTACAGATACTATTGATAAATTTTGAGGAGCCAATAAACCATTTCGTATTATTAACCAGGCCTGCCAAGCCCAGCCCGGGATGGCTAATAATATCAGTTGCCGGTTCTGCAATAACATCAGAATGATTTTTCAGGGCATTGGCTAATGGATGTGCGGAGCCAGTCTCAAGTGCGCTGGCAATACTTAATACCTCGGCTTTAGTTAATTTCCCATAGGTTGTCACTTTCTTTAATTTGAACTTTCCGGTAGTCAGGGTACCGGTTTTATCAAAAATAAAATGTGACGCCCTGGCCAGTACCTGGAATTTATTTCCTTTGGTTAATAAAATACCACGAGAAGTCAGAAAACCCATGGCCGTGGAAAACGCGGTTGGGGTTGCCAGTGACAAGGCGCAAGGACAGGCAACAATGAGTATGGCGATAATCACCGGGATGGCGAGTTCTGGTGTGACCAGCCACCAGTAGCCGCCGCTTGCCAGTGAGATTAACAATACAATGGTTACGAAGTAAGCCGCTATCCTGTCGGCCAGCAAGGCGATAGCCGGTTTTTCTGACTGGGCGCGCTCAACCAGTCTGGCCAGTGTTGCCAGTATTGTATCCTGGGCAATATGGGTCACACGAATTTTGACTGGATGGTCCCGATTGATACTGCCGCCGATAACCTGATCGCCGCTTTGTCGTAAAACAGGATAGCTCTCACCTGTCATCAGCGATTCATCCAGGCTTGATTGCCCGGCTATGATGACGCCATCAACTGGCACAATTTCCCCTGGTCGGACCAGCAAGATATCCCCCTTTTTTATGACTGATGCAGGCAAGGTTTCTTCAATATTTTTTTCGTTTATTTTTGTCGCCATCAGCGGCGTTCGTTGTGTCACCGCCTCAATACGGTTGGCAGTATGTCTTCGTGCATTTAGTTCAAAATACTTTGCTGATAAAAGAAAAAACACAAACATAGCAATGGCATCAAAGTAAATATGACCATATCCGGTAACTGTCGCGTAAGTTGATGCAATAAAGGCGACTGCAAGTCCCAGTGAGACCGAGACATCCATACCGATTTTCATATTTTTAATATTGCGAAGTGCATTTTTTGTAAACGGGTCAGCAGCGTAAATAATTACCGGCAGGGTTAAGCCAAGACTAAGCCAGCGGAAAAAAGTACGTACACCGCTTTCCATAACAAGCCCGTTATCGCTGTACATTGCCACGGCCAGTATCATTACTTGCATACCCAGTATCGCAGCCAGCCCCAGTCGTTTTAGGAGAGATTTTTTTTCGCTATCAAATACTGCTTCCTGACTTTGCGGGTCATAGGGGTAAGCACGGTAGCCAATATTATTTATACCTTCGAGGATGGTGCTTAACTTGATTTGGTTATCATCCCAGGTAATCTGGGCACGGTGAGTAGCGTAATTTATGATAACGGAATGAACGCCACCCAGTTTTTTCAGATAGCTTTCATTGAGCCAGACACAGGCAGCACAGGTAATACCTTCCAGTATCAGCGACGCTTCTTTTAGCTGGTTCTTGCCAGAATAAACAAAACTTTGTTGTACTTGCGGGTTATCAAAAGCCTGTAATTCATGCAATGACGCAGGCACGATATCTAGCCTGCTGTTAGCGGGTGTTTGCCGATCCTGGTAATAATCGTCAAGCCCGGCTGCCTGGATGGCCTGGCAAACGGCCAGGCAGCCAAAGCAACACATGGGTTTTGCCGACCCTTTAATATCAATATTGATACCTGTGTTGTCCGGGACAGGCAGACCGCAGTGATAGCAGTGATGTTCTGAAACTTCCGTAACCCGGCTATGATATTTGGAGCTTGTAGACATAGGCATCATTAATAGCGTGTGTCGACGCCGTGTTTGAGCAGGCAGTTTGGACTGGTTCTACCTGTTAAGGCTAATTTTCTGGAGACGGGACAAAACTTTGATATAAATCAATTTAATAAGCCTAAGGTGCTGTTAGAATGCCACCGGTTGTCTGTTCCAGGATATGACAAATATCTGAAATTTCGATTACTTAAATCAAGAAATCATTCATAAATCAACAAAGACTATGTTATATAAGCCATACCGATTTTATTTAAGCCGGTATATGTGACTGCGGCGCTGATTTCAAGGGGAAACGTGAATGGTATTAAATCATGTTTGGGGTTTGTTTGCCCATCCAGAAGAAGAATGGAAGGAAATACGTAAAGAGAATTGTGGTATCGGCCGATGTTATTGTACCCACGTATTATTCCTCGCAGCTATTCCGCCCGTAGCCGGTTTTATCGGTACCACCCAGATAGGCTGGCACCTGGGAAGTGGAGGGGCCGTAACATTAACGATTGGGAGTGCCTTGGGCATTTCATTGATGTATTACCTGGCCATGCTGGTGGGTGTTTTTAGTATAGGTAAGTTAATTCACTGGATGGGGCAGACCTATGGCACCAAACAACCCCTGCCACGATGCATTGGCCTGGCCGCCTATACCGCAACCCCGCTTTTTCTTACCGGTCTCATGGGGCTGCATCCGATATTGTGGTTAAATTTTCTCGTTGGCCTGCCGGCCCTGGCTTATACCGTTTATCTATTATATATCGGTGTACCGATTATGCTTGAGATTAGTAAAGAGCGTGGTTTCCTGTTTTCAACTGCCGTATTGGCAGTGGGACTGGTAGCGCTGGTGGCCTTGATGGCCGTGACAGTTGTGATCTGGGATGCAGGGATAGGCCCGGTTCTTAGCAGCTAGTCTATATTTATAAAATTTTTATATGTTAAGCATAAAATTATTAAAAACTAGATTTTAATGTCTCACTAATTTAAGGAATGGCCATGGCTGAAACAGAAACCTATAATTATACTGTCGTCCGGCAGTTTGCCATTATGACCATCGTCTGGGGTGTTGTTGGCATGCTCGTGGGTGTGGTTATAGCCTCGCAAATGGCATGGCCGGCGCTGAATTTTGATACACCCTGGTTGTCCTTTGGCCGTTTACGGCCCCTGCACACCAACGCGGTGATATTTGCCTTCGGTGGCTCCGCCTTGTTTTCAACTTCCTACTATATTGTTCAGCGAACATGCCATGCCCGCTTATTTGCCGGCAAGCTCGCCGCATTTACATTCTGGGGATGGCAACTGGTAATTTTATCTGCCGTGATTACCTTGCCTATGGGTATTACAACCTCTAAAGAATATGCAGAGCTGGAATGGCCGATTGATATTCTCATTACGCTTGTCTGGGTGTCTTATGCCATAGTATTTTTTGGTACCATTATCAAACGCAAGACACCCCATATCTATGTTGCTAACTGGTTTTTTGGCGCCTTTATTCTGGTCGTAGCGCTACTGCATGTTGTCAATAGTGCCGCAATACCTGTGAGCATGTTCAAATCCTACTCGGTTTATTCCGGTGCCCAGGATGCCATGGTGCAGTGGTGGTATGGCCACAATGCAGTTGGATTTTTTCTGACCGCAGGCTTTCTGGGCATGATGTATTATTTTGTGCCCAAGCAGGCGAATCGTCCGGTTTATTCATATCGATTATCTGTTGTTCATTTTTGGGCCCTGATCTTTACCTATATCTGGGCCGGCCCCCATCATTTACATTACACGGCATTGCCAGACTGGACCCAGTCACTGGGCATGGTTTTTTCGTTAATCCTGCTGGCGCCCAGCTGGGGTGGCATGATCAATGGCATCATGACCCTGTCAGGTGCCTGGCAAAAATTACGAACTGATCCGATACTCCGATTCCTGATCGTGTCAGTCTCGTTTTACGGCATGTCAACTTTCGAGGGTCCAATGATGGCCATCAAAACTGTGAACGCCTTATCTCACTACACAGACTGGACTATTGGCCATGTCCATTCTGGCGCCCTGGGCTGGGTTGCGATGATCTCCATGGGGGCAATGTATTATTTAATCCCGAGACTTTTTGATCGAAAAATTTACAGTCTGCAATTAATCGAAGTCCATTTCTGGCTGGCTACGCTTGGTATCGTTTTATATATTGCCTCCATGTGGGTATCCGGTGTGATGCAAGGCCTGATGTGGCGAGCGGTTAATGCCGACGGCACACTTACCTATAGTTTTGTCGAAAGCGTACAGGCGATGCACCCGTTTTATATTGTCAGATTTCTTGGCGGCACGTTCTTTTTAGTTGGCATGTTAGTGATGGCCTATAACATCTGGCGAACAATTGAAGGCGCTAAACCGGCTATCGCAGCAATTCCTGCACCAGCCCATTAGCGGGGGAATATTTATGTTTGGTCATGAAAAAATAGAAACAAATATTGGCTTGATGCTGGTACTGGTTTTGATTGTTGTTAGTGTTGGCGGTCTGGTTCAGATTGTGCCACTTTTTTTCCAACACTCGACAACGGAGCCCGTTCAGGGCCTGAAACCTTACACGGCACTACAGCTTGAGGGTCGTGATATTTATATCCGCGAAGGTTGTAGCGTTTGCCATTCACAAATGATTCGTCCGTTCAGGGCGGAAACGGAACGTTACGGTCATTATTCAGTGGCCGGCGAGTTTGTTTATGATCGGCCTTTCTTGTGGGGATCCAAGCGAACTGGCCCCGACCTGCATCGAGTCGGTGGCCGTTATGGTGATGACTGGCACCGCGTACATTTGAACAACCCGCGCGATGTTGTACCAGAATCAATTATGCCTGCTTATCCGTGGTTTGCAGAAAATCAACTGGATGGAAAGTATATTCAGAAAAAGATGACTGTGCTCAGGACCCTGGGCCATCCCTATACTGATGAACAAATTGCCGGCGCACCAGGTAAGTTAAAGGGTAAAACAGAAATGGATGCTGTCGTTGCCTATTTACAAGGCCTTGGTACTGCAATCAAGACCAGGAGATAGTTTGATGATGATGTTTCATGTGTTCTGGACGGTATTGCTGTTTTTAATATTCATTGGCATTATTTTTTGGGCTTTTAGTGGCGCCCGTAAAACATCATTTGATCAGGCTTCACGAATGCCCCTTGAAGATGATGATGACCCAACAATACATAAAGATCGGAGTTGATCGATATGGCAGATTTTACAAGTAATTTTTGGAGCTGGTATATAATTATCCCAGTAGTTGCCGGGTTTATATTTTGTCTCTTTTTAATAATCTGGATGTCTGGTGGCACGCTCTCTGGTGGCAAGGCAAAACCCACCGGCCATATTTGGGATGAAGATCTGCAGGAGCTTAACAACCCGTTGCCTGGATGGTGGGTGAATCTTTTTTATATTACGATCGTGTTCGGCGCGATTTACCTGGTACTTTACCCGGGACTGGGCAATTATGAAGGTCTGTTGGGATGGACGTCTCAGGGTCGTTACGAAAAAGAAGTCAAGGCTGCCGATAAAAGATTTTCGCCTATTTACAAGGCATATGCCCAGGTAAATCTTCGAACCCTGGTGCACGATGCCAAGGCCATGAAAACAGGCCAGCGCTTGTTCACAAATTATTGTACGGTTTGCCATGGTTCTGATGCTGGCGGCGCACCGGGTTTTCCAAATCTTACTGATTCAGCCTGGTTATATGGCGGTGAGCCTGAGCAAATAAAACAAAGTATCATGAACGGGCGCGCTGGCGTGATGCCAGCCTGGGAGCCGGCCCTGGGGGCAAAAGGTGTCCACGAGGTGGGTGAGTATGTGATTAGCTTGAGTGGGCGCAAGGTACATATCAGCGCAGCAGAGGCGGGCGAGAAACGATTTATGGCAATGTGTGCAGCTTGTCATGGCAAAGATGGGAAAGGTAAGATCGCCCTGGGGGCCCCCAATTTGACGGACAATATCTGGCTCTATGGCGGCTCACAAAAAACCATTAATGAGTCTATTGCCAAAGGTCGGGGTGGTAAAATGCCGGCCCATAAGGACTTCCTGGGCGCTGACAAGGTTCATTTGCTGGCAGCCTATATCTATAGTCTTTCGCGGTGATTTTGGCGTCTCATTTTTCTTTAATGCAAGCAACAACCAGGACAACCTTTATGTCTAGAGCCCCTGAACAAAATGCCGTTTCACCTGGCCTGTCAGCTGGCACATCGCCCATAACTTTAAAAGTAATATCAATTTTTTGGCCCTCATTTTTAACAGCAGGCCTTGCCACCATTCTCTGTTTTTCAGTTTTTGATCCTGAGATGATGTTACTAGATACTCATTTTGCCAACGCAAGCAGGCTCGGCGCTTATACTTCCGGTTTTTTTTCATTTTGGGTGTTAACAGCAAGTTCTTGCGCTCTGACCTGTTATTTCCAGAAACCATGCGCAGTTAAAAATGCTAAATCAGAAAATATCTAAATAGACGCCAAAGCATCTGTTACAAGTAATACCTGATACAAGGATAAACTGGCAAGTTCAGACAGACCGAACCTGGATCCCGGGTAATTAATGGATTTAGTATCCCCATAAAATTCGAATACTCACTGGCTGTTTTCAGCATGTAGTTATAACCGCTTAAAATTACCTAATTATCAATTATGTCTCAACAGCGAAATAAAATAGATCAATCCGATCCGTTTTATGAAAAACATCAAAAAATTTATTCTCGGGAAGTGCACGGGATATTTGCACTGTGGCGGGTAACCGGCGTTATAATTTTATTAAGTGTTTACTACGGCACCCCGTGGTTACGTTGGCAAGGTCACCAGGCAATTTTACTGGATTTACCGGAACGTAAATTCCACATTTTTGCACTAACATTCTGGCCCCAGGATTTTTTCTATTTTGCAATTTTACTCATAGTCGCCGCCCTGGCATTGTTTTTCTTTACGACACTGGCCGGTAGATTATGGTGCGGTTATGCCTGTCCACAGACGGTGTGGACCGAAGTTTTTTTAGTTATGGAGCGATGGATAGAAGGCAACCGTATGAAGCAGATGAAACTGGATCAATCTGCTTTTAATATAGAAAAATTCCTCAAAAAATTCAGTAAGCATTTTGTCTGGATAATATTTTCTGCCTATACGGGATTTACTTTTGTCGGTTACTTTACGCCCATCACCGGCCTGGCCGAAAAGATCATTGAGTTTTCCCTCGGGCCATGGGAAACGTTCTGGATCGTATTTTACAGTTTTGCTACTTACGGTAATGCTGGCTGGCTGCGTGAACAGGTATGTCTGCACATGTGCCCGTATGCGCGGTTCCAGAGCGCCATGTTTGATAAAGATACTTTAGTCATTGCCTATGATGAAAACCGGGGTGAGCCACGAGGCTCAAGAAATAAAAATTCTGACCTTCAGGAAAAAGGCCTTGGGGATTGTATAAATTGCACGCTTTGTGTTCAGGCTTGTCCAACCGGAATTGATATCCGTGATGGCCTGCAATACCAGTGTATTGCCTGCGCGGCCTGCATAGATGTATGCAATGAAGTCATGGGCAAGATGAATTACAAACCTGGTTTAATAAGCTATACAACTGAAAATGCATCCCATGGAAAAATGAGTCATTTTTTCAGAGCCAAAACCATCATCTACGGCGCTATACTCCTGATTTTATTGTCTGGTCTCGGGATATCCCTGTTTACGAGGGTACCACTGGAAATGGATATCATACGCGACAGGAATACGCTTTATCGAGAATTGCCTGATGGCCTGATTGAAAATGTGTATATTTTAAAAATACTAAATATGGATTCAGTGGCCCACGAATATAAATTAACAGTGAGTGGCATAAAAAATCTGAAAATGGAAATGAAAATGAAACTTGACCATATGCTGGTACCATCAGGTGAGATCATTGAAATGCCGATCGTGTTGCGGGTATCGAGCCTTGGACTTGCTAAGCGCAGTAATGCCGTGGAGTTCAAGCTTGTGGCCAAAGACAAGCCGGCGTTGACCGTAACAAAGGAAGCACGATTCCTGGGACCGATACCAAACCACTAAGCAGGTTACAACGAATGGAAAAAAAATGGTTTCAACAACCCTATGTCTGGTTCCTGATTAGTATCCCGGCTACCTCTGTCGTTTTAAGCATGGCCTTGCTTTACCTTGCGATCAATGGCCGTGATCCGATGGTTGTTGATGATTATTACAAAAAAGGCCGGGCAATCAATGAAGTATTAATCAGGGATAAACGGGCAGCAGAACTGGGCCTGACTGCAGCCATGGACATTAACAATAGAACCAATAAAATTTTGCTTGAGTTCCGGGCAAATAATAAACTTATACTACCAGAAATTTTAGAGTTAAAAATTACCCACGCGACCCGGGGGGAGCTGGATGAAACCGTTCGGCTTTACCGATCACAACCAGGCCTGTATCAAGGGCAGTTGCCAGCACAGGGTCTGCAAGCGGGCAAATGGTACCTGGAACTGGGAACTAAACAGTGGCGTGTTACAAAAAAAATAACGCTACCCAACGAAAAAAAAATTATGTTCCAACCCGGCCATTAGCTAATTTATTGTCTATCGAGATGTTCAGCCAGGATCTAATCACCGTTTTCCTGATGGGACTGGTTGGCTCGGTCCACTGTGTTGGCATGTGTGGCGGGATTGCCAGTTTGCTAGGCGGTCAAATACAACCCGGTAACTCACAACCACGACACATCCTGGGCTTCAGCCTGCTTTACAATACAGGACGAATCAGTAGTTACATACTGGCTGGCATTCTGATCGCGGTTTTGGGACAGTTGACTGCCGTCGCCGGACAACAGGCAGGATTGCCGGATATCAGTCGATTGGTTATTAGCTCGCTCACTTTGTTTTTCGGTTTTTACTTAATAGGGTGGACATTTTTTTTATTACCTTTGGAAAAAGTGGGCAGTTTTTTATGGCGACGGATCGAGCCCATTGCCCGCAAGTTATTACCCGTTCGGTCATGGCCACAGGCTTTTATGCTGGGTTCGTTATGGGGCTGGTTACCCTGCGGCCTGGTTTATGTAGCATTAAGCTGGGCGGCTGCCAGTACCGATCCGGTTCAGGGCGGTTTACTGATGGCGGCATTTGGTCTCGGCACACTGCCGGCCATGTTGGGCATGAGCCTGACAGGTAATCGCCTGGGTCAATTACTGGCCAGGCCAGGTTTGCGAACGGGCATTGGTGTACTGGTGATTTTTTACGGATCCTGGATGCTCTGGTTTATGGTTGCCGAAAAACTGGGAACTGGTTCACATTTAAACCATTTATAGTCAAATAATACTCTACTAATACTAATAAAAACAATAAGTTGCATCAATGTTCAGCAACGTGAACTGGCTCACGGCCAGGACCTGATTTTGTCTCTATTATCCCTGTATAGCGTAAGTAAAAACACGACTGGATCTAGTCCAGGTATTTGGGAGATAGTTATGGAAAACCTGAAAACCACGCTCATCGGCACCTTGCTGGAGGCACATTTAAGCTACACCAGTAGCAATCAAGCCCGTGGTCATGAGCTATTGAGCGAAGCACTGGCTAGTGCCCGGGAAATAGAATTCACAGCGTTTGGCTGCCTGCCAAATGAAATCATGGCCCAGCTTTGTGCCCGGGCCCTGGTCGAAAATATTGAGGTCGATTTTGTTCGTAGTTTAATCCTGAAAAATGGACTGGATTCCATTACTGGCCAGGCCGTTGCAAAATGGCCGGTACCGGTAAAAATCTACTCACTGGGCAGGTTCACCGTCACAGTCAATGGCGCACCCCTGGCAGGTAAAGGTAATGCCCAGCGCAGACCAGTTGAGTTACTCCAGGCCATTATTGCCCTGGGGGGTCGTGACGTATGTATCCAGAAAATCTGCGATTGTTTATGGCCTGACGTGGAGGGCGATGCCGCCTATCAAAATTTTACCGTGACCCTTTTTCGGTTGCGCAAATTGGTCGGTAACCATGTGATTACCTTACAAGACAGGAGGCTTACCCTGGACAGCAAGCACTGTTGGGTTGATGTCTGGGACCTGGAGCGAATGATGGGCAGGCTGGAAGGATTAAGTAATCATAACTCAATGCCTGGCGGTGAGATTACCGGCATCATGAATCGTACCCTGACACTTTATAACGGCCCTTTCCTGGGCGAGGGCGAGGTCAACAGTTGGTCCCTGTCGCTGCGAGAGCGCTTGCGCAGTCGCTTTATCAGGGTACTGATGGTCGTGGGCCGAACTTATGAGCAAATGGATAATTGTGACGAAGCAATTATTATTTACCAGAAGGCCCTGGAATTAGATCCCCTGGCAGAGGAATTTCACCAGCAATTAATAAGCTGTCTGGCGAATCAGGGCAGATATGCCGAGGCGATTACTGCCTTCAAACGTTGCGAACAGGTGTTAGTGTCATTGTTACGGGTACAGCCTGCCCCTGAGACACTGGCAATATATAAGGAGCTGCAAAAACAACAACAACCTGACTTACATGTAGTAAGTAGTCGCTAACATCAGTGGACGAAAACGGGGTTTTTTAAATCCTCTAACCACAAATTATTATTATAATTCCTTCCAATAATTCCTGGATTCCCGTTGCCACGGGAATGACCCGGGTTCGTCATTCCGGCCCACGAGCCGGAATCCAGGGTTTATGTTTTGTCCTCGTCAGCCTTTTTTGCAGCCATTGCCGTTTTGGCAGCAAGATCAGCCTGTAACTCGGCCGCTGCCTTTAGTTCTGTGGCCCGGGTCTTCATGCGTTCATTACGTTTATCCCAGGCGCCCTCTTTTTATTTGACGGTTTCTTCACCAAACAAGACATGACGCATGAATTCGGCGCCAAACTTCATGACTTCAAGTTGGTCTGTTTTCAGCTTTTCCAGCAATTCAGGGTCAATATCGTAGTTTTCCTGAAATTGTTCGCTGGTGACAAACTTCTGGAACTGGTCCACGTTATAACTGGCCATGAAGAACAGTTGCAGGCTCATTGCCGAAGGTTTGCCAATAGTGGGTCCCGCTGATTTCTTTTTCAGGACCAGGCGCCGCCACTCCCGGGTCAGGGGGTCATATTCTTCCAGACCTTGTTCCTTGCGATACTCGGCGATGGTCTGGGTTTTATTTTCCTGGTACCCGAGGCAATGATCTTCTTCAACCAGGGCATAATTTTCTTCATCACCGACCGTATCTTTTTTGCGCATCGAAAGTAACCCGAGCGGATAGTAGCGACAGGCCGTGGGCCGGTCTTTGTATATGCCGCAACCTTCATCATTCATAAACTGGCAGGCGCTGCCACCCTCAACCGGTTTGAGCTTATTACCGGGGGTTTTATATGGCCATCCAGCTCATTTAGAGGCACAGTGTACTTGTTCAGCAGCTCAGAAGAGCTGATATCCAGCCTGACCTTGATTCGATACAGATCATAAGGTGTCAGGGCAATATCGATATTCTTGCAACAGGCATTGAAGCAGGCGATATCCTTGTGGCAACGAAACTTAACAAGGAGTTAACGCGATCTTAATTATATAAAATCCAGACAAAACCTGTATAAAATTACTGGCTTTGCCTGGATCTGGATTTGAAGCTATGAATTAAGGCTCATGTCTAAAGACTTTGATAGTAATCGATCAGAATTTTAGCCACCTCGGGACGCGAAAATTCCTTGGGTGGTGCCTGGCCCTGGCCAAGCATTTCACGAACCTTGGTGCCCGATAACAGGACAAAGTCTTCTTTCTCGTGGTCAGGTGCTTCGCGCATCATCACCACCTTATTCAGCTTCTTGGACCAGGCAGTGTGGTCGGCTTCGAAGATTTCGATCTCCATGGCACCAGCCGGTACCTCTTCCTGAAAAATGGTTTGGGCATCAAAAGCGCCGTAATAGTCACCGACACCGGCGTGGTCGCGACCAATAATGAAATGGGTAGCACCCATGTTTTGGCGGAAATAAGCGTGTAAAACCGCCTCACGTGGGCCTGCGTAGAGCATATCAAAGCCGTAACCGGTCACCATGGCGCTATTGGGCGGGAAGTACAGTTCCACCATTTTACGTATGGCTGCATCCCGTACCGGCGCCGGGATATCTCCAGGTTTCAGTTTGCCCAGCAACATGTGAATCACCAGGCCGTCACAACCCAGGCGATCCATGGCCATGTGGCACAGTTCTTCGTGGGCCAGGTGCATCGGGTTGCGTGTCTGGAAGGCAACAATTTTCTGCCAGCCATGTTCCTTAATCTCGTTACGAATTTCGACCGCAGTGCGGAAGGTATCCGGGAATTCAGTAATAAAGTAGCTAAAGTTAAGGACCTGGATCGGGCCAGAAACTGCTATACGACCCTGGGTATTAAAAGGTTTAACACCTGGGTGATCCATGTCATCAGTACGGTAAACCCTGTCGGTCATGATTTTCATTTGTTCATCCGAGACTTCTTCAATCGCCTCAACATCCATGACTGCCAGAACGGGATTACCGTCGACATTGGGGTCACGCAGGGCGATGCGTTTGGCATCCTTGATGGCGCTGGCATCTTCGAGCAGACATAGTACTGGTACCGGGAAAAATGAACCGTCAGTGAGGGTCATTTTTTCAGCCGCGCCCATGGCATCGGCAACATTCATGAAACCTTTCAATGGGTTAAAATAACCTCCACCCATCATGACGGCGTTACCCGCTGCTTGTGAGCTGATGATGACTGAGGGCAGGGATTCTGCTTCCTTGGTCAGCTTGCTGCGTTCGGCATCGTCATAGACGAAACGTGGTTCTAATTCATCAGATCCTATTGGCTTAATCATTGTGGTTTCCTCGTGATAGTCGGCACTTTCGTGGGCTCATTTGCCTTAAGTAAATGTAAATATTTTGGTCTCAAACCAGGCATTGGAGACATGGTCGCTCTCAAGACCCAGTCCCAGGCATGATTTGTCTGAAACGGCCCTGAAAAATAGTTTGGGGCCTGATTTCGAAGAGACGCAAATATATACCAGACGGCTAGAGTGGCATAATCGGTAAATTTATATGGTCATAGATTGGCCGGGAAACAGCGGAACTTTGATAGCTGGAATCATTCCATTTTTTTATTGGCTTGGCCGTAACCTGGAAATTGGCCTGATATTGGCTCGGCACGGGTATACTGCCTGAATAGATTGCTTATGGAAGCAAGCACACTTTACTTAAATTAAATTATGAGTATAAAAGTCAGATATTTCGCCTCAATTCGTGAGGTACTTGGCCGTAATGGCGATGAGCTGGCGGCCAGGTCAGGCATGACCGTTGCCAAGGTTTGGCAAATTACGGCGCAAATCGATGCACCCGTGAATACCATTGTTGCGGTTAACGAAGAATTTTCCGATTGGCAGCAGTCTGTCTCTGATGGTGATGAAGTGGCTTTTTTCCCGCCAGTGACAGGGGGTTGAATGACGGTTATTGTCAGTGAGAAGGCCTTTTTGCCCTGGCAGGTGTTGGCGGACTACGAGCGCTTACGCAACGGCTTGCAGGGGCAAATCGGTGCCGCGACCGTTTTTGTCGGTACCCTGCGCTCCTTGAGCCAGGGACGACCCGTCGAGGCCATGACTTTAGAGCATTATCCCGGTATGACCGAAAAGTACTTGCAGCTGATTTGTCGAGAGGCCGGGGAAAAATGGCAAATCCTCGACAGTTTTGTCCAGCATCGTTATGGACGAATATTGCCTGATGAGCCCATCGTGCTGGTGGCAGTCTGGTCTGAGCATCGGGAAAGTGCTTTTAAGGCCTGTCGTTATATTATTGATGAACTCAAGTCACGGGCCCCGTTCTGGAAACAGGAGCAAACTGATGAAGGTTTGCGCTGGGTAGAAAAAAATACCTAGCGGCCTTTACTTCTTCTTATTTACTTCTTTTTGGCAGGTTTTGTGCTGGCTTCAATGGCCTGTTTCCGTTTTACAATCCGAAAGCGCTCCAGGTCGGCGGCATACTTTTTCTTGAGTGCGGCCTGTTTTTCTCGTTTGCCTTTAATGACAGCCCGGTGTGTCGCCAGTTGCGCTTCGGTTCGTTTAATATGTTTTTCATCGACCCCGGTTTTTTTCTGTCGTTCCAGGGTTTTTTCCAGGGAAGTCAGGGTTGCCTTGCTGGCCGTGATGGAATTTTCCAGCTGGGATATTTTGCGGTCACGGATATAGATGATGTCTTTTTCCAGACCGTAAGTGGCCAGTAAGAGTTTGTCCTTTTTGTCCTGTTCTGCTTGTAGTTTTTTCTGGCGCTCTACTTCGGCTTTTTTACCAGCCATATTGGCAAGTTCTTTTTCTGTCGGTGGTGCGGCCTGTTCACCGGTTTTGTTGCCACTGGTATTCATTTCTATGATCTTGGAGTGTTCGCAAGACTCGGCGGCCCGGTCACCATAATGCCAGCGTCCCTGGGCGTCTTTACATTTCTTGATGCCGGCAGCATAGCCCTGGCCAACACTAAATAACGCAAAAAATAGTACAATAACAAGAACCCTAGCTTTCATAATACGACCCTGATTTTGATATAACACAACCCTAAAAATAGGTTCTCGGGCCTACTGCTGTCAATGGTTAACTGTGCATTTTATCGGATATATGGACTGGCAAGATCAATTCCTGTTGTTTTTGGCATCATTAACGGCAAATTTTTTTCAGTCCCGGCTAGCGGTGGGGCGTATTTGATCCATTTTGCTGTGTTTATTTTGTTGGGCTTACTTTTCAGGCTTGATTTTTGTGGCCGCCCTGGCAACCCTCAAAACAACCATATTGCTTTAGATTTGGGCGCTTACCTGGGGTGGGTTGCCTATGTCATAAATTACCGTAGCCAGTCAGTGACTAAAAAAGATTTTTAAGATTAATACTATCGTGATTGGCATTAAGTTATTGTTTTGAAATGAGATCAGCGCTCAAGTGTCATGATTTTGGTGTGGCAGTGAGATATGTCAATAATAACCACGTTGACCAGCAATCGATATTAGGTTAGACAGACAATTCGGGGGACTAAAATGGCAATTTTTACAATTGTAAATTTTAGTTGAGTGGATCAGGTTTTTTTGCCCGGTCCGCTAAACATTTGCACGGGATGAGAGAACCATGACCAAACGACGAATACTGGACGATATTACTCAGTTACCTAAAACCATTGAGCGCGGCGCGGTTCATATGGGTAATATTGAAGGCATGGATAATTATTTTGTCCATGGCCAGGTTTTTGGTGATAGCGATGTCCAGGGCACACTCATGTTATCTGAAAATTGTATTTGGCAAGGCAATGTTGTGGCCGATGTCGTGGTGATTAAAGGCGAAGTGACCGGTAATGTCACTGCCAGGTCAAAAATTGAGCTGAGAAATACCGCCAAAATTACAGGCAACCTGCAGGCACCCATTCTCGCTATTGAACATGGTGCCAATATCCGCGGCGATATTCATGATGACTGCTTTATTACTCATTTTGAAGAGCGTCGTACCCATTAAAAAGCATAAGCGTTAAATATTTCAGATCAAACCGGTAAGGATTTATTCAGAGGTGTTAGTTTTTATAGTTATTCAAGCGCCGTACTGCTGCTGGTAATCTTCAATTGCGCTTATATGTTCACCAAACTCACTGGAATGAGCAAGAAACGCCTTAAGCGTATCCAGGCCAACAATGTGGTGCACCTGCAGCTGACATTTTTTTTCAACTTCACTGACCGCCGACGTTTTACCGGCACCCCGTTCCTGGCGATCAAGGGCAATTAACACGCCTGTTGCTGTTGCGCCCTGGGCCTTGATTGTTACTACCGCCTCCTTGACTGATAAACCTGCAGAGATGACATCATCAATAATAAGCACCTTACCTGCCAGCGGGGCACCGACAATAATCCCGCCCTCGGCATGAGTTTTGGCCTCTTTGCGGTTGAATGCATAGGGCAAATCCCGACCGTGTTGTTCTGACAGGGCGATGGTTAAGGCAGCAGCCAGTGGTATGCCCTTGTAGGCCGGCCCGAACACCATATCGAAATCAATCCCCGACTCCATGGCGGCCTGAGCATAAAAGTGCCCCAGTTTCGCCAGCCTTGCCCCGGTATTGAAGAGCCCGGCATTAAAGAAATAGGGGCTAATGCGCCCTGACTTGAGCGTGAACTGGCCGAAACGAATTGCCCCAATGTCCAGGGCAAACGTTAAAAATTCATGTTGAAATTTTTTTATGGCCATAAGCGCTAGTCTGACTGAATCTTCTCGTTGAATATTTCAAATTGTTTGTCCATTACGACCCAGGGTTCCAGCAAAGTTGCTGTAGAATATTATTCCGGTATTCTCATGTACATTCATTCTCAAAACAATACCTATCAATACCTATGAGACAATCAAGACCTCTCTTTTTTTAGATTTCAAAGATTAAGGATCCCCGAATTATATGCGAATAATTACTGCAAATTTAAATGGTATCCGGGCTGCTGCCAAAAAAGGTTTTTTCCCGTGGATGCTGGCCCAGGATGCAGACGTGATCTGCTTGCAAGAACTCAAGGCCCAGGTCGATCAACTGACCCGCGAGATGCTGGCACCAGAAGGTTATCATGGATATTTTCATGATGCCGAGAAGAAGGGCTATAGCGGTGTGGGGATCTATTGCAAGCGATTACCTGACCGGGTTCACGTTGGCCTGGGCTGGCCTGACATTGATTCCGAAGGACGCTACTTGCAGGCGGATTTTGGCAATGTCAGCGTTATTTCGTTGTACCTGCCCTCGGGATCGAGCGGCGAAGAACGCCAGCAATTTAAGTACGAGTTTATGAATCGTTTTATGATATTTCTGCAGGCGCAACGCCATGATGGCCGCGAGTACATTGTTTGTGGTGACTGGAATATTGCCCATAAAGAAATCGACCTGAAAAACTGGAAAAGTAACCAGAAGAATTCAGGTTTTTTACCGGATGAGCGGGCCTGGCTGACAAAATTGTTTGATGATGTCGGTTACGTCGATGTGTTCAGGAATATTAACGAGCAAGAAAATCAATATACCTGGTGGTCAAATCGGGGCCAGTCCTGGGCAAAAAATGTCGGTTGGCGTCTTGATTACCAGATCACCACGCCCGAGATAGCCAAAACAGCAAAAGCCGAATCAATCTATAAAGATGAACGTTTTTCTGATCACGCGCCATTGATTATTGATTATGACTACGAGCTCGGATAGCACCACACACAGCTGGTCCGAGGCGTTCGTGATTTATACGCGGCCACGGGTGATTGGCATGTTCTTTCTCGGTTTCGTTGCCGGTCTGCCCTTTCCATTAGTCTTTGCAACATTATCGCTATGGCTGCGTTCGGTAGACATCGAGCGCGCCACCATTGGTTTTTTTGCCTGGATCGGCATTACCTATTCTATAAAATTTCTCTGGGCACCGGTTATGGACCGGTTGTCATTACCAGGATTAACTAAATATTTTGGCCAGCGTCGTAGCTGGATGTTACTGGCACAGGCAGGGATCATAGCCGGTTTAGTCGGTATGTCGTTTACCGATCCGACGACTCATATGGTCACCATGATACTGTTTGCACTGTTGGTAGCGTTTTCCTCGGCGACCCAGGATGTGGCTATTGATGCCTATCGAATAGAAGCAGTCGAGTTGGACTGGCAAGGGGCTATGGCCGCTATGTATCAGGCCGGCTGGCGCATTGGTGCCGCGCTGATTGCTGGGGCAGGGGCGCTTTACATCGCCAAGTATACCAATTGGACAGCCGCCTACCTGGCCATGGCTGCTGCCATGTTGGTGGGCGTGGTCACCGTGCTGATCATTAGCGAACCCGAACACTCCATTGATCGTTCAACCCTGTCTGATGAGCAACGCGTTATTGATTACCTGGCACGTAGTGCTCACGTTCCGGAAACCTGGCGCAAAATAACGGCATGGTTCATTGGTGCCGTGATCTGCCCCTTCACCGATTTCTTTCGCAGGAATGCCCAACAGGCCATGGTTATTCTGCTCTTTGTCAGCATTTATCGTATCAGTGATATTGTACTGGGCAATATGGCTTACCCGTTTTTTTACGATCTCGGGTTTGAGTTTGATGAAATTGCCAGCGTTGCAAAAATATTTGGATTTTTTATGACACTGGCAGGCGCATTTGCTGGTGGGGTGCTGGTGGTGCGGTTTGGCATTATGCGCATCTTGCTGGTAGGCGCAATACTGGTGGCCGTAGCCAATTTGATGTACGCGCAACTGGCAATGAGCGGCAAGAGTCTGGCCGGACTCGCAATTGTTATAAGTGGTGACAATTTTTCAGCTGGTTTTGCTGGTTCGGCTTTTATTGCTTACCTGTCCAGCCTTACCAACAGGGCCTATACCGCAACCCAGTATGCCTTGTTCAGCTCACTAATGACTTTGGCACCAAAAATTATTTCGGGATTTTCCGGTGTGATTGTGGATAGTTATGGTTATGTCAGCTTTTTTGTTTATGCGTCGGTGATGGGGATTCCTGCGATTATATTGGTTATTTATTTAATGCGGCGGGAGAAGTAGTTTTTTGTGCGGGGCGCTCCGCCCCCTGCACCCCCGGTTTTTTTGTTGCGCCTGCGGCGATCTAAATTCTTTTAATCGGGTTTTCGCACCCGAGGGCGAGTAACTTCTTCTTTACTTGTCTAAAGAAGAAGTTACCAAGAAGAAAGGACACCCGGGGACTTGCGCTACGCGTTCCCTCGCCCTTCCTCGAAAACCGGGTCATTCGCCAAAGTCGCCGGCCAAATGTTCGTTAATCACTCCATTTGTCTCGGGCTCCACAATGGCTCACTCCTGCCGGTTTTCTTTGTCAGGCCTCGGCTGCATCCACGGGAATCAAATCAAGAGCCCAAGTTATTGCTCTCGCTCAATTACGAATATTTAAGTAAACTGTGTCAGCGTCCACTTTGCAGCGAAAGCGGACGGTCGGTAAAGTGTATTAAATAAATAATTATCTTCTAGTTGTTACTTGGTGAAACAATGAATGTAGGTGATAAATGAAACATTTAATTTTAGTTACTTGCTTTTTTGGTGACCGCGCCGGTTTCAGCGGCTGAATATATTCAGTTGTCGGGGCCTGATGGGGTCAAGCATTGCAAGGTCCTTGGCAGGTCATACGGTCTAGGTGAAACCGTGGACAAGGCGGAAGCCGATTTCGAAAAATATATCAAGCGCCTGGGCGGTAATCTTACGAAAGTAACACTTGTTGCGAGCTATCACACAGTTGGCAAGGGCGCGTACCGGATAGTTCTCGGTCAGGCCCACGATTGTAAGGATGCAAGATGAGTAAATTTAAATTTAGTATTTTTATTATTACCTCAATATCAATGGGCTGCCCTATTGATCCTTAGTATGTAGTGTCAGCACAAAGAGTTAGGGACTATTTTATGTCAATTCAATTATTTGGTCTCCATGACCGCCCGCATAATATCGCAGTAACAAAGATAGACGTGCCACTAGAAGATTGTGTTTTCCTATTGGATTTCAGTCGCCCGCTTGAAAAATTTCGATGGTTTGGCGTATTTAACAAATGGGTGGGGATTACGGCTGGTTTTTTAGTGCCAATTGTACATCAATCAGGAGAATCCGATGGATTCAAAATCAGTGTTAGTAGTGGTGAGCCATATTTCATCGAGCTTCCGAAGCTTTGGAAACAACACCATGGCTCAAAACGTACTATGGTGACACCACAAATTAATCAGTTGGAAATAATCGCAGATTTTGGAAGGCACTTTCCTAGTGAAGCGACCATACGGTAAAGCTTAATTGGTGTGTTGAGAATATTATAAATAATTACGAGGATAATTATATGGAACTAGCAATCTGGATTTTAGTGGGTCTTGTATTTCTCATTGGCGGCACTATTTCTAATCAACTATACAATATAAAAGGTGAGCTCAATGCTATAAGGGTTTTGTTGAATAATGGTAATCCCGATCATAGGCTAATCGATTATATACAGATATCCACAAGCAGCCTCTCTGCAATAAATAACCTACTACAAAAAAAGAACGATAATTAAATAAATGGTGCCAGAACTGGAATCAGGATCAGCTCCAGTACCAGAAGCAGCCGTTAGTTGCTCTAGGGTGAATGATTAAGGAAGCGTGCCCCGTTGTTTTTGTTTTTGACTTTTCGCGACTTCGTGAGCGCCGAGCATCGCAAGGAAAAATCAAGGAGTGAATCCTTTGTTGAGCCCGAGGCGGACGTTTAGTCCGACCGGCGAGTTGGATTCGCGACCCAGATTTTTTCCGCGAAGCACAGGATTAAGCGAACGTGGAGCAAATGGTTTTGGGTACTTTTGCCGAAACAAAAGTACCTCGCCCTCGGGTGCGAAAACCCGATTAACAGAAATTAAACCACCGGAGGCGAAACAAATACTAAGCCCGCCGAAACCGATAAAGAACAATCTTCCCCAACAGGTTAGGAAACAACCGCAGCCCCAAACTGGTACGATGAACCTGATCCACGGCCTGTCTTTGCAAAATCTTAAAACCCATTTTTTTACACAAGTTTTCAAAATCCCTGATTGTGCAGAGATGGATGTTGGGCGTGTCATACCATTGGTCTGGCAAACAACGGGTAACCGGCATGCGGCCTTTAAATGTTAATTGCATCCTGGCGTTCCAGTGACCAAAATTCGGGAAGGTGACTATCCCTTCTGTGCCGACTCTTAACATTTCTTCCAGGATAAGATCCGGTCGCCGCATGGCCTGTAATGTCATTGACAGGATGACATAATCGAATGCGTTTTTATCAAAGTCAGACAGGCCCTCATTAAGGTTCACATGAATAACATTGACGCCAGCGCCAATGCATTTGGCGATATAGTCATCATTGATTTCTAGCCCATAACCCGTGACATTTTTTTGTTTTTGTAAATTAGCCAGCAGTGTGCCATCACCGCAGCCAAGGTCGAGTACGTGGCTCCCTGGATTAATCCAGTCAGCAATCAGCGCCAGGTCAGGACGGTTTAGTTGGTTATTGGTGCTCATAGTTCAGATGCCACCCGTTCCATGTAGGCGCCGAATATTTCCATGTAATGGGGGATTTTCATGAGAAAGGCATCATGCCCGTGGGTGGCCTTGATTTCGGCATAACTGACATTGAGGTTATTGTCATGAAGGGCTTTGACAATTTCACGGGCGCGCGAGGGCGCAAACCGCCAGTCACCGGTAAAGGAGACAACCAGAAAATTGGCCTTGGCGTGACTGATGGCTTTCGCTAAATCATTGTCATAGTCACTGGCTGGATCAAAATAATCCAGCGCCTTGGTCATGAGCAAATAGGTATTGGCATCAAATTTACCAACAAAACTGTCGGCCTGGTAACGCAAGTAACTTTCGATCTCAAATTCAACTTCGTAACCAAAATCAATTCTTTCGTCACGTAACTGCCTGCCGAATTTTTCCCGCATACTGTCATCAGAGAGATAGGTGATATGACCTAACATGCGGGCAATACGCAAACCTCGGCTGGGCTCAGTGTTGTGATCATAGAACCGGCCTTTGTGGAAGTCTGAATCAGTGACAATCGCCTGTCTTGCCACTTCGTTAAAGCCAATATTCTGGGCAGTTAATTTTGCTGCGGCGGCAATGGTAATGGCATGGCGTAATCGGTCAGGGTAATCAATTGACCATTGCAATACCTGCATGCCCCCGAGGCTGCCGCCAATCACTGCTGCCCATTGTTCGATGCCGAGCACGTCACTTAAACGTGCCTGGCTTTGGACCCAGTCTTTGACGGTGACAATCGGGAAGTCGGGGCCAAAGGGTTTGTCCGAATCCGGGTTAATACTTGATGGTCCGGTTGACCCAAAACAACCCCCCAGGTTATTCGAACCAACAACATAGAATTTGTTTGTATCTATAGGCTTGCCTGGTCCGATAAAATTTTCCCACCAGCCAGGTTTTTTGTCGTCCGGGGTATTGTAACCGGCAACATGATGATTGCTTGAAAGGGCGTGACAAATCAGGATGGCATTGGACTTTGCCTGATTCAGTTTGCCATAGGTTTCATAGGCAAGATCGTATTCCTGGATGACAGCACCGCTGACCAAATCAAGCGGCTGGTCAAAGTGGTGCGTCTGCGGGGAGACCAGTCCGACAGAGTCGGACGGGATTTTGTCAGGCATGCGAATCAGTCTCTATATAAATAAAAATGACTGATTGAGTCTATACAGTGATGCCGGCCTCGTAAATAAAAATTAGTCCATTAACGAGAGGCTGGCCAGTCGGGCAGGTTTTGTTAATTTCGGGATTTTTCAGCTGTTATCTAGGTCGAGCGTCTGCTTCTTTGGCAAATGGGTCATCGGGACGGTCAAAAAACATATGCTGCTCAATACGATCCCTGATATAGCGGGTTGTCTTAAGTTGTTTAACAAGCTCTTCCTTGATGCCTTCCAGTTCATTGATACGATCGCCGATGCTACTTTGTTGCTCGGATATTTTACGTAAATTTTCAGCGCGGCGATCAATGGAATCTTTATGCTCCTGGATCTGTAATATTACCGGCCCCATAATTGCTTTTCCCCAGGCACGAACATCGTCATTACATTGACTGAAAGTATTGCGTGCATGGCTGACCATGGTGATGAAAAAACGTTTAATGACAAAATGCTGTTCGGTCACAACCAGGATGGTGCTGTTGCGGAAGCGTTCAGCATCCCGGTGCAGACGTGACAGGCTATTCATGTAAGGGCGCATGGAAAAACTGCTGGATTTAATTTTAACTAATCCATACTCAAGCTGAAATTCTTTATAGGTAGATTCCACCATGTCTTTAAGCACGTGCGCCTGTTTGTTCACTTCTTGCATGGTCTCAATGGCACCATCAAAGAAAGTGCGCATGCCGACTTTGAGGCCTGTGGTTGTCCATGCCTCATGCATGTCTCTACGTGTATGAGAAATTAATTTATCAAAGCTTTTCAGGCTCAGGTAAGTTTGCAGGATGTGGGCTTGCTCGGATAATTTCGCTCGGCAGGTATTAAACGTTTCAAGTTTTTTATCGTAAGTTGCCTGTTCTTCACTGACCCGCTCAATAATGTCCTGGATGACGCTTTGGTTTTTACCGCGCAATCCCTTTAATTCTTCGAGCTGCTTGACCACGCTTTTTAATTTGACTTCAACCAGGGCATCGGTGTTGTCGACCATGGCGCCAACCTGGTTAACCAGTTTGTCATGGACCAGTTGTTGCTTAAAGGGAATGACCTCTTTGGAGAGTTTGGTCTCGAGCGCTGGCAGGCCACTGCGATCCAGTAAGACACCGTCATTCTGGATCTTGCCAATCAGTCCTTTTAAGGCCGAGACAGGGTAAACCTGGGTTTTGGTAATATTGAGGGCATAAGCCGTTTCCTGGGTTTGGCGCGAGATACTGGCAGCAATTGCCTCTTCACCGCGCAGCTCATCCCACAAGGTATCGACCTTGTTAAGCACGGCCACCCGTCGCCCTTCAGAGCCCTCGGTGGCAGGGCGCACGTATTTATTCCAGACATCCAGATCAGACCGGGTAACACCGGTATCGGCAGATAAAACAAATAAAACCGCATGGGCATTCGGCAACATGTCCAGGGTCAGTTCAGGCTCTGAACCCAATGAATTAAGTCCAGGGGTATCCACGACCACCAGGCCTTTTCTCAGGAGTGGATGCGGGTAATTAATAATGGCATGACGCCAGACCGGGATATCGACCATACCATCGCGAGCAATACCTGACTCGCTGCCTTCAAGGTTAGGATCATAGAGCCCTAGTTTGCTTGCTTCCTGGACTGATACCCGTTTGTTTTTGACCAGTTCCTGGAACACCTCTGCCATTTTGGTCGAGTTATTTAACGTTAACGGTAGTTTGCTCCACTGGGCAGATGCGCGTTTGTATTCAGCAACAGATTTTTCGTTTTCCCTTGTCTCAATCGGTAACAACATAATGCAGGGAGGCTGTTTTTCGTCATAGAGTAATTCGGTGGGACACATGGTCGTGCGGCCGGCATCGGTCGGCAGTAGTCGTTCGTTGTGGTCGGCAAAGAAAATAGCATTAATCAGTTCGGTCTTGCCGCGGGAGAATTCACCGACAATGGCAATAGTCAGTTTGTCTGACTTGAGGTCTTCAATTAATTCGTAGATTGGCAAATCACCCAGGCCTTTGCTTTGCCCGTGGTGCTCAACAAACTGCATGTAATCCTGCATGGCGGTTAACAATCCCTGGCGCCAGACATTGTAGTCATCCAGTTGGCTACTCAACGCACTGATGAGGGCAGTTCCGCCAATTTTTGGCAAGGGAGTTTTAAACGGAAATTTACCGGCTGGACGGCCGCCAAAAGGCTTAACGTTTTTTTGTGCCATCGGCTGACCTTGACGAACGACTGTACTGCCTCGAGATGCCATCGAATTTACCCTTGTCCTTAAATATTCGTTTAATTTTATTTGTTGTGTGTACAAGCCAATTATCAGCCAAATTTCCTACCATGCTCCTGTAAACGTCCGGAGTCCTCAGGTTATGCCTTGATAATTGAGCGTCCATATCAGAAAACTATAGCAGCTAATTCTGATATTTAAGTGCCATAGACAGCTGCCATTAACGGTATCGCGACAGGCAGTACGGGCACTTTCCCTAATAATTAGCGCTATGGCAGGGGGCGTCAAGCCAATTGCGTTGATTTTCGTACAAACGGCCCATTTTGGCTGCTCTTTGGCTCGCGTCAGTAAAAATGGGTTTTTCGTTGAAAGACCCGGGATTACTCAATAATTTATCATAAATTCAATAGCTTGCGGATAATTCAGGGGGAGTCCGAGACATTACTGGGAGCTTGCCGGGAGATTAGAGGAATAACAGGGCCAAATCCCTTAATGGCTGTACCAGCAGAATTAAAAGCAGTTGCAGTACAACCAATACCGCAATGGGTGACAGATCAATGCCCGAAATTGGCGGGATCAGTCGTCGCGCAGGGGCCATAACGGGTTCCGACAGGCTTACCATCAGGCCCATTGCCGGATTGTGTCCCCCGCGGGGGTTGATCCAGCTAATAATAATGCGGACAAAAATAGTCACCAGGAAAATGTATAACACCATGCTGATTAAATCGGCCAGCGCCAATATAGCTAGCCCGGCTGGCGACAAAAATTCTCCATGAATCAGGCCCGGGACAGAGCTGAGTCCGAGGCCCGGTTTTCCGATCAGAAAAATTTCAACGCTTTGAAGTATCAAAAGCACCACTACAGAGGCCAGGTCAATTCCCCAGAGCCCGGGTACAAACTTGCGAAATAACAAGACCGGCGGGTTTGTGATTCGTACCAGGAATTGTGAAACAGGGTTATAAAAATCTGCCCGCACTACTTGCAGTAAAAAGCGCAACATGATGATCAGGATGTATAAATCAAAAACAACCTGTATCAAATAAATAAAAGCCTGGCTCATGTACCCGTTCATTTGTTTAACCCCTGAAGCGTATTATTTGTAATTATGGTGATGCGTGTTGCAAGATTATTTTAAAATAATTTATTTTTTACCGAATATTTCGGCCAATTCTTTTGATCGTGCTGTTGCTGCATTAATAGCACTGGAAAATAGTTGGTCGATTTTCCCTTGTTCCAAAATCTTAACAGCGGCCTCGGTAGTGCCTCCCGGTGAGGTAACATGATGCCGGAGTTTGGCCGGATCTTCGCTGCTTTCCAGGGCCATTTTTGCCGCCCCCAGTGCCGTTTCCAGGGTTAGCAACCTGGCTGATTTTTGATCGAGACCGGCCTTGATAGCCGCTGATTCCATGACCTCCATGACCAGCAGGAAATAGGCCGGCCCACTCCCGGAGAGTGCGGTAATGATATCAAGTAGCGCCTCGTCTTTGACCCAGACGGTTACGCCGATGGCGCGCATGATGGTTTCGGCCTGTTCTCGTTGTTCCCTGGTTGTGTGTTCATTGGCAAATAACCCACATGCACCTGAGCCAATGAGCGCAGGCGTGTTTGGCATGACCCGAACAACCGGCGCCTGCCGGCCCATCCATCTGACAAGGTCGTTTGTTTGAATGCCGGCAGCAATGGAAATGATGAGTGGATTTTTCTCGGCCAATGGGCCGACAATTTCAGCGACAACTTCGGCTAACATTTGTGGTTTTACAGCCAATATAAGAATATTGGCACGGTCTACCACCGATGCATTTTTTTCTACTATCTCGACGCCTAAGGCTTGTTGGGCACCCTGTCTTTGTGCGCCATCAGGGTCTGACAAAAGAATATTATTTTTTGGCCAGTCATTGGCTATCAGCCCGCTGGCCATGCTGCGTGCCATATTACCGGCCCCGATAAAACCAATCACTTGTTTGGATATAGACGATGTCATGGATAATGTCTCAATTTCTCTCTTTGTTACCGCGTTAGTGGGCCAGCCTGCCCAAAAATGGTTTATTTCGCAAGCAAGCTGTTTTTGGCCTTGTGTGTGCGCCTTGGGCAGTTATACTAAAAAACAGTATTATATAATTATAATTACAATCAGCACATTAAGTGCGAAATCAGGAGCAAATTCTACCCGGAGAGCCTATGGACGTTGCCGAATTACTAGCCTTTGCCTATAAACAAAACGCCTCGGATATTCACCTGTCTTCGGGCCTGCCGCCAATGATTCGTGTCGATGGTGAAATCAAACGTATTAATGTTGATCCCCTTGATGACCGTACTGTACACAATATGGTCTACGACATTATGAATGATAAACAACAAAAGGATTTTGAGGAATTCCTGGAGTGTGATTTCTCGTTCGAGCTGCCTAATATTGCCAGATTCCGTGTTAATGCCTTTAACCAGAACCGTGGTCCGGCATCGGTATTCCGGATTATTCCATCAAAAATTCTGACCCTGGAACAGTTAAATGCGCCGGAAATGTTCAAGAAAATTGCCGAGCAACCCCGGGGCATCGTGCTGGTCACCGGGCCTACCGGTTCGGGAAAATCTACGACCCTGGCAGCCATGATGGATCACGTGAACGAGACCAAACATGAGCATATCCTGACCATTGAAGATCCAATTGAGTTTGTTCATCAAAGTAAAAACTGCCTGGTCAACCAGCGTGAGGTGCATCGAGATACACTTGGGTTCTCGGAAGCGTTGCGGTCAGCGTTGCGAGAAGACCCGGATATCATCCTGGTTGGTGAGATGCGTGACCTGGAAACGATTAGCCTGGCATTAACCGCTGCCGAAACCGGCCATTTGGTTTTTGGCACCTTGCATACCAGTTCCGCCGCCAAGACTATTGACCGTATTGTTGACGTGTTCCCGGCAGCCGAGAAAGACATGGTGCGTGCCATGTTATCTGAATCTTTACGCGCAGTGATTTCGCAGACCTTGTGTAAAAAGATTGGCGGCGGCCGGGTGGCGGCCCACGAAATAATGATTGGCACACCTGCTATTCGTAACCTGATTCGTGAAGGTAAAATCGCCCAAATGTATTCAGCCATTCAAACCGGCCAGAAAGAAGGCATGACCACACTCGATCAAAATTTACTGGGACTGGTGCAGGCCCGCCAGGTCACCATGGAAGAGGCACGCATTAAGGCGGCCAATAAAGAAAGTTTCACAGCGAGTGTCAACGCAGGTGCAGGTGGCGCTGAAGGCAAGGCTAACTTCGGGCCTAAATAAAAATTAAAGGGGTAAAAGATTGCAAGTAATAAAGGACAACGGGTATGGTATTTAGTGATTTACTAAAACTGATGAAGCATAAAAATGCTTCCGACTTGTTTATTACTGCTGGGGTCGCACCTTCTATAAAGGTGGACGGCAAAATTATGCCGGTCACCAAGCAGGCGCTGACACCTGAACAATCCCGTGCCATGGCCTATGGCATCATGAATGAGCAGCAGCGACGTGATTTTGAAGAATCGAACGAGTGTAACTTTGCCATCGCACCTAAAGAAATTGGCCGTTACCGTGTCAATGTGTTTATCCAGCAGGGACTGGTGGGCATGGTGCTGCGCACCATTGAGACAGATATTCCAAGATTTGATGATCTTAACTTGCCGAAGGTCCTGGCAGATATTTCCCTGACAAAACGTGGCCTGGTTATTTTTGTTGGCGGGACCGGCTCCGGTAAATCAACCTCCCTGGCTGCCATGATCGGTTATCGCAATGAATACAGCTATGGACATATTATTACCATCGAAGACCCGATTGAATATGTCCATGACCATAAAAATTGTATTGTGACCCAGCGCGAGGTGGGGGTGGATACTGAATCATTCGGTGCCGCATTAAAAAATACCCTGCGCCAGGCCCCCGATGTGATTCTGATTGGTGAAATACGGGCGCGGGAAACCATGGAGTACGCCGTCCAGTTCGCCGAGACCGGCCATTTATGCTTATCAACACTACATGCAAATAGTGCTAACCAGGCCCTGGATCGAATCATTAACTTTTTCCCGGAAGACCGACGGGCGCAGTTGCTGATGGATTTGTCACTGAACCTGAAGGCCGTAATTTCACAACGTTTGATACCGTTAAAAACCGGTAAAGGGCGTGTGCCAGCGGTAGAGGTGATGATTAATTCACCATTGATTGCAGATTTGATCATGGAAGGCAGCATTCATGAAATGAAGAGTTTGATGGCTAAATCAGAAGAAGCAGGCATGCAGACATTCGATCAGTCACTTTATAACTTGCTAGAGGCAGATTTAATTTCTTATGATGAAGCATTGAGGAATGCGGATTCTGTTAATGACTTGCGCTTGCGGATTAAACTGGAAGGCAAAGGTGCCAAGAGTCGTGACCTGGGTGACTCCATGAGCGACATTACCTATACGTAAGTATTTACACCAATAGCGACATGGTTTGCTTAAAAGAAAACCTAAAACAATAATCAGACCGAAGTATTGATTGGAAATGCAGTATTTTGACATAGACGAATTAACGGCCGCTGAGCTGCCTACGAGATTGCCAGCAGAAACCAAAATGGGCGTCTGGAAGCGCAGCACAGGTTATGAGGTGATATTACCTTATCGCCACAAACGTATTTTCTGGTTTTTACTGTTCACAGGTTTTATTGGCCTGCTCTTTGCCGAATATTTTATTGCCTATAATTTTTACCCGGATATGGCATTGCTCAGTATTGGCCAGCAGGCAATCTGGTATTTTGGTTATGTCATACCAATAGTTGTTTACGTGAGTGCGATCGGGATTATTATTTCCATTGCCAGAACCGCCCAGGTACGCATCGATATGACGCCCCTGACCATGATGTTCACTCGCATCAGACCGTCAGGGCCGGCAAAAAAAGTGGGCGAAGTGGCCGTCAGGCAAATTCAGGGCATCAGTATTGATGAGAAACGGGGATTACTGATAGAAGGATCAATCTCGGAAATGACTTATTCAGTGTGGGTGGCACGGGGCCTGCGTTACGAAGATTTACATTACCTGGCGCTACTGATGGGGAAAAATGCACAAATGAATTTACAGGACGTCGGTGGCTACGAATCACAAATCTTGTAGCAGGCCATTGAAAAAGCCTCTACTGGCACGATACGGCGTTAATAAATAGTTCAAAATACTCGTTTACTACGTGTAAACTCCGGTTTTTCGCCATTTCTTGCCTTGTCTCGCACTCACCAGAGGCTTCTTCAGATACCTGCTATTGCTATTAGCCAATTTCTTAATGTTTTTTATTTATCTCCGTCTATCGAGAACACCAGCTCACCACCAACAAATGTGTGTGTTACTTTGCCAGTAAACTCCCAGCCAATGAACGGTGAGTTTTTACCCCGGCTGACAAAATTTTCTTCAGTCAAAATCCAGTGCCGCCCGGGATCAATAATACAAATATCCGCAGTCGCGCCAACGCCCAGGTTGCCAGTATCGACACCAATAATTTTTGCCGGGTTGGCCGTAAGCAGCGTTATTGCTTGCTCGATTGTTAGCAGTTTGTCATCCACCAGTTTCAGCGTCAGGGGCAGTAATGTTTCAAGCCCTGATATACCTGAAGCGGCGATAGCAAAAGGCGCTAACTTGGCATCCGGTTCATGAGGCTGATGATCAGAGCATATGGCCGTGATGACGCCTGACTGTAATCCAAGCCGGAGTCCGTCACGATCACGATTACTCCTGAGCGGTGGCATGACATGGCACTGGGTATTGTAATAGCCAATATCATGTTCGGTCAGGTGCAGGTGATGGGCTGTTACATCGGCAGAAACATTGAGCCCCCGGGACTGGGCTTCGGTAATCATCTCAACAGCACGGGCGCTTGAGAGTCCACAAAAATGTGCCCGCACACCCGTATGCTCAATCAAGGCAAGATCGCGGGTAATGCCGACGGTTTCAGCGGCCTCAGGTATACCGGGTAGACCCAGGCGGGTGCCTACTTCACCCTCGTGGACACAGCCATCACCATGTAACCAGGGATCTTCCGAATGAAGAAACACGGTCAAATCAAAGCTGGCTGCATATTCCATGGCCCGGCGCATGACCAGGGTGTTGGTAACCGGGTTGAGACCATTGGTGATGCCAACACAGCCGGACTCATCAAGCGCCTCCATGTCCGATAGCTGTTTACCTTCCAGATTTTTTGTTAGTGCACCCATGGGGTGAATGAAAGACATGCCAAATCGCCAGGCCCGGTGCTGGATCATTTGCGCCATGGCGGGGGTATCAATCACCGGCTGTGTGTCGGGTGGACAACAAAAAGTGGTAATGCCCGCCGAAACGGCCGCCAGGGTTTCGCTTTCAATGGTCGCTTTGTATTCCAGACCCGGCTCGCGGGGACGGGCGCGCAAGTCAACCAGGCCCGGGCAAACTATTTTTCCCGTGGCATCAAATTCGTTTTTAATTTTAAATTTTTCCGGCGCCTTGCCGATTGCCTGGATAAAACCTTCATCATTAATATAAATATCAGTTTTTTTACTGATGTCGTTGCCAGGATCAACCAGGTGACCGTTTTTAATCAAACAGGCCATTAGTTTTCAGCCCCTTTATTTTTTTGGTTGCCGCCCATTATTAGCGCCATGACCGCCATACGAACGGCGATACCATTACTAACCTGGGGCAGGATGGTGGCCCGGTCGCTGTCGGCAACAGATGAGTCTATTTCCAGGCCGCGGTTCATGGGACCGGGGTGCATAACAATGGCATCGTCCTGGGCAACCACTAATTTCTCTTCAGTCAGGCCGTACAAGTTAAAGTACTCCTGTTCACTGGGAATCAGTGCGCCTTGCATACGCTCGCGCTGGATCCGGAGCATGACAATGACATCCACCCCTTCAAGTCCTTCGTACATATCAAAATAAGGGTGGGCGCCTAAACGCTCAATTGCGACTGGCAATAATGTCTTGGGCGCAATGACACGTACATCAGGTACACCAAGTATATTAAGTATGTGTATCAGTGATCGCGCTACACGGGAATGCATGATGTCGCCGACAATGGCAACCTTGATTTTTTTGAAATCTTTGCCGTATTGGCGCATGGTGTACGCATCCAGCAGTGCCTGCGTGGGGTGGGCGTGACGACCATCACCGGCATTAATGATGCGCACATGGGACGGTGCATGTTTGGCAACCAGGTAAGCGGCACCGGCATCAATGTGCCTGACAATAAAAAGATCGGTATGCATGGCTTCCAGGTTGTTGATGGTGTCGAGCAGGGTTTCGCCCTTGTTGGTAGAAGAGGCGCCGATATTAAAATTAATAACATCTGCAGACAGTCGTTTGGCCGCAATTTCAAAAGTTGTGCGGGTACGGGTACTGGCCTCAAAAAAGAGGTTAACCACGGTTTTGCCACGTAATAATGGCACTTTTCTAATTTGTCTTTCGCCAACTGAAATAAATGTTTCAGCCGTATCAAGTATTTCCAGAATTGTTTTTTGATCCAGCCCGTCAATGCTTAACAGGTGACGCAATCGTTTATTGCTGTCGAATTGCAGATCACCGCTCATATTTGCATCTCATCCTTCATATATCATTTAGGTATTGCCATTAGATTTTTGCACGGTCAAGGCCAGTTGTTTGGTTTTCTCATCACGTGATAATTTAATTTGTTCACCTTTTGGCAGTGTGACGGTTGCGCCTACAATGTCGGCCCGTATCGGTAATTCTCTCGAGCCACGTTCGATCAAAACAACCAGGGTGATGGAGGCCGGCCGGCCATAATCAAAAATTTCATTCATGGCTGCGCGGATAGTACGGCCAGACTGCAATACATCATCAATGAGTATGATGTGCCGATCTTCAACATCCACGGGCAGGTCCGAGGCCTTTACTTTGGGATTGAGTCCAATACGGGTGAAGTCATCCCGGTAAAATGAAATATTCAGCGTTCCCAGTGCTGATTTAATATCAAGGTCGCGATGCAGGCGTTCAGCAACCCAGGCACCGCCAGTATGGATACCAATAAATACAGGATCGAGATCCAGTTTGGGTTTTAACGCGGCCGCCATGTTGGCTAACGTGGCATTGATGTCTATTTGTGTGTCTATTTTATTGTCCAAGTGTTTTATATAATAAATTTAATATCTGGTTGCGTATTTAAACCGCAAAGAACGCTAAGAATAACTGCATTCTTAAAAAACAAAGTACTTTAGACAAGATTAACAGGATTACACCTTAAAGCTGAATCCAGTCTGTAAGCTCAAATCATCCTGTTAATCCCGTAAATCCTGTCAAGATGTTTTGATCTTATCTTAAATTAAAACAATGACCGTTCTCGCACTTTCCTGTACTCCGTGACATTTGAACTTTCTTGGCGGTTCATGTTCTTTAGTATTTCATATTGTTAATCCTGGCAATTCTGCCCAGGTTTATTGCTCTCATCTTCACCGGTTTCATCCAGAAAAGCCTGCAATATTGTTTGCGCCGCCATTTCATCAATTTTTGGTTTGGTACCCGGCCTGATCGCCACTCCCGCTATTTGCAAGCGATGTTTTGCTTCAACCGTAGTTAAGCGTTCGTCTACCAGATGAATATTCAGATTGTATCGACCCTTTAACTGATTACCAAATTTTCGAGCCAGTTCGGTTACGGGATTATCGCTGTCATCCATTTTTAGCGGCAGGCCGACAATCAATGCTGCCGGCTGCCATTCGCCAACCAGTTTGCCAATGCTCATCCAGTCAGGTCCTTTTTTGCCAACATGAATGGTTGTCAGGGGTTGTGCCAGCCCGGATTCTTTACTGCCAACTGCCACACCAATTGTTCGTTCTCCGTAATCAAATCCAAGATATACCCGCGGACTCAAGCGTGACCCGCCTCCCCGGAGAGGGCGTTCAAATCAACGCCCATGGATTGAGCTGCCGCCTGCCAGCGTAACTCCAGGGCCGTCTCAAAAATAACTTCTCGATCTGCTGGCCCTGAAAGCCAGGTATTTTCACGGATCTCGTGTTCGAGCTGGCCCGGTCCCCAGCCCGCGTAACCAAGGGCCAGTAAACATTTTTCAGGACCCTGGCCAGTGGCAATGGCCTGGAGAATATCCTGCGAGGTAGATAAGCCCAGATTTTCGCTGATTGCTAACGTTGATTCCCAGTTTCCCAGTGGTTCGTGTAATACGAATCCCCGGTTTTCCTGAACTGGTCCGCCCTGGTAAACAAATGATCCTGGCGGCACGGTTTTGTTTGGTTCAATATCCAGTTGTTTAAAAATGTCATTTATTGATAACTCAAGCTGACGATTAATGGTCACGCCCATGGCACCTTCCGGGCTGTGTTCGCAAACCAGGGTGACTGTTCGGGAAAAATTGGGATCGTTCAGCGCCGGCATGGCGATGAGGAATTGATTGCTCAGACTAGAGAAGTCAGACATATAGTGCGGAGTATCAGGTAGTCATTGAAATCTTGCAAGCCTGTAGTATTTGAAATGAACAAATTTTGTAAAATATCACTTTCCACGCCAGCCTTGCTCGTTGAACTTCCAGGTGCGGGTGATATGTAACAAGTCTGTTTCCTGGCTTATTTTTTTCGGGAACGCCGAGAAGGGTGCGGATAAGGCCACGATGCGCATGGCGGCGTCATCAAGTAATTTATAACCAGACGAGCGAACGATACTGACTGCATCAAGGCTGCCATCTTTTGCCAGCACCACATCCAGTACCAGGTCACCAGACAAACCACGACGCCGGGCTTCTTCCGGGTAATTAATATTGCCAACCCGTTCTACCTTGGCCTGCCAGGCCACCATGTAACCTGCGTACTTGAACTCTTTTGTTCTGGCATTAATGTATTTACGCCGGGGTAATTGCTGATATTCGTTCCATTGCCTGCTCAACTGGGCGTTGAGTCGAGAGCGTTCCAGTAGATATTGCTGGCTCTTTAACAGGCCCGGGTTGGCAGGCAAAAACCGGCGGTCTTGTTTGTCGGGCTGGGTACTGCTTTGCCAGATTTTGCTGCTAGATTTTTTTGCTGTCAGGAGTTCGGTTTTTTCTTTAGCTGACTTGATACGTGGCTGCGGCATGGCTTGCTGGATCGGGATGGTGACCTCACTTTCGCCAATTTCTGTTATCGGTAATGGGCTCATTACGGTCTCGGGTTTGGGCGTATTGCCACCGCCCTGTTGGTTGGCTTGCGCCAGGTAGTCAGCTTTTTCCGGTGCCTTATCTGTATGAGTTTGTACCAGGGTGATTTCCATGGAGGGCAAACCATCGATTTCCTGTAGTTTTGGTAACGCGAAGGTTACGCCAAGAATGATGACCATGTGGGCCAGGATTGAGACAAAAAAACTGAGACCGGCCCGGTCATTGTTGTCGAATTCGCCGGCTTCATTTGTTTTGCAAGACCTTGTCTGGTCCGGACCGGTTTGGCCAGAATTTTTTTTGTCTGATCCGGGGTGATCAGATTTATCAGGGACTGAATTACTGCCAAGTGAATTATTACCAGGAGAGTTATTGCCAGGGGCGTCAGAAATTATCCCTGCTTGATATGAATCTATGGTTGCAGTTTCAGTCATGACGAATTTTCGTAGTAAGTTCTATCGAGTATAGTTACTTTCTCTCGCCTTGCGAAGCTTTGTTACGATTTTTTTGACTATTTAACTCTATTTTTTGCAGCATGGACAGGGTCATTTGTACTTTACCCGTAGCCGGTAGGTACAAGCTGGCAATTGTTTGCATTGATTTATCAATTTTTTGCCAGCTAGCGGGCCCGGCATTAAAAAGTGCCTGGCAGGCAGCATTGGCAATCATGGCATTTTGATGTACGACAATGACTGCACCGGTCTCTGTCGCCTGTTTACCCGTTTTTGGATTAAAAATGGTTGTATAGCGAGGGTCGTCCAGGGTTTCACTATCGCCATGAAGACGACTAACGCATAATGCCTCGCCATCTTTTATGGCAACGGTGGTGCCCCCGATTTTATCACTCAATGATTTTATATTTTCAATACGGGGTGTATTTTCTTTTGTACTGACACGAATAGTATTGCCCAGTGCAACCCTGATATTTTTCGCGCCTGTTGATTTGAGATAATCAAATACCATGTCCACTGTATAACCATGGAGCAGTGTTCCGAAGTCCAGTGCGATGTTGGTGTTGGTGCTCCTGACCCGGATGCCTTGTAGTTCAATATCGTCCATGGTCGCTGCTGTTCGGACAACAGACTCGTAAGCTTTTTTTGATGGTGGCGGTGCCAGCGGTTCGGCTTCGATATCCCAAAGTTTCATTAACAGTCCGGATCTTGCGGGATTAAAATAGCCCTGACTGGATTGATAATATTCTTTGGATTTTGTTACCAGCGTGAAAACTGAAGGATTTACACTGGCCCATTCACCGGAACGTAACAGGCTGTTTAAACGTAACATGGGTTTGGAGCTGCCCGGATCCAGTATCGAGACCAGGTAAACAATATCATCTTCGATTGCTGTTACTATTTCGGCGCCATTGGTTTCTGATTCAAACTCAATACTGATGCAGGCACCAAAAATATTGCAGTGCTCATGTTTTGTCACCACCGGCTTGGTGCAGCTTGAGGCAGTTAGCAGGATAAATACCAGAAATAAATATTTTTTCGATAAAATAATTTGCATGGCCCGGTTATGGTTATTTACAGTTAGCTTGTTGCGAGTGTTTCTTCAATGCTATCGAGAAACGTAGCACTTATGTTAAGGCCAAAAATAGTATCAAGTTCGCGAACACAAGTTGGGCTGGTGACATTGATTTCAGTTAAGTAGTCGCCAATCACGTCAATACCAACAAACATCAGGCCTTTCTCTCTCAGGGTCGGTCCTACCTGCGCGCAAATCCATTTATCCCGCTTTGTTAACTCCAGGCCTTTGCCGGTACCGCCTGCCGCCAGGTTGCCACGGGTTTCTCCGGCTGCCGGGATTCGTGCCAGGGCATAAGGGATGGTCTCTCCATTGACTACCAATATTCTTTTGTCGCCGGCACTAATCTCGGGCAAATAACGTTGACCCATGATTGTTTGTTTGCCCATGTTTGTCAGGGTCTCAATAATAACATTCAAATTCGGGTCTTTTTTATTCGTGCGAAAGACTGACGCGCCGCCCATGCCATCAAGAGGTTTAAAAATTACTTCTCCCTGTTTTTTAGCAAATTGTCGCAGGCGGTCGCCCTGGCGGGTGACAATAGTGGGTGCGATGCATTGGGGGAAATTGGCAATAAATAATTTTTCATTGGCATCACGGAGACTTCGGGGTTTGTTGATTACCTTGACGCCGGCAGTTTCCGCCAGTTCCAGCAGGTAAGTGCTGTAGATGTACTCCATATCAAAAGGGGGATCCTTGCGCATCAGGATGACATCCAGTGACCCTAGCTCGGCGGTTTTTTCGTCCGAGAGCTGGTACCAGTTTTCAGGGTTATCCTGGACCTGTAATTGCCGCATGGCTGCCCATGCCTGGCCATTTTCAAGGAACAAATCCCGTTGTTGCATGTAGCTGATTGACCAGCCCCGGGATTGGGCTTCCAGTAGCATGGCCAGGGTGGTGTCTTTTTTTACGTTGATGGATTCAATGGCATCCATGACAACGCCGAGTTTAATTTTCATAACAAGGGCGTGCTGAGTTTGTCAGGTACAGGGTCAGGTAAATTAAATCTTATATTAATGATTGCAGTTCGCGAGCCGCCGCCAAAGATGCCAGGCGGGCGATGACACCATAGGCATAAAAACGATTTGGGTTGGCATCCGGCGCCTTGTTTCTGTCGGGGGTGGCGCAAGACTCAGCGAATGCCAGGGGCTCAAAATGCATGCCCGGGGCATTCAGATTTTCGTTGGTTGATCGTCCCTTGTGAACGCGATAAAAGCCACCGACAACAAAGTGATCAATCATGTAAACGACGGGTTCAGCAACTGCCTGGTTTTCACCCCAGGTCTCGAATGTGTAGACCCCTTCCTGCACCAGCACATCTGTGACCGCCTGCCCTTCCTTGATGCGTGCCATTTTGTTGCGTTGTTTGCGGTTTAATTCTTTGACCTCATCTAGGTTATGGACCGTCATAATGCCCATGCCATAAGTGCCTGCGTCTGCCTTGACCAGGACGTAAGGTTTCTGGTTAATGCCAAATTCATCATATTTTTTCTGTATTTCTGTTAAAACCGCTTCCACATTTTCAGATAAGCAGTCTTCGCCGGCCCGTTTTTGAAAATCAATTTTTCCACATTTTCGAAAAATCGGGTTAATTAGCCAGGGATCGATATCGACAATTTTACAGAATTCTTTGGTTATTCGGTCATAATGGGCAAAGTGATCTGATTTTAAACGGTCTGACCAGCCGATGGCGGTAGGTGGGATCACGGGTTGATCAAGATTTTCCAGTATTTCCGGGCGGCCACCGGATAAATCATTGTTTAATAAGACAAAACAGGGGTCAAAACCAGCAACAGTGACCCTGTCCTGGTCACGAATCAGGGGTTCCAGGGTAATGCTGCGGCCAGAGGGTAAATCTATGGTTTTTGGTGCTGTTATTTCTTCTGCCAAGCTGCCTATTCGTGTCTCAAAACCGGCTTGTGTCATGATATTTATGAGCGCAGCGACAGACTCAAGATAAAACATGTTGCGGGTATGGCTTTCAGGGACGAACAGTACATTACAGGCCTTGGGGCAGACTCTTTCTGCCGCAGTTTGTATGGCCTGGACGCAGAGCGCCTCAAATGCCCGGTTCAAGTTGTTAAATCCGGCTGGAAACAGGTTGGTATCAACAGGTGCCAATTTAAAGCCGGCATTCCGGAGGTCAACCGAGGTGTAAAATGGGGCAGGTGTTTGCAGCCATTGATAACGGAACCAGCGTTCGATCTTATCCTGGTTTTGTAACAGGTGTGTTTCGAGCTCTTGCAGCGGCCCGGTCAGGGCCGTGGTGAGATGTGGTACGGCATGTAAATGGTTAATACCCATAAAATTATGTTTCCGTAAAAAGCGACATGGCGAGCATGCGTTAATACCTTATATATATCAAGGAGTTGTGAAAGAAAAATTTTTGCACATCATCGTATTATTGGCACATTTTGTGCTTAATAAACAGCAGTACAATAAAAGTGTGCATTACCATATCGGGAAGCATGAAGTTCTACTACTCTTTAGTACATTGATGCAGGATACTGATGGAGCGAAAACAGTTACATTTTACAATGAACAGGTACTATATTTTGCGCTAGGGTATAATTTGTGCTAACAAATCATTATGATAGAGCAAAAACCGTAGAAATTACTTTTAGTTTGCTACGCTTAGTTTGTAGTGTCTGGTTTTGTCCGGGTGTTGTCAGTGATAGTGCATTCCCGTACGGACTGAATCAGGAATCAGGTTGATAATAATTGACCCTAATAATTAACCGGGAAAGAGACAAAGAGGATTGAGTTGACGTGAAGGTGATGATTATAGATGACAGCAATACCATTCGACGTACTGCCGAGGCATTACTGAAAAAAGCCGGTTATGAAGTCTATACCGCATCGGATGGTTTTGAGGCCATGTCAATGATTACGGACAATGAACCGGATATCATTTTTGTCGATATCATGATGCCGAGGCTGGATGGTTATCAGACCTGTCAGCTGATCAAGAATAACAAGAAATTTCGTGAAACCCCGGTCATCATGTTATCGAGCAAAGACGGTCTTTTTGATCGTGCCCGGGGCAGAATAGCGGGCTCCCAGGAGCATGTTAATAAACCATTTACCCAGGAAGAACTGATTGATGTGATCAACAAATATGTTCACTGAAGGCATGGATACTGATTTGATGTGAAATTAGCATAAGTTTTTTGATTATTATTTTATGTATTGTAGGTAGAGAATTTATAGGTAAATATTTTTGGAACAACTAATTAAATACGGAGCGCAGTAATGGCGATTAAGAACGTTATGGTGGTAGATGATTCTCCCACTGACGCACATGTGATTACAGATATTCTCAACAAACATGGTTTCACTGTTTCCACGGCATCAAGTGGTGAAGAGGCAATGGCTAAATCAAAGGCAGAGAAACCAGACTTGATATTAATGGATGTGGTGATGCCGGGTATGAGTGGTTTTGAGGCAACGCGCGCCATCACCCGTGACCCGGAGACCGAATCAATCCCGGTCATTATTTGTTCATCAAAGGGACAGGAGACCGACAAGGCCTGGGGCCTGCGCCAGGGGGCGAGAGATTACCTGGTCAAGCCCATATCTGAAAAGGCCTTGATGGAAAAAATTAATAGTCTGTAAACAAGTTATTTAAAAAGAGACCTGGCCATGCAAACACAAGATCCACTGCTACTGTTACAGCAAATGCAGCAGGCCAGTTTGGCTAACTCTCCAGGCCTGCCTGAAGAAGCTGAGGCCGTCAGGTACTGGTCGGGTGTCGGTTTTCGTATTGGTGACATGCACCTGGTGTCACAGCTGGATCAGGTGACTGAAGTTATTCAAATACCCATGATGACGCCAGTCCCGAAAACAAAAAAATGGGTGAAAGGGTTGTCGAATATTCGTGGCAGCCTGGTACCGGTTATTGATGTCGCCGAGTATTTTGACAAGGACTCGATTAAATTTAGTGATCGTGCCCGGGTGATGGTTATTGATTACCAGGGCTTTGGCGTTGGCTTACTGGTCAATGAAGTTTTCGGGCTGCGCCACTTTGATGAAGAAGTGGAGCGGCAGCCAGTTACAGACAAGAAAGATAGCGTCCTGGTCTATTCCTCGGGCGGCTTTCTTCGGGACGATACAATGTGGTTTATTTTCGACATGAAGGCTTTGCTCGAAAATGAAGGATTTAGAAATATCAGTACATAGGATTTTTAAAAAGGGATTTGATAACTGGGTTGGTCATGCATAATTTATAAAAGCTGAAATTTTTGGTTAATAAATAATGTATCGGAATTTGGCATAGAGGTGCACAAAAATGGCATTTAAATTATTCGGTAAAGGCAATACAGAAGTTGATGAGTTGTCGGAAGACTTGATTGATCTTTCAGCAGACGAGATTGGCGCAGAGACTGTTGCCAGCAGCAGCAGTATCGGCAGTAGCATTGTCGAAAAAATCTTCAGTATCAGGAATATTGGTGCGGGTTTTGTCGGCATACTTGTTCTCGTAGGTTATGTCTTGTTTTTAAACACGACCCAGGCAGAAAGAGACACGCGCTACATTGAACGATCAAGTAACCTGTTAATGTTATCGCAACGTATTGCGAAAGATGCCCGCGAGGCAGTACAGGGTCAAAAATCATCGTTCGAATCACTGAAAGTTTCGCGCGATACATTCGAGCAAACAGTGAGTGCGCTCAAACGCGGTAACAGCGCTATGGGCATTGAGCCAACACCTTCACAAGTTCGACCAACTTTACTGGTCCTCGACCAGATGTGGGCACCTAAAGATGAGGAAGGGGTGCGAGGCCAGGTTGACCAGATTCTGAAACAGGAAAAAGCACTGTTTTCATTGCGCGACCATGTGCTGGCTATTAACCAGTTGAGCCCTTTATTACTCGCCATTTCGGATGAGATTGTTGAGCTTGGTGTCCGTACAGGGATGAGCCAGCAGCATTTGTACTGGGCGAGTCGTCAGGGCATGTTAAGCCAGCGTATTGCCAAGGACGTAAATTTATTTGCCCAGGGTGGTAACGAGGCCGCGGTAGCCGCTGCCCAGTTTGGTAAGGATTCAAAATTATTTAAAGATACTGATGCCCGGTTGCGACGCGGGATACCACGAAATGCCCCGGCCGACTTGCGCGAGAAAATGCGCGAAGCCAAGGAAGTGTTTACCGAAATGAATGCCCACGTTGAAGGCATTCTTGGTAATGCCGCCGAGTTATTTGTATCACAACGGGCCAGTCAGCAAATTTTTGAAGAAAGTGACCAGTTACTGAGCAAGGTGCAAGTTCTCGTCGCCAGCTATACCAGCCTTTCCAGTGGCCGGACAATTTACCAGATTGCAGCGGCCGCAGGCTCGCTATTGTTAGTGGCACTGGTGATACTGATGGGTTGGCGACTGGTACAGGACGAAAAAAACCGTGGCCGTGAAACCCTGGCCCAAAACCAGGAAACACAAGACGCTATTCTGAAATTGCTCGATGAAATGGGCAACCTGGCTGATGGTGACTTGACTGTCGAACCCGAGGTGACTGAACAAATCACGGGTGCGATCGCGGACTCCATTAACTTTGCTGTCAAAGAAATGCGTAGCCTGGTTATCAGAATCAAAAACGCTGCCCAACAAGTGGCGGTGGCGTCAGAGTCTTCACGACAAACGGCGACAGAATTAACCGAGGCTGCTTTAAGACAGGCGGCCCAGATTACCGACACCACGGAACGTATGCGCACCATGGCGCGATCAATGGAAGACATGTCCAAGAGTGCTGAGAAATCTGCCGAAGTGGCGCAGGGTTCGGTGACAACGGCGAAACGAGGTGCCGACGCGGTGCAGGACACGATTCATGGTATGGACCAAATGCGTGAGCAAATTCAGGAAACTGCGAAACGAATTAAACGACTCGGTGAGAGCTCGCAACAGATTGGCGAAATCGTGGAACTGATTAACGATATTGCCGAGCAAACAAACATCCTGTCACTGAATGCTGCCATCCAGGCGGCCATGGCCGGTGATGCCGGTCGTGGTTTTGCGGTGGTTGCGGACGAAGTACAACGACTGGCGGAACGGTCAGCCGAGGCGACCAAACAGATTGCTGATCTGGTTAAAACCATTCAGGCGGATACCAATGAGGCGGTAGCATCAATGGAAGAAGCCACAAATGGTGTGGTTGCCACCACGCGACTGGCGGATGCCGCGGGTCAGGCCCTGGGTGAAATTGAATCGGTATCAGAACAGTTATCCAGCCTGGTAGGCGGGATCGCAACGGATGCCCAGTCACAATCAGAAAATGCGACCGTCATGTCCGGTAGTATGTTACAGATCCAGGAAACCACAAACCTGACCTCAAGTGGATCACGTCAGACAGCCGAATCTATTGGCAAGTTGTCAGACCTGGCCCGTGAATTACAGGCTTCAGTGGCAGGCTTTAAGCTGCCTGCTTAACCTGGATGTTAATACTGACTACTATTTTGCATCCGGACAAACTGCCCAAAAATAAATTGGGCAGGGAATTGACTCTATGGCAGTCACAAGCTCGATAGATCATAGTACCCTCGGTTGGGTAAAAACAGAGATTGACGAGAGCCTCAAACAGGCGCGTCAGGCACTGGAGAGTTATGTCGATGATTCTTCCGATGATACCCAGCTGAGATTTTGTATTACCCATCTCCACCAGGTGACTGGCACGCTGGAAATGGTCGAGCTAGATGGCGCGGCTTTGCTGGCAAAAGAAAATGAAGAACTTGCCGACGCAATTCTCTACGATAAAATAACACCCGATAAAACTACCTACGAAGCGCTTACCCGTGGCATGTTGACTCTGCCCGATTACCTGTCTCGTCTACAGTTTGGCGAGCCAGATGTGCCAATCAAACTGGTACCTGCGGTTAATGAATTGCGCCTGGCGCGAAATGAAGCAGAGCTACCAGAAATAGATTTTTTCAAGCCCGACCTCAGTATTCGGCCACCGCGAGAAAATCCTGATGCACGCAAGCTAAATGAAGATGAGGTCAAAGACCTGGCCAAAACTCTGCGGCCTAAATTTCAGGTCGCACTTCTGGAATGGCTGCGCGATACGGGTAGCGAGAAAGCCATTAACAATATGGTAACGGTGCTCGACCAGCTTGGTCGTGATGCCCACCTGGGTGTAGTGCAACAATTGTTCTGGGTAGCAAGTGGTTTGCTTGAGGCAATGATGAATGGCGACCTGGAAGCATCTAATGACCGAAAAAAATTACTGGCGCGACTTGATCAACAAATTCGTAAACTGATTGATGGTGTTGGTAAATCCGAAATCAAGAACACCTCAGAGACATTAGTCAAGAACATCCTTTTCCAGGTTGGTAAATCTTCGGCAGGCAGCCCCCGCGTTACACAGTTGCGCCAGGCATTTGATCTTGACCTGTTGCTTGGCCGTGTTGCGGCAGATTCTGATCTGGATATGGATCGGCTACCAACGCCGGAAGTACTGGATTCCGTTGCCAGCGCATTAGCCATCGAAATTCTTGAAGCACAGGATAACCTGGCAACTTATTTTGATCCTGATGAGCCTGGTGAAAAGTCACTCAGTTCGCTTGTTGAACTCTTAACCAAAATGTCGAGCACCATGGGTATGTTGGGTGCGCCAATGTTGAAAAACATGGTAGATGAACTGGTAAAAGTTGCCAGTAAAATTGATGCCGGTGAAATCGATGCTTCGGAAGCCATATCCATGACCATGGCCCGCGCCTTATTACTGGTGGAGAGTAGCTCGCAAGACCTGGTGCGATCAGCAACTGACTGGAAACAGCAGATTAATGACATTCGGTCAGTCTTAAAAACTGTCGCCGAAGGCGGAGATGATGCTCTACCAAGCTCCGAGGGTCTGGAAGTATCAGATGGTGAGCTGACTGATAGTGACTTCAAGCAATTGTTCAGTGTGGTTGCTGGTGAGATCAGTACAGGACTCGCCAGGATCGAGGATGAGTTCGAAACATTTGCCAGCGATACATCACAGAACCAACACCTGGAAAGCATTATTAAACTGCTCGGCCAGATTCATGGCGCACTGCAAATCATTGGCCAGGTACCGGCCGCAGACCTGGTGGATAAAACATCAGGTTACGTTGGCAGTATACTTAATAAGTCACTTTCGCCAGGCGAAAAAGTGCTGGATGCACTGGCCGTTTGTATCGGAACAATTGGCGCCTATATCGACGGTGTCCAGAACAATCGGCCCAACCTTGATGACCTGTTGGCCCTGGCACTGGGTGAAATGAATGCAGTCTCTGAAGAGGCCGGGGTTGAATTTGGTGATGGTGCCCAGGCCCGTGAAATGGTTGCCGCCAGTGATTCAGGATTTTCTGACACCGGTAGTGCAAGTGAACAAGCACTGCCTGATTCGGGCATTCTGGATGATGAAGATCTTGACGAAGAAATTATGGAGATCTTTATTGAAGATGCGCGGGATTCGCTTGCCACGATAGATAAAAATTTCCCGGTATGGCGCAAGGATCCCGGTAACCGTGAGGCATTAGTGGAAGTGCGCAGAGGTTTTCACACGATCAAGGGCAGTGGCCGTATGGTTGGCGCGACCGAGATTGCAGAGCTGGCCTGGTCGGTTGAAGAATTGTTAAATAAAGTTCGTGATGAAAAAATTGAGCGAAGCGAATCTATCCTCGACTTGATTGAGCACGCTAGAAGCGTTATGCCGGATATGGTGGTGCAACTGGAAGGCGGTGCTGGCCCAACAGATGATATCGAGGCGCTTAGATTAACGGCCATACAAATGGCAGATGGCGGGCAATTAGATTCTGTCCCGGTTCATGACCTGTCAGCCAGCCCATCTGTACCAATAGCAATTCCCGAGACAGATAAAAGTGTACCCGAACTTGATTCCGCATTGCTGGAAATATTTACCGGTGAAGCGAGAGAGCATGCCCAGGCAATTGAAAAAGAAGTTGCAGATTGCCGTGAAAAAGGCGGTTGTTTTGCCGGAGAAATAATTATTCGCTCTGCCCATACGCTTGCGGGTACTGCCCGCTCTGTGGGCCTGAATTTTATGTCAACCACCTGTAAAGAGATGGAAAACCTGCTCTTGCGACTGGAGCAACAACAGTTATTGCTGGAAAACGAATATCTCGATTTATTCGATTCAGTGTCACAAGCGATCAATAAATTAATTGAAAGTATGGAAAGTAGCGGGACAGTCGACGATACCGTTATTGACAAATTTTCAGATTTGCAAGTTTCCCTTGTCACCATTATCGCATCGTTACCTCAGCAAGAAGAAGGCGATGACCTGATGCCCACTGTGGCGGCAATCAATGCAGCAGGTAGCCTGAATTTTGACAATGTTGCCCAGCTTAATCCGGAACCAGCAGAACTCGATTCTATTGATGAAAGTTTTGCAGTCGAAGCAATTGCAACCGGCATACCTGACGATGAGATTGATCCTGAACTACTGGAAATATTTTGCGAAGAAGCCAGTGATATATTACAAAATATCAATGACTCGCAGGGTCGCTGGCGCAGCAATCTCGGTGACACCGCAGTTGTCGCTGAATTAAAAAGAGCCCTGCACACATTCAAGGGTGGTGCCCGCATGGCTGGTGCCATGTCACTGGGGGCAGTGGCACATAATACCGAGACACTGATTGGCCAAATTGAACAGGGATCCATAGAGCCGTCTGCCGAATTACTTGATTTACTGGACGAGATTCATGACTCCCTTGCTTTCGGGATTACGCAACTGAACGAGGGCAGCCCAGTAACAGAACTGGCCACGGTTTCTGCACGTCTTGATGCCTTGCTTGCGGGCGGTGACATGGATGCTGCCAGTGCAACTGATAGTATCACTGTCGATGCTGCTGTCCCGAACATGGGCGGTGACGAAAATATTCAACTTGAGCCTGTTGCCGAGCCAGAAATCGAGATTGAAGGCCTGGCCATTGATGAAGAAATAAACATTACGGATATTGAAACTAACGCATCCCTGGAAGCGTCACTCAATGAAGATCTGGCAGATGAAAGTCTAACTGGTATCGAAGTTGAAGAAGTTTCCACTAATCCCGCAATCCAGTCGGCGCCACAATTTGAGACCGCAGCACCTCTGGGACAAGTTGAGCAGGTGACTGCGCCAACTACCACGCCTGAAGCAGCGCCTGGAAAAAAGGAGCAAATTCGAGTCCGCACTGATTTGCTGGACACCCTTGCAAACTATGCGGGTGAAGTCAGTATTTCCCGGGCACGCATGGAACAGCAAATTTTTGGATTTCGTGAAAACCTGGGAGAGCTGGACCGTAACGTTGTCCGATTCCGTGAACAATTACGTGACCTGGAAATCCAGTCTGAATCTCAAATCCTGGCCAAGGCCGAGCTAGAAGGTATCGATAATATCGAGGATTTTGATCCGCTTGAGTTTGATCGATTTAGCAGGCTGCAACAGTTGTCCCGAAGCTTAACCGAGAGCTTGCACGATTTGACAAGTATCCAGGGCAGTCTTGGTAACTTTGCCAGTGAAGCGGAAACCGTATTGCACCAGCAGGCCCGCGTAAATACAGACTTGCAAGAAGGTTTAATGCGTACCCGCCTGGTTAGTTTCTCAACCCAGTCTACCCGCCTGCGCCATATTGTCAGGCAAACATCCAGGGAGATAGGCAAGCAAGCACAATTCGAAATAGTCGGTGCTGAAGTTGAACTGGACAGAAACGTGCTGGAAAGAATGATTGGTCCTTTTGAGCACATGATCAGGAATAGCCTGGATCATGGTATTGAATCGGCCGCTATAAGGCGCAAAAAAGACAAACCCGCCAGTGGTAAAATCAGGATCGAGACAACTCAGCAAGGCAGCGAAATTGTAATATTATTTACTGATGATGGTGCCGGGCTTAATATTGCAGCGATTCGTAATAAGGCAATTGAACGCGGCCTTATAACGGTTGACAGTAACTTGTCCAATGAGGAAATTACCCAATTCATCCTGATGTCTGGATTTTCTACTGCCGAGAAGGTCACCCATATATCCGGTCGTGGTGTTGGCATGGATGTGGTTCACAACGAGGTGCGTCAGCTTGGCGGTGCCATGTCCGTAGAGACAGAAGTTGATAAAGGCACGACCTTTATTATTAGATTGCCTTTAACCTTGTCTATTACCCAGGCCTTGATGGTTTATATTGGCGAGCAACTTTATGCGACACCATTATCGGGCATTATTAATATCCTGGAAGTGCCCATAAGTGATATGGAAAAAATCTCTCTAAGTGGTGACGAACCCGTTTTTAACTACGGTGATCATGACTACCCTTTCATGCACCTTGGCGCTCGCCTGGAAGTACCATCGGTCCCGCGCAACGCGAAAAAAGTCCCGGTATTACTGGTTAAAAGTGGTTCGCGGACAGTGGCGATCCAGGTCGATGGCCTGGCCGGTACAAAAGAAATTGTAATCAAGAATGTAGGTCCACTAGTGGGTGAGGTGCGGGGAATTTCAGGTGCAACCATCCTTGGTGACGGTACTGTGGTCCTGATTCTGGACGTACCGGATCTTTGGGTATCTGACGATTTAATGCATGTCGCGCATGTTAAGGCGCCGGTAGTACACGAGACAGAAGAGCGAATGGTGCCGCTAATCATGGTCGTGGATGATTCATTGACCGTACGAAAAATTACCAGCAGGCATTTGCTCAAGAAGGGCATGGAATGCATCACCGCCAAAGATGGTCTGGATGCACTTGAACAGTTACGTGATCACAGGCCCGATGTCATGCTGGTTGATATTGAAATGCCGCGTATGGATGGTTATGAGCTAACATCCAGAATTCGCGCGACCCGGGACCTTAAAGACATCCCGATTATCATGATTACTTCCCGTGCTGGCAAAAAACACAAAGACAAGGCCTTCAGTTTGGGTGTTGATGATTATATGAGTAAACCGTACCAGCAAGAAGAATTATTTGAAAATATTGAACGAATGCTAAAAGAAGGCAGGACACCCTGATTTTGAATCTTAATGATTGCAAGAAGGAACAAGCTTGGCTAAAGATAATCAATTTATAAGTATCCGGATCAGGAATACTTCGTTTCTGTTGCCGGCTAGTGCCAGTTTGGGCATAGAGCAGCGGGAAACACTGGAGCTTAATTCTGGCAAAGGCGGCAATGCAGTTGCCTGGAAAATAGTAGGTGCCAACAAGTGGCCTGCCTATGCACTGGATGAGAATATGAAACTAACCAGCGGCAATGCCTGGGAGCACGTTGTTTATGTGCAGGATGGAGAGCACGTTGTCGGCCTGGCTGCCGAAAGTATCCAGATATTGAATCGTGAAGATATTCAGGTACAGCCTTTTTTGCCAGTAGGTCCCGTCCCTAAAAGTGGCAAACACGTGTTTTCATCGTCATGGATTGACGGTAATACGCCTGTACTAACATTTGAGCCCGGTGCCCTGGCTTCGTACTTAACTGTTATTGGGGGTGGTCGTGAGTAGTAGCCAAGTGGTTAACCAATCAGTCCATACACTGCTGGTGCCAACAATAACCGAGTCTTTACTAATACCTAGCGCCGTGGTTGCCGAAGTGGTCATAGTGACAAATTTGGTGCCGCTACCTGCCGGTCCGGACTGGTGTTCTGGTTTGGCCGCCTGGCGAAACCGGGCCTTGCCCGTAGTTTCAATCGAGGTGTTAACAGGCAAGCCATATGTGCCACCTGGCCCGAGGTCAAAATTTGTTGTATTTTTTCCCCTGCCCGGATGTCATGAATCCCAGTTTTTCGCCATCCAGTCTTTAACAGAACCCCAGCCTAATAATATTTCTGATACCAGGGGTATGGTGGTGGAGACCCCGAACCTGCCGCTTGCTGCTTCGGCTCTGAATCTGGACGGCGTCATTGGAATCATCCCTGACCTGGTCTGGTTAAAAGAAACGCTTTACCCCGCCAGCTAGTTAATCACTGAACGGATTAATCACTCTCTAATCGCTTTGGCATGCGGCATGAATGCCGGTTATTGCAGTGCTAGTCATTTTTTTTATTTCGTCTTCATTAATCACGTACGGCGGCATCAGGTAAACGACGCTGTCTAATGGCCTTAATAAAACACCTTGCTTGAGTCCGTATTGATACACCTTCTGGCCCAGCCGTTGCTGCCAGGGATAAGGAATTTTCTTTTGTTTATCTTTTATTAGTTCAATTGCCAGGATCATACCGGTTTGCCTGACTTCGGCAACATGGGGGTGATCTTGAAGTTGAGCCACTTGGTCGTAGATATTTTTGGCCAGTTTTTTATTTTTTTCAATAATATTATCTTCGGCAAATATATCCAGTGTCGCCAACGCTGCCGCACAGGCCAGGGCATTACCGGTATAACTGTGGGAGTGCAGGAATGCTTTTAGTGTTTCGTAATCATCATAAAAGGCCTGGTAGATTTTTTCTGTGGTCAGGCAAACAGACAGCGGCAAAAAACCACCGGTAATGCCTTTGCCAAGACATAACATGTCAGGCGTAATACCGGCTTGCTCGCAGGCGAACAGGGTGCCGGTGCGGCCAAAACCCACTGCTACCTCATCTGCAATCAAATGGACATTGTACTGGTCGCAGGCGGCACGTAATAATTTTAGATACACCGCATCATACATACGCATATTACCAGCACATTGAACAAGCGGCTCAATAATTACCGCGCAAACTTCATCAGCATGCTCTTCGAGGGCCTCGGTCATGGACTCAAACATGCGCTCAGAATAATCCCGACACGATTCTTCCGCTGCACGGTTAAAACAATCTGGTGAAGGCACCTCTATTACGTCCAGTAGTAGCGAGTCATAAATAGATTTGTAAAGCTTGACTTGACCCACAGACAAGGCGCCCAGGGTTTCACCATGATAACTATTACTCAGGCTGATAAATTTCTTTTTTTTCGGGTTGCCGGTATTACGCCAATACTGGTAACTCATTTTTAAAGCAATCTCGACGGCTGCCGATCCGTTGTCGGCATAATTACATCTTGATAGTCCTGTTGGTGCCAGTGCCACCAGTCGTTCAGATAACTCAATAATGGGTTCATGGGTAAAACCAGCGAGTAAGACATGCTCCAGGGTTTGTGCCTGGTTGCTGATGGCCCTGGCTATGCGCGGGTTGGCGTGTCCGAACAGGTTAACCCACCATGAGCTGATGGCATCGATGTAGCGATTACCATCGAAATCCTCCAACCAGACGCCCTGGCCGCTCTTAATAGGTATAGGCGGCCATGACTCGTGATCTTTCATTTGGGTGCAGGGATGCCAGAGGACATCAAGGTCACGGCGGCTCAATTGGTCATTATTCATGGTTTTAAAAATTGTGTAATTCGTCTGTTCTTGTTGTTTATGGATCAAAAAATGGATTATACATGCTCTGGGAACCGGAATTAGCCATGTTTTTTACCATATATTATAAATGGATATCGGCTGTTTTTTACTTGATTATAGGGTGATGGCCTAAACTTATAACCCTATTCAGGAGTTTTTCAGCCTGTCTATTGCCCCCACCTATGCCCTTCTGGGAGAATACGCGCCTACTTTTTAACCGGCCTTGTTTGGGGTAGTTTTGGTTCAATGCCGGCTTCTTTATTTGTCTGGATATGTCGGGCTTAGGGCATTAGGATACGCGGCCGCTTTATATGTCGGGTATATGCTGGGGTGGCTTGGGGCGATATTTTCCCGGTATCCGGGCCAAACAGATCATGAATTAATTCAGGCCCGGTGGTTGCCGTACCTGAAAGACAGAATTTTAACTTTGTGAGGATAATTCAATGTCAGCAAAACCTGAAGATGCAGTTCCTGGTCGGCGTGTGCTCGCCAACGCCGTGCGCGCACTCAGCATGGACGCAGTTCAAAAAGCGAACTCAGGCCATCCCGGTGCACCAATGGGCATGGCCGATATCGCCGAAGTCTTGTGGAATGATTACCTGAAGCATAACCCGGCTAATCCAGACTGGGCGGATCGTGATCGTTTCGTACTGTCAAACGGTCATGGCTCTATGCTGATTTACTCGTTGTTACACCTGACCGGTTACGATCTTAATATCGACGACCTGAAAAATTTCCGTCAACTTCATTCCAGAACGCCGGGTCATCCAGAATATGGTTACGCACCAGGTGTTGAAACCACCACGGGTCCTTTGGGCCAGGGCATTACCAATGCCGTGGGCATGGCTATAGCTGAAAAGACCCTGGCAGCTGAATTTAATGAAAAAGGTCACGATATTGTCGATCATAATACCTATGTCTTTTTGGGCGATGGTTGCCTGATGGAAGGTATTTCCCATGAAGCCTGTTCACTGGCCGGCACACTAGGTTTGGGCAAGCTCATCGCTTTTTGGGACGACAACGGTATTTCTATTGATGGCCACGTGGATGGCTGGTTTACCGACGATACCCCCAAACGTTTTGAGGCTTACGGCTGGCACGTCATTGCCAATGTCGACGGTCATGATCCTGAAGCTTTGTCAAAAGCAATAGATACGGCAAAGGCCATGGGCGACAAACCCACTATGATTTGTTGCAAAACCACCATCGGTTTTGGTTCGCCTAATAAAGCTGGCAGCCATGCATGTCACGGTGCACCATTAGGTGAAGAAGAAATTAACCTGACCAAGGCAGCCCTGGGCTGGGACCACGGTGCTTTTGAAGTGCCAGCGAATGTTTATGCGGGTTGGGATGCCAAGGCAAACGGCAGTAAAGAAGAAGCTGCCTGGAATGAAAAGTTTGCTGCCTATGAATCTGCTTTCCCGAAACAGGCGGCCGAATTTAAGCGCCGCATGGCTGGTGATTTGCCAGCTGACTGGTCAGCCAAGGCAGATGGTTTTGTGCAGTCTGTTGTGGCAGAAGAAAAAACCACAGCTACCCGTCATGCTTCTTTGGCGGCGATTGAAGGATTTACAAAAATCCTGCCTGAAATTATGGGCGGTTCTGCCGACCTTGGCTGTTCCAACATGACCGAATTTTCTGGCTACAAACCCATGCGTGCCGACAAGCCAGATGCTAACTATATTAACTATGGTGTCCGCGAATTTGGTATGTCTGCCATTATGAATGGTTTGACTCTCCATGGCGGCGTGATTCCGTTTGGTGCCACCTTCCTGATGTTTTCTGAATATGCACGCAATGCCCTACGCATGGCGGCATTAATGAAAATCAGAAGCATTTTTGTTTACAGCCATGACTCCATTGGTCTTGGTGAAGATGGCCCAACTCACCAGGCAGTGGAACAAATCCCGACACTGCGCATGATCCCGAATATGGAAGTCTGGCGTGCCTGTGACACGGTTGAAAGTGCCGTGAGCTGGCGGGCAGCCATTGAGAGAAAAAATGGCCCTTCTGTGCTGATATTTTCTCGCCAAAACCTGGATTTTCAAACTCGTTCAGCTGAGCAGGTTGCCAATATTAGTAAAGGTGGATACATACTGAAGGATTGTGACGGCACGCCTGATGCCATTATTATTGCCACAGGTTCAGAAGTAGGCCTGGCAATGGGCGCTGCCGCAAAATTGAGCGACAAGAAAATTCGGGTTGTCTCAATGCCTTCAACTAATGTGTATGACAAGCAGGACGATTCTTACAAAGAATCAGTATTGCCAGCAGCAGTGACGGCACGTGTTGCTGTTGAAGCCGCAGTGACACAAGGCTGGTACAAGTATGTCGGTTTGAATGGTGCGGTAGTAGGTATTGATCGTTTTGGGGAATCTGCGCCAGCACCTGAGCTGTTCAAGGAATTTGGCTTTACTGTTGATAATGTCGTTAAGACAGTTAAAAGCGTCATGTAAAAAATAGTATGCCGGTTGGTGCTTGTATCAGCCGGTATTCGTTTAATATTTACAAGTTTATTTATCTGGTTTATTAATTTTAATTTTGGGGAGAAGTAACTATGGCTATTAAAGTCGGTATTAATGGTTTTGGCCGCATTGGTCGTATGGTATTCCGGGCTGTTTACAACGAATTTAAAGATATCGAAATTGTTGGTATCAACGATTTGCTAGACGCTGATTACCTGGCCTACATGCTTAAATACGATTCAGTACACGGTCGATTCAAGGGTGAAGTTTCATCTGAGCCTGGTGCAATTATTGTAGATGGCAAGAAAATTCGCCTGACAGCAGAACGTGATCCTGCCGATTTAAAGTGGGGCGATGTCAAAGCAGAAATCGTAATTGATTCAACCGGTTTTTTCCTGACCGAAGAAAGCTGCCAGAAACATATTGATGCGGGCGCCAAAAAAGTTGTCCAGTCTGCACCGTCTAAAGATGGTACACCCATGTTTGTTTACGGTGTGAACCACACTGAATATGCAGGTCAGGCGATTGTTTCTGCTGCGTCATGCACCACGAACTGCCTGGCACCAGTGGCCAAGGTCCTGAACGACAAGTGGGGCATCAAGCGTGGTTTAATGACCACCGTCCATGCCGCAACAGCTACCCAGAAAACAGTTGACGGACCCTCGCAAAAAGACTGGCGCGGTGGTCGTGGTATTTTAGAAAATATCATTCCTTCATCAACGGGTGCCGCCAAGGCGGTAGGTGTGGTACTGCCTGAACTTAATGGCAAACTGACTGGTATGGCATTCCGTGTGCCAACATCAGACGTGTCAGTTGTTGACCTGACCGTTGAGTTAAACAAGGAAGCCTCTTACGACGATATCTGTAAAGCCATGAAAGCTGCCTCTGAGTCTGGTGATATGAGTAAAACACTTGCCTACACAGACGAGAAAGTTGTTTCAACGGATTTTCGTGGGGTGGGTTACTCGTCTATTTTTGATGCTGGTGCTGGTATTGCCCTGGATAGTACTTTCGTTAAAGTCGTTTCATGGTATGACAATGAATATGGTTATACCTGCAATATGATGAGGTTCGTCGAACACGTAGCGGCCAACTAATTTAAGCGGCTCTTTTTCCCGCTAGCGGCGTTGTCAGAATATTTTTAGTGCTCACGTACTTCGTGTACGCTCCGCGCTAAAAAATTCCTCAGCCTTGCTAGCAGAAAAAATTTCTTGCTTAAATTAAGTTGCCTGAGGAATATCGGAGCAGGTCAGCTTGCCCCGTTTTTAACGTTAAACGCTAACTGTCATTCCCGCGAATGCGGGAATCCATCTGGTATAAATAAAGTTAGAATAATTATCAAAATGAACAGCTTTGCTAATTATTTTTACGTTTTAGGAGTTATGAATGTCTTTTATCAAGCTGACTGATCTGGATCTTGCCGGTAAACGGGTTTTGATTCGTGCCGATTTAAATGTGCCTGTTAAGAATGGCAAGGTAACGTCTGATGCGCGCATCACTGCATCCATGCCGACTGTTGAGTACTGCATGAAGGCGGGCGCTTCTGTCATGGTGATGTCTCATCGAGGCCGTCCGGAAGAGGGTAAGGTTGACGATGAAAACTCCATGTTACCGATTGCAGAAAATATGTCTGCCAAACTGGGCAAGGATGTAAAACTGGTTAAAGGCTATCTTGAGAATGCACCACAAGTTGCAGCTGGTGAGGTGGTGCTGTTGGAGAACGTACGCTTTAATGCTGGCGAGAAAAAAGATGATGAAGGTTTAGCCAAAAAATACGCGGCCCTTTGTGATATTTTTGTTATGGATGCTTTTGGTACTTCCCATCGGGCCCAGGCCTCTACCCATGGTGCCGGTAAATTTGCGCCAACTGCCTGTGCCGGTATTCTCTTGACCAGTGAGCTGGAATGCCTGGCCAAGGCCCTGGCTAACCCTGCCCGCCCTATGATTGCTATTGTTGGTGGTTCAAAAGTCTCAACCAAACTTACCGTGCTGGAAGCGCTGTCTGAAAAGGTAGATCAACTGGTGGTTGGCGGCGGCATTGCCAATACTTTCCTGAAGGCCATGGGCCATAACGTAGGCAAGTCACTGTGCGAAGATGATTTGGTCGATACGGCCAGGGCGTTGGTAGAAAAAATGGAAAAGCGCGGCGCCAGTATCCCTATTGCAGTCGACGTTGTTTGTGGTAAAAAGTTTGACGAGAACGAACCGGCGGTTTTAAAAAAAGCTGATGAAGTTCTGGATGACGATATGATATTTGATATTGGCCCGGAAAGTGCCAAGGAGTTGGCTGATATTATTGCCAGCGCCGGCACCATTATCTGGAATGGCCCAGTTGGCGTTTTTGAATTCGACCAATTTGGTGAAGGGACAAAAACAGTTTCATTGGCAATTGCTAATGCCAGTGGATTTAGCCTGGCAGGTGGTGGCGACACGATTGCCGCTATCCAGAAATATAATATCTATGACAAGGTATCTTATATATCGACGGCTGGTGGTGCATTCCTTGAATACCTGGAAGGAAAAACATTGCCCGCTGTAGCTATGCTGGAAGAAAGGGCCAGGTAAACAAATACAAGGGTCGAGTTTTGAGTGGCGAGGATTGTGAAAGTACTGGCCACTTTATTGATAATTTGGTTTAACATGCTACCCGATTACTCGACAGCCTACTAACTCGATACTCGACACAAGAAACTTAAAATTATGCTCAGACGGACTAAAATCGTTGCTACATTAGGACCTGCTACAGATGATCCCAAGGTGCTTGATAAATTAATCGAGGCAGGTGTAGACGTTGTGCGTCTTAATTTCTCCCACGATGAACCCGAAGTGCATATTCGTCGTGCCGAAGAAGCCCGTGACAGGGCCAAGGCCCACGGCCGTGAAGTAGGCGTACTGGCAGATATGCAGGGACCAAAAATTCGGATTGGCAGGTTCGAAGATAAAAAAAATAAAATTTCCGGAAAAGTTTTCCTCAAGGAGGGCGAAGATTTTATTCTCGACGTTGCTCATGACCAGAAAAAAGGTAACCAGGAACGGGTTGGCATTACCTATGCAGATCTGGCGCAGGATGTGAATCGTGGTGATACACTTTTACTTGATGACGGAAAAATTGTTCTCTGGGTAAATGAGGTTGAGGCCAGTGAAATTCGTTGTCGTGTGGTGATAGGTGGTGAGCTTTCCAACAATAAAGGCATTAACCGTCAAGGCGGCGGTCTTTCTGCCAAGGCACTAACCGATAAAGATCGAAGAGATATTAAATCAGCCGCTAAACTAAAAGCTGATTATATTGCAATATCTTTCCCCCGTGATGCTGCTGACGTGAACGAAGCGAGAGAACTGCTTCGTGCTGCTGGCGGCCATGGGGGGATAGTGGCCAAGATTGAGCGCACTGAAGCAATAGATAATATTGTTGAAATAATTGAAGCCGCTGATGTCATTATGATTGCCCGTGGCGATTTGGGTGTAGAGATGGGCGATGCCGCCTTGCCACCAATCCAGAAAAAGTTAATCAAAATGGCCCGCACCATGAACAAGGTTGTCATTACGGCAACCCAAATGATGGAGTCAATGATTGAAAATGCCATGCCGACCCGGGCAGAAGTATCCGATGTTGCCAATGCAGTAATTGATGGTACCGATGCCGTAATGTTATCTGCTGAAACTGCGGCCGGTAAACACCCGGTAGCAGCCGTTGCCGCGATGGATCGTGTCTGTAAAGTAGCCGAGCAGACTCGTGACGTGCTGCATTCTGATCACCGGATGGATATCGAATTCAAACGCATTGATGAAGCCATTGCTATGGCGACTATGTATTGCGCCAATCACCTGCCTGTTCGGGCAATTGCTTCATTGACCGAATCCGGTTCAACTGCACTCTGGATGTCCCGAATCAGTTCTGGCGTACCTGTTTATGCCTTGACTCCCCATGAGGAGACACGTAGAAGGGTTACACTTTATCGAGGTGTTTACCCGGTCACTTTTATACTGACGTCAGATGATTCAGCCAAGGTCATGGAAGAGGCAGTAGATGAGCTCAGGCGCAGGGGGGCCGTACGTGATGGTGATGTGGTTGTTTTGACCATTGGTGAGCCCCTGGCGAAACCAGGCGGCACCAATACTATGAAAATTACCACTGTTGGGGATGGCCGTTAACAGGAGTAGAGAAAATTCACTTACCAGGTGTGCGCTTTAAAGTGCCACATTTAAATAGTTTTTTTAATTTATCAACTAACAGGAGGTCGAAATGGCCCTAGTTTCAATGCGACAACTTTTAGATCATGCAGCCGAGAATAA
>QIGL01000053.1 GCA_003228915.1 Acidiferrobacteraceae bacterium
TCCTTATTAATGAAAACCGGCTTAGCCCGGTAGACCCTAAATCCCGGGCAATACTGGTGAAAGAGATGGAAAACTTCTTTTTTGGTGATGGCGGCGCCTTACCCGAAGAATTTAGCCCCAATCCGACCAAATAACGCTCTTAACAAGGCCTGCTCTTGACGACCCCGCCCCAAATCGCGTCTAATACGCCGCTCTCGTGAAGTCACGAGATTCGAGGGACGAGGAAAGACGAATCAGTATTTTGGAAATCACTGTTTTTCCTGGCAACCGGATACTAGCCACTCGCAACTAAAATAACGGCCAGGTAGCGGACTGAAAATCCCCGTGTCGGCAGTTCGATTCTGTCCCTGGCCACCATTTTTTCTTCTCAATTTTCTTTTTTCGTGCCGACCTTGTGCGGGTGACGATTCTGGTCGCTCCCGGCTACCATTTTTTACCTTTTAAAAACTCAATCCAATCTAAGCCATAAAACTGCTCTGGTGGCTTTAAACCTGGTTGCTCAGTTCATTTTCGATTATTCGCACTAACTACCCAATGACTATTTAGCAGTGAAGGCGGACAGTCATATTACCCCCGGCTTTTGTTTACTGAGTGGCTCTCCTGACTACATAATCGTAGCCTTTTTTATGACCGAATGGCAAAATGCTGAACATGGCTATGTATTTCGAATTAGACAGAGTTCCGTATAACATACTGTTATGAATAAAATAATGAATGAGCCTCTAAAAATATTAATAGCTAAAAAATTTAGAAATACTCCTATGGGTTTTTTGAGAATAAAGAAAAATCTGGATATTATTAAATTTTCAGATTCTGAAACAGAGACCTATTTTTGAATACTGTATTTTCAAAGTAAACAATAAAAATGGTACTTATCAGGGATAAATAAAAGTATGAGTGAAACCTATTATATACAGAGAACAGCCGTGTATTTCCAAAACAGGCAATATATCTGAAGTTAGGTATTTTCACATCTTCATTCTGTTTCAAGAACAAAAGCTCGCAATTCATTCCGTCACCACTTAGACTCGGAACCTGAAATTTTAATTTCACAACTTGAAAGGAGAAAATAAGATAATAATAAATAGAAGTTTCAAAAAAATAATGGCACCCACGCTGCTTACACTGCTGTTATTCTTTAGCGCAAGCTCTACAAGCTTATTTGCAAAAGAAGCAGCAGCCCCGAATAAAAAAATCGATGCATCTGACCCCACCAAAATTTACACCTATATTGGGGTGGGTCCGAAATATGTCGACTATACTAACGGTGAATCGATGGTGGAACTACGAGCGGCAGGCAATATCGGGCTCTCGAAAAGCGACATGGTTTTTTTTAATATTGGTTATGGCAAACATTCCGGCAACAAAGTTTCAGGTAGCAATTCCGGGTTAACCAATGCGCGAGCGAGATGGTTCCATCTATTTGACATGGACTACAGCGTTACATCTGGTTACCGTGGTTGGGCTACTCAAGCCGACCTTCAGGTAGCGGGTGCCCTGAAAGGTACGGATGGACAAAATGTATTATCTGTGGGAGGCTTACCAGCTTTTGGTATCAACAAAAAATGGAGTTTGTTTTTGCCTGCGAATCTGGTGAGCGCATGGGACAAAAATTTTAAATACCATAACGGGATGGGCGTGAATATCTCGCCGTTGCTGGCTTATGTACCGGGCAACTGGTGGGAAGGTGCTAGTGTGCAGTTCTGGCCTTCTTATACCCGTTTTGTCTCAGGAGCGCTTTCAGGGGAGGGTTCCGGGAATCTGGATGTCACCGTTATGGGCAAGATCACACCCAGGATGACATGGTCTTTGTTAGTACAGCAAAACTACAACAAGGATCTTAGAACATTCCGCCGCGACAAAGACTCCGGTTTGAAAAATGACTGGAATGCATTTTTAAATTTCACCACGTATTTTTAAATGATACAGGAATGTACTGGTCCGGTATTCGAAAAAGCGTCTTCGTGAATGTTTTAGAGTTTCTGACGATCTACCACAGAGGTGCTTGATGGAAATAATAACTTATAAAACCTGCATCAGGTACCTTGCCATGGGCATGCTCGTACTTACTATTAATGGTTGTGACGGTAAACCGCCCGAACAACGGGCAGTAAACGATGCCGATAAGGTGCGAACGTCTGAGGTGCAAATCTATGCCAACGGTGAGATTCTCACCATGAACCCAAAACAACCAAACGCTACAGCGATGGCGGTCAAAGATGGCAAGATTTTAGTGGTCGGAGATTTGCAGACGGTCAAAAAAGCCGCTGGTGATAGCTATGAATATTACGACCTGGAAGGTCACACTATGGTACCGGGTTTTATTGAAACTCATGACCACATGATGCAACACGGCGCCACGATGCAAATGCCTGACATCACCCCGTTTACTCATTCAACCTTGAAACAAGCATTACAAACGTTAAAAACACTGAAACCAGATAAAAATGGCTGGATCAAAGCCTGGGCCGTGGATCAAACACTTTATAAAGAAAAGCGTGGCCCCACCCTGCAGGAACTGGATGAACTGTTTCCCGATACGCCGGTGCTCATCTGGCATCTGAGTGGTCATGGTGCCTATGCGAATAGCAAGGCGCTGCAAGTCGCTGGCATAACAAAAAAAACACCGTCGCCTAAAGGCGGTGAGTTCGTAAAGGATAAGAACGGGGAATTTACCGGTTACCTGAAAGGCATGCCGGCCTGGATGGCGGTATCGTCGATCCCGGCTGTTTCACTTGATGTGGTTGTGAATTCAGGTAAGTTTCGTGCCAGTAAGGGGTTCACCACCGTATCGGAACTTGCCATTATGCACGGCAACATGCTCAAGCTACTCGAAGAAGCAACCAGTGACAAAACATTTCCAGTCAGGATTATGGGTGGTTTGTTCGTTACCATGCCTGGATTTGAAGAGACCGCTAAACAAGCTCGTAATTTTGAAACTGATTTGTTTAAAGTTAAGTTTGTTAAAACCTGGACGGACGGTTCCACGCAAGGTGGCACTGGTTATTTTACTGAACCTTATTATAAGGCTGACTACGATACAAAAAAGGGTGCCCGCGGTAGCCAGCAAGAATTTAATCAACAAGTCACGAAAATGCTGGAACTGGGTTTTGCGCCCGCTATTCATGCCAACGGTGATGGCGCTATGGATCTGGCTTTAAATGCGATTGAATACGCCAGAAAGAAAACCGGAAATTCTAAAATCAGACCACATTTAATCCACTGCCAATATGTACGCCCGGATCAATTTGACCGCATCAGCAAAATGGGCAACATCGGTATGACGTTCATGACGTCGCACGTTTATTTCTGGGGCGACATGCATCGCGATGTGTTACTCGGACCGGAACGTGCAGCCAACATTAGTTCATTAAAAACCGCAATCGAAAAAGGCATCCCTTATGCGATTCATAACGATGCCCCGGTTAGCCCACCCGATGCACTGCATTCCATGTGGGTGGCCGTCAATCGATTGACCTCATCCGGCAAAGTACTGGGGCCGGAACAACGCATTAGCGCAGAGCAAGCACTGGCTGCCTACACCCGTGAAGCGGCGGTTGTGTTCGGTATGGAAGATGAAGTTGGCACCCTGGAACCGGGTAAATATGCAGACTTTGTGGTACTGGCTGAAAATCCATTGCAGGTTGATACTGATCATATCAGGGACATTAAAATTATTGCAACCGTTATGGGTGGCCGGGTGACGCATCTGGTGTTGGAGGACGGTTACTCTCCACAATAAGCGAGACGTAGGTGCGAATACCAATCGAACGCGGCGAAGATGGCCGACTTTATATTTTAGAGCAAGATTCTTAGCAAATAATGGCTTCTTGAATTAGTTAAGAAAAAAATGGAAGATAAGATATTCAATGTTAGTGTCACTGACAGGTAAGATGGCTGACGCGTAATGTTTGTAATAGATTTAAGTGTGCGCTGATTAATAGGATCAGCTTACTTGATTGGTTAAAATTATTAAAAAAAGGAAGTTTCAATGCAACAATATAAAAAATTAATGTCACCCATTTCGTTTTTGATATTATTCACTTTCGTCATTGGCGTTGCCACGGCTGAGGGTTTGGACAGGACCAGCCGAATCGGGGTTGCGGAATTTCGCGGTCAGGGTTTTACCTCGGCCTATCATTCCTGGTTTGAGTTTCCCGCAGCCGATAAAAGTAAGCTTGAGGTTTGGGGCTATACTAATCACACCTCCTACGCACCGGGCGAGACCGTCAACTTGCACGTCAGTACCACCGCGACGCAGTTCGATATGATTATTGTGCGCGAAGGTGGCAAAAATGAGGTCGTGCTTGAAAAGAAAGGCATTGCCGGAAAACATTATGCCACCCCGAATAAACATTTAGGGTCAGAGTAAAAACTCAGGTTTTTAAAACTACTCAAATTCCAGGAGGAATTAAAATGAAAACCCGACAACAACAAGTAATTTAGTATGGCCACAAAATAAGTGGGCATCGTAGATCGCACCTAACAAAAAATTATTTGCAAGAGCTTATGGTTCAGACCCCAGAAAAAACAGCCTGCAGCGAATAACTATTTCGTCTGCAGGCCCGCACGCCCCTTTTCTTGATCTAATCTCTATTTAAATCGTCTTGCTATCTATCTTGGCAATCTGGGTTGCAGAATAATTATTGGCGCCACCCTTCAGGAAATAATATTTTTTCAGGCCTTTTTTCTCTATGTAATACTGGATCCAGCGCACCTGTTTGCCAGTTGCATCATAGACAAGTAACGGTAAACGTTTTTCCCTGGCCTCGTTTATGGAGGCGTCGAGCACCCCATTACCATTCAGGATGGCCAGTTTTTCGTCTGAAGTTACAAGCCCGTTATTGTCATGCTGGGTATGATTTCGCACGTCGACGACTATGATTGAAGAACCCATACGTTTTTGAAATTCGCCTGGTTCCAGTAAACGTTTGTGAAGTTCTTTTTTGCTAATCAGGTCACGGGGATTAACCGGGCTCTGGCCCAACAACACTGCCTGTTCAGGGTGGGCCCGGGCCCAGACAAATACCCCGGCATCATAGGCGTAAACATTATTTATATTGTCGGTCATGGCTTTGTCCGTGGCTTCATAGGATTTGAAACAGGTCTGGCCATTACAATAAAAGGCAATGGCCTTTGAGGTCTTTTGTCGCAGCTCCCTGACCTTGCTGACAAACCCGGCGCTTGCAACCGGAATATGCAAGGCACCTTTAATGCGTAAGGTTTGGTGCTCAAGTTTTGACCGTACATCAACGATTACTACGTTGTCACGATCCCGGAAAAGCTCATCGACACCAATATAGGGCACATGGGCATAAACACTGCGGCCAGGGAAGGCCTGTTTACTGGCTGTGGCCTCATTGTTGGAAAAATGGAAATAATTGGCGGTCCCTATAAATACGATAAATGTTACATATAAGAATGATTTGATTTTTATGTTCACGGTACACCCCAGTCTAAAATTTTTTATAATTACATGATCTTTACTATGCAAAAGCTATGCCTAGCCATGGGCGCCACGAGCCAAGTTACTGTTACCTATAACTTTTATTTGTAAAACCAGGCGAAAACCCGACTTGGTACCCGGTGCGAGCCAGTCTAAAAATTGTCACCGCCATCAGTGCCGGGTAGTACCAGCTAGTACCAGAATAATTCCAGTCAGGCCTGGTCGGCATTTAATACAAATCCTTGTAAGCAAAGGAAAAATGTTTTTTGTTTGACCATGACATATTGACTCCTGTAATGTCGCGCCAGCTTCAGGTGCTCCAAAGGCAATCGCCCACGGAGTGAAACGGGAAGCCGGTGCGTTCTTTTTTTAGACCAAACCCGGCACTGCCCCCGCAACGGTAAGTGAGTAAAAAGCAGCACAACGCCACTTTGGTAAATGTCGATGGCAAAGGTCGGTAGAACTCGACCAACCATGGGAAGGCGCTGCAAGGTTTTATCGCTCACGAGTCCGGAGACCGGCCTGGCGTTATCAGTGGATATTGCGGAGGGCGATACTGCGATGCAGTGGAGCGTTCTTGTCCCCTGAATCGTCAGACCAATCCTTCTTCATTTATCTGATTATTAAAACTTGACTGCGCGGGTAAGCGCGGGGAGATAAGTGTGGGTAAACGATTATTCTTTTCAGTTCTTTTATTTGTTCCATTATTGGTTATGGCCGAATCTTCAATAGAAGTGCCGCTTGTGGTCACGGCAACCCGAACTGCGACCACTACTGATGAAACCCTGGCCTCGGTCACCGTGATCGATAGTGAAGATATTGAAAACAGCCAGGCCCAAAGCATCCAGGAACTGCTCCAGGGGATTCCCGGTCTTAGCATCAGTAATAACGGTGGCCCCGGCAAGGCTACCTCATTCTTTATGCGCGGCACTGAATCCCGTCATGTCCTGGTTTTGATTAATGGCGTTAAGGTAGGTTCTGCAACATTAGGCACCACTGCATTCCAGGATATACCCATTGACCAGGTCGAAAGGATTGAGGTGGTACGTGGACCCCGTTCCAGTCTTTATGGCTCAGAAGCGATTGGTGGTGTCATTCAAATTTTTACTAAAAAAGGTGGCGGTGATACCCGCCCCTATTTTTCAATGGGCGCAGGTAATTACAGTACCACCCGTGGATCTATTGGCGTCTCGGGAGGCGGCGATAATGGCTGGTATAACGTATCCGCAGCCGGTCTTGACACGGAAGGTTTTAATTCTTGCCGGGGAAAACCGTTTCCAGCGGGTGCGGGATGTTTCACAGATGAGCCTGACGACGATGGTTATTCTAATCGTTCATTGTCTGCCCGGGCCGGTCATAAATTTTCCAACGGCATAGAATTTGATGTCCACGGTTTGCAGACAGTTGGCAAGAGTGAATTTGATGGTAGTTTTCAAAATAATTCTGAGTTTGATCAAAAAGTATACGGTGGCAGTTTTAAGGCCAACTTGTTATCGCGCTGGAATGCCAAACTACTTGCGGGCAGGAGTATCGATACTTCAAAAAACTTCCTGGGTAAAAATTTCAGCAGCAAATTTGAAACCGCCCGCAATACCGCATCACTTCAAAACGATATTTTTGTGGCAAGCACGGATGTGCTGACAGTTGGCCTGGATTACCAGAACGACCAGGTAAAAAGCACAACTGTTTACGATGAGAACGAACGGGATAATTACGGCGGTTTTGCCCAGTACCAGGGCAATATCTGGAGGATTAATTATAATCTTGCTGCGCGGCGAGACGATAACGAACAGTTCGGAAAATATAGCACGGGCAGTGGTGGCCTGCGTATCGATTACTTGAGAGCACTCTGGACTTCCGTTTCATATGGCACTGCATTTGCAGCGCCCAGCTTTAATAATCTTTACTTCCCCGGGTTTGGCAATGCGAATCTTGATCCTGAGGAGTCAGCAACTACAGAACTTGCCATTGGCGGTGAAGTACCACACCTGGTCTGGAGTCTCCATGGCTACCAGACCCGCATTAACAATTTAATTGCATTCGACTCGTTCTTTAACGTGGATAATATCAACAAGGCTGAAATAATCGGTGCAGAACTCGACCTGGATATCAGGCTGTGGGACTGGTTGCTCAAAGTTGGTCTTACCGGGCTAAAACCTGAAAACAAATCTGGCGGGGCAGATGATGGTAATATACTACCGCGTCGGTCACAGAATTCAGCCAAAATAGATGTTCAATACCAGATTGCAAAATGGACCAACGGCCTTACCGTATTCTATGACGGAAAACGTTACGATGATCTGGCCAACACTAAAGTGCTGGATGGATACACACTCGTAGGCATGCGGACTGAAATTGCAGCAGATGAAGAATGGCGTCTTGAGCTAAAAATTGATAACTTAATGAAGGTAAAATATGAGACTGCGGAATATTACAATCAGCCAGGCCGTACCGTAATGTTTAATATAAGATATAGCCCAAAATTATAACCAATAATCTGGTATCGTCGTAACTAATAATAACTTGCCGCATGTAATGAGGAAGGGGAAATGTTCATGGAAAGAAATATTATAAAAAATAATTCTACACTAATAATAGTAACTGCTATTCTGGCAACACTGATGTTGGCCACACGTTATTACCACTTTGGTTCAGCCTTGCACCTGCCCGATGCGTCACTGGCGATTTTTTTTCTGGCCGGATTTTACGTTCCACGCACCCGTGTATTTATCGGGCTGTTATTGCTGGCAGGGTTAATCGATTACGCGGCCATAAGTTTTGGCAATGTTAGTGATTTTTGTATCAGCCCGGCCTACTGGTTCCTGATACCGACCTATGCCTTCATGTGGGTTGGCGGCAAGTGGTATCAAAAAAAATATCAGCCCGGTTTCCACGCCCTGCTACCCTTGCTGGCTATTTTATTTGCCGCTACCAGCGCAGCATTTCTTTTATCCAACGGCAGTTTTTACCTGTTATCAGGCAAAATTCCTGACATGAGTTTGAATCAGTATATAGAGGGCGTGGTTAAATATTATCCGCCTTACGTATTCTCGACCTTTGCATATATGGGCGTGGCCAGTTTGATCCACATTAGCCTAATGGTCACCCGCGATGTTAACCATGATCGTAACCAATCAAAAACTGGATAAAAACATGGCGAATGAAACAACACTGAATGAGCGGCACAAGTCGCGCATGGTTCGCAAGAAAAAAATTATCGATCAAACCATCGAGCAGAATAATATCGAACGCGGCATTATCCTGGTCCATACCGGCAACGGCAAAGGTAAAAGCAGTTCTGCTTTTGGCATGCTGGCCCGGACACTTGGTCATGGTTTTCGTGCCGGTGTGGTCCAGTTTATCAAGGGGCCACAGAAAACCGGTGAAGAGTTATTTTTTCAAAAACAGGACAATGTCCAGTTTTATGCCATGGGCGAAGGTTTCACCTGGGACACCCAGGATCGTGAACGCGACATCGCCACCTGCAAAAAAGCCTGGTTAAAAGCCGTGTCCATGCTGACGGATCCTGATTTACACCTGGTTATTCTCGATGAGCTGAATATCGTTTTATCATCTCGTTACATGGACGTGGCCGATGTTATTGCCGCCTTAAAATCACGTCCGCAGAATCAACACGTGGTGATTACTGGCCGTGGTGCACCGGATGAGCTTGTTGATATTGCCGATACCGTGACCGAGATGAAAGACATCAAACACGCCTACCGTGCCGGCATTAAGGCGCAACCGGGTATTGAGTTATAAACACGTAACGTACCAACTAATGAAAGCCCCCTTATCGATTTGCCAGACCTTGATGATACAGGGCACCACCTCCGATGCCGGAAAATCCACACTGGTTGCTGGTCTTTGCCGCCTTTATGCTCGTCGTAATAAAAACATCGCGCCATTCAAACCCCAAAATATGGCACTGAATAGTGCGGTTACGGAAGATGGCGGCGAAATAGGCCGGGCCCAGGCAGTACAGGCACAGGCCTGCGGCATCACTCCCACCAGCGATATGAACCCGGTATTAATCAAACCCAATTCCGATACCGGCGCCCAGGTTATTGTCCAGGGTAAGGCTATTGGCAACATGAATGCGGCCAACTATCACCAGTACAAATCTGTCGTGCTAGACAAGGTGATGGAGTCTTATAACAGGCTCGCCAGCGAATATGACGTGATAATGGTTGAAGGTGCCGGGTCACCTGCCGAAATAAATTTACGTGATCGCGACATTGCCAATATGGGTTTTGCAGAAAAAGCAGACTGCCCGGTGATTCTTATTGCCGACATTGATCGCGGCGGGGTGTTTGCACATATAGTAGGTACGCTGCAATTGCTTGCCCAGTCAGAACAAGATCGAGTGATTGGTTTTGTGATTAACAAATTTCGTGGCGATTTCTCCTTACTGGAACCGGGCTTGCAGTGGTTGCAACAAAAAACAGGCAAGCCGACACTAGGTGTATTACCGTATCTCCATAACTTGCACATAGAGGCAGAAGATGCCCTGCCCCGGGATAAAAATCAGCACACAGGACACGGCTTCAAAATTATTGTGCCGGCACTGCCACGCATTAGTAATCACACTGATTTTGATCCGTTACGTTTACACCCTGGTGTCAATTTTCAATTCATCGACCCCGATGAAGACATCCCCCCTGCCGACCTGATTATTTTACCCGGATCAAAAAGTGTCCGGGACGACCTGAACTGGCTCAAGCGTAAAGGCTGGGACGAAGCCATCCAGAGACACCTGCGCTACCAGGGAAAAATACTGGGTATATGTGGTGGTTTTCAAATGCTGGGCCAGGAAATTATTGATAGTGAAGGTATCGAAGGATGTACGGGCAACAGTAACGGGCTGGGCCTGTTGGACATGACAACCCGCTTACAAACCCATAAAATTCTCAAAAATGTCAAAGGCCGGTTAACAATCAACAACACAAAAGTAACAGGTTATGAAATCCACGCCGGTATTTCCGAAGGCCCCAGCCTGGATCGTCCATTGATCAAGTTTGCAGATCGTAATGATGGTGCTGTCTCCAGTGACAACCTGGTAGCGGGCACTTATTTACATGGCATTTTTAATAGCAAACCGGCCTGCGACGCCCTGTTGTCCTGGGCCGGACTTAAAAAACAGGCTGCCATAGATTATGAACAACTGCGGGAAAACCAGCTGGACAGACTTGCCGATGAACTGGAAAAATACCTTGATATTGCATTCATCGATACAGCCCTGAACCAGCTATATGATTTACCTAAAAAAGAACCGGCCCATGTTTGAGCTTATCCTGGGTGGCGTACGTTCTGGAAAAAGCAGGCTGGCCCAGGAACGTGCCATGCACCTGGGTGGCACCGTGACCTATCTCGCCACAGCGACCGCCAATGGTGAAGAAAGTGACGAAGAAATGGAAAAAAGAATTCGCCAACACCAGGCCAGTCGTCCGGCCGAATGGTTACTGGTAGAAGAACCCCTGGCCCTTGCCGACACACTCAAAAACCACTGCCGACCAGGACAGGTTGTGATAGTGGAATGTTTGACACTCTGGTTAAGCAATTTATTAATGCAACCGAACCCGGATCTACTGGCAGAACAAGTCCAGGCGCTACTCGATACCCTGGCGGAATTACCGGGACACATTATTTTTGTCGGCAATGAAACCGGCAGCGGCATAATTCCTGATAATGCCCTGGCCCGTCGTTATTGCGATGAAGCCGGACAATTACATCAATCACTGGCAAAGTCTTGTCAACGCGTGACCCTGACAGTAGCGGGCCTGCCCTTAATAATAAAAGAGCATAATGGATCATAAATCATGAGCCCTGAAGTTAACTGGGTCACGGATCCGGTCGCATCTATTGATAGTGCTGCACTAAAATCTGCAACCAACAGGCAAGCTAGCCTGACTAAACCACCGGGTGCCCTCGGTCAACTGGAACAACTGGCCATAAAGCTGGCAAGCCTGCAGGCACAAACCTGTCCGACACTGGAACGGGTAAATATTGCTGTGTTTGCCGCTGACCACGGTGTTACCGAAGCGGGTATTTCTGCCTTTCCTCAATCAGTCACACTGGAAATGGTGAAAAATTTTTCCACGGGTGGTGCTGCTATCAATGTATTGGCGCGATCATTGGGGGCCACGCTGGAAGTGATTAACGTAGGCACGGTAACAGATCATGATGACTTGCCCGGGGTTTTTAAATCGAGAGTGGCGGCCGGTACCAATAATTTTCAACACGGCCCGGCTATGGATGAAAAACAAATAACCGAAGCAATGGGTCTTGGCAGGCAAGCCGTTACACGTGCCGTCGAAAAAGACGCGCAACTTTTTATTGGTGGTGAAATGGGCATCGGCAATACCACATCTGCATCTGCTGTGGCGTGTGTTTTGCTTAATCTACCAGCAAAAGAAATCGTCGGTCCAGGCACAGGCCTGGATAATAATGGTATCTCTCAAAAAATATCACTGGTTGATGCGGCAATAAAGTTACATCGCGACAACATGCAACAACCACTTCATGTGTTACGGCATGTTGGTGGCCTCGAGATTGCCGCACTGACCGGTACTTATATAAGTAGTGCCCAACACGGACTACCGGTACTGGTCGATGGTTTTATATGTAGTGTTGCGGCATTGTGTGCAGTACGGTTAAATCCAGATGTTAATCAATGGTTACTTTATTCCCACCAGTCGGCTGAACCCGGCCACCAAAAAATTCTTGCAGCACTGGATGCCGAGCCGTTACTGAATTTGGGTATGCGCCTGGGTGAAGGTAGTGGCGCTGCCATGGCTGTACCGATTCTACGCATGGCCTGTGAGCTGCATGGTCAAATGGCTACCTTTGAGCAGGCCAGTGTCTCGGAAAAAAACTAGCAACCCCATGCACCACATTGCCCTCCTGCGCCATGGTGAGACCACCCTGGGAAATTGTTACCGGGGCAGCCTGGATGATACCCTGACAAACAAAGGCTGGGCTCAAATGGAAGCATCGTTAGCAAATCCTCAACATAATAAAATCCCATGGCAAATTATTTTCTCCTCACCCTTGCAACGCAGTTTTGCATTTGCCAGGGATTACGCAAATCGCATGGGTGCAACATTACAAGTAGATGACCGGCTAAAAGAAATACATTTTGGGTTATGGGAAGGGAAAACAGCAGAGGAAATATTTTCAAAAGATAAAGATTTACTGATAGCCTTTTGGAACGACCCTGAAAAAAATACTCCACCGCAAGGCGAAACACTGGCCCATTTACGGCAACGAGTCATGTTATGCTGGCAGTCGATATATGATGCCGCACAAAATAATAATGTACTGGTTATTACCCATGGCGGACCCATTAGAGTTTTGTTAAGCGAGGCCTTGGCGGAGAATTCAGCGAGCTTCCTGGATGCCCAGGTATCCCATGGTGAACTGGTTCAGCTCCGCACCGGTGACTGCGCCAGTCTTAACAAAAGTACCGGTAAATTTATTGGCAAAACTGTACCGGCCAGCTAATGCGTATTTTAAAAAGTTTTTTATTTGCATTACAATTTTTAACCGTATTCCCGGTTCCGGATACATCATACTATGATGAAAATGATTCCCGGTCATCCCTTTACTGGTATCCCTGGATTGGCTTTATTATTGGCGCGACCTTGCTGATACCGGCAATGTTTGTTGTCGAGATTTCTGTAAATGTTGCAGCGGCATTAACCGTAGTATTTTGGGCAATCGTAACGGGCGCCTTACACCTCGATGGCCTGGCAGATTTTGCAGATGGGCTGGTCGGTGGTTTTCGGGACCGGGAAAAAACTCTTGCCATCATGAAAGACCCACGTAGTGGCGTGATGGCAATCGTTGCGGTCGTATGTGTCTTGTTACTCAAGTGGGCAAGCCTCACCTATATTATCGAACACCAGTTGTGGCTTGCTCTGTTATTTATTCCTGTAATTAGCAGAACATATGCAGTTATTCTATTGGCAACTACATCTTATGCGCGTGCGGATGGGCTTGGTGCGAACCTGTCTGAGCAAATATCATTTGCTCTCATGGTTACGTCCCTGGGAATAATTGTAATTGCAGTTGTGCTCCTGTTGGGCACGCAAGGTCTGGTTATGTTAACTATCGGGGCGGCAGGATTTGTATTGTTCAGGACGTGGATGAAGAGGATCCTGGGTGGTATTACTGGCGATACCATTGGTGCCCAGATTGAGTTGCTGGAAACTATTTTACTGATTACACTCTTGTGGATTTAATTCATATTTAACCGGGGGAAATTATCAAAGAAAACCTGTTGCCAGGCTAAAATCACTGTCTCATGCTGTCTTTTTCGGATAAATAACAAAAATCATCGCATTTCCATATTCAAATGCTACGCTGTAACCATGCCAAAACCGTACCTGATTGCCCATCGTGGCCTGCCAAAAAAGTACCCTGAAAATACCCTGATCGGTTACGAAACCGCGATTGCGGCTGGTGCTGAATACCTGGAAACAGATATCCAGCTAACAAGCGATCTAAAACCGGTGTTATTTCACGACCGGGACTTAAAGCGTTTGTGTAATGCCGAAGGCACGATCCATATGCGGACACTGGCAGAACTCGAGGATGTTCGTGCCATGGATTTTAATCAGTTTGGCTATAAATTTGCCCGAACAACAATTCCAACACTGGATGATTTCGTAAAACTTTTAATAAAACACCCTGGCGTTAAGGCATTTATAGAAATTAAAAGAATAAGCATTCATCATTTCGGCATAACACCGGTTATTACGGCCATTTTAAGATCACTGCGCCCGGTATCCCGCCAGTGTATTATAATCTCTTATTCTATTCCTGCTTTGCTGGCGGTAAAAAATTTTGGCTTCCCTGTCATTGGTGGTGTTACCAATAAATGGAGCGCCAGGAATAATGCCAAAATAGAGGAACTAGATCCGGATTTTCTTTTCTGTGACATTAAGAGTTTACCCCGCTGGGGTAAACTGACTTTGCCAGGTAAAAAACTGGTAATTTTTTCAGCTGATGATATGAACACTGCAAATAAATTAATCAAGCGTGGTGTGAATTTTATTGAAACAAATACCATTGATGATATGCTAACGGAGATGAAACAAACTCCAGGCAGTGTGTGAAACAATACGATATCGTCATCATTGGTGGTGGCATCCATGGCGTCGGTATCGCGCAGGCTGCCGCAGTCAAAGGTTATACCGTCTTGTTACTGGAACAAACTGCACTGGCAGCCGGCACATCCAGTAAATCCAGTAAACTAATCCATGGTGGTCTGCGTTACCTGGAATCCGGCCAAATAAAACTGGTCAATGAATCATTGCGAGAACGCACGATTTTGTTAAAAATTGCGCCCGGCCTGGTCAAACCAACAAAATTTTATTTACCCATATACAAAAAAACATCCCGCCCTGCTTTTTATATCGCAATGGGTCTTGCCTTGTATACTTTACTCGGAAAATTCGCGGCATTTACTCGTTTTCATTTTGTCCCTAAAAAAAAATGGTCCTCTCTTAGCGGCCTGGAAACAAAAGGATTGAAACATGTTTTTCAATACTGGGATGCGCAAACTGATGATAAAAAACTCACTGAGGCCGTCATGAGTTCTGCCACCAATTTTGGTGCCGAGATCGCTTGCCCGGCGAAATTTAATAGTGCAGGTAAAACGCCATCGGGTTACGAAATACTCTATTCCAAAGATAACGAGGAAAAATCATGTCATGCCACCATTTTAATTAATGCAGCCGGGCCCTGGGTTAATATGGTGCTGGATAAAATCAGGCCTGCTACTGTTAAAAGAGACATGGACCTGGTACAGGGTGCCCACGTGGTTATCAAGCAGCCAGCGCCTGTAGGCGTATTTTATGCGGAAGCGCCTGAAGACAAACGTGCAATATTTATGATGCCATGGTTAGGTCAAACACTGATTGGTACAACAGAATCACTGTTCACCGGCGATCCTGCTGATGCGCAACCAACCGAAGAAGAAATAGAATATTTACTGCGCGTAACTCGCCATTATTTCCCGAACTGGCAGACAGATGAAGTAGCACGATTTGCCGGCTTACGAGTTTTGCCGCGCAGCGAATCCAGCGCCTTTAGCAGGCCACGGGAAACTGTATTTCACACGGACATGAACCATCCCAACTTATTCAGTATTTATGGTGGAAAATTAACCGGTTATCGTGCAACCGCCGAAAAAATGCTAAAAAGAATAAAACCACGACTACCCATACCAAAAAATAAACACAATAAAAAAACTGATGACTTATTAATCACCCAGGCAACTGGCCAGTAAGCCTCTGCTTAGTCAATACAAGCCTGAGTTAATATAATGGAATTAATATAATTCCCGCCCATGCAACTGATTTACTGTTCTCGAATTGCTGTCAGTAAATACGATTCCCATTTTTCATAACGTTTTTTTATTGCTTCATTTTTTTTGGGTTTGAACCAAACGCCAATCTCACCCTCTGGCCAATGGTGTTTTGCATTTACTAATAAAAATGCCGTCCCACGAGCTGTGGCTTCTTGTTCAACTGGTCTGTAAACCGGTAACCCGCTCAAATCCGATAATCGCTGGCAAAGGCCATCAAGTTTCGAAAAACCACCGGAGACCTGAATTTGTAATGGTGGCGAGGCCAGCTTTAACATCTCCCGCAAGTTCGTCTCGAGCAGGAAAATAATACTTTCAATCACTGCCACCACTTTTTCTTCATCTGTCCCGTCACCGATAAACTGGCTGTCAAAATCTGAAATCCAGTAAGGTGCACCCAGCCCTGAGACACCGTTCAAAAAAATGGGTGGGTTTTTTGACGCGGCCAGCCAGGCAGGCAGTTTATCCGTAAATTTTTCCAGTTTGAGTTCTGATTTAATCCAGTCAAGTGCCGAACCGGCACCATTAACCGTGCCTTCCAGAACATAAGTGCTCTTGTCCTGCTCCTGCATTACTATCCCAGCCAGCAACCGGCGTCCATAAAGTGCGTAATATCCTGAACTACGGGATACAAAGGCACCGGTCCCGATAGTTATATAAGCATTATCGGCCTGCAATGGACCATATGAAAATAGTGCAGCAGACTGGTCACCGTTAACTATCTTCATCGGTATTTTAAAGCTATCAACAGTTAAGGTCCCGAATGCATAACGAGTGGACACACAAACTGGCAAACAAGATTTAGGTATCCCGAATATATCCAGTAATTCCGGATCCCAATCTTTATCGACCAGGTTCCAAAGCTGTGTTCGTGAGGCATTGGCAGGATCGGCCAGTACTGGTTTCTCATCCAGTAAACGAAAAATCAGGAAACTGGCCAGCGGCCCCATGATTAGCTGGCCCTGTTTATGGGCATCGGCAACTGCCGGCACTTCGTCCAGGCACCAACGCATTTTACTGGCACCAAAATGTGGCGATAAAAACAGGCCGGTTTTTTTGTGTATCATTTCAGCCTGGTCCTGAAGTTTATCCAGGAACTGAGCGGCCCGCCTGTCCTGCCAGCTAATAACGGGATACAACGCCTGACCTGTTTGTTTATGCCAACATACCATGCTTGATCGTTGGGTTGCCAAACCGGCGGCAACGATATGACTGGCACGTTCGCCGAGCTGTTCAATTACTGATTTTACTGAATCTATAATTGAGGTGAGTAACAATTCTGGATCCTGTTCCACCCGGTCTGGGCCCGTCGTTTTTTCATCAACCAAATGACGGGCAAAGGCAACTTGCTCACCGAATGTATTAAAAACAATAGCACGACTTGAGTGACCGCCCTGGTCAATGGTTAGGTAAAGATTATTGGTATTTAACGGTTCATTGCCCATGAAAATATTTAATCCAGGAATAATTTCTGTCGCCTTGTACTATAAATTCGGGGTTCAGTAGTGAGGCCTTATTATAAATTAGCTCGTTACCTTGCAGGTCAACAACCTTACCGCCTGCGAAATTAACAACTGCATGAGCTGCACCGGTGTCCCACTCATATGTAGGGCCGAGGCGCGGGTAAATATCTGCTTTCCCTTCAGCTACAAGACATAGTTTTAGCGAGCTGCCCATGTTCTGAATCTTCACTTCTCCTTCTGCTTTTTTAATTCTTTCTATGCTCTGCACCAGGGTATCTCCGCTGTGTGAGCGACTGGCTACAATTGTGGCATGTTTACCTTTATATTTTATTGTTTCAATTTCAGATACTGAGCCATTAATTTCTTTATATGCACCCGCACCCTTCATGGCCACATACAAAATATCCAGCACCGGGGCATACACAACACCAAGTACTGGTTTTGAATGGGAAATCAATGCAATATTAACGGTAAACTCGCCATTTCTTTTAACAAATTCTTTTGTGCCGTCCAGTGGATCAACCAGCCAAAATTCATCCCAATCCTGACGTTGCTCATACTCAACCATATCCGACTCTTCAGATAACACCGGGATGGACGTGGTTAACTTATGCAGCGAAGAAATGATTATTTCATTGGCTGCCTGATCGGCCAAGGTTAATGGAGAATTATCTGCTTTTTTCTTAACTTTAAAATCCTGCCGATAAACATCAAGTATTGCTTTTCCTGCTGTACGGGCAATCTCTGTTACCTGTTTTAGTAAATTTTGTTCAAGTTTTATCATCTGAAAAACTGGTTCATTATTCTGGATACCTGTTATTATACATTTATTAGCGATACTGATTATCTTGTCTATTGGCTAAAACAGGTAAACCGGGATATAAAAACAAATATCATCTAAAATACAAATTTAGGGTATAAAAAATTCAGGTATTACGAACAAGGAGACAATTATGCTAACAATATCAACGCAAGACAATGTTTTGGCAGTTGAAATTATGGGCGAACTCACACTGACAGATTATAATGAATTTGAATCAGCAATCCTTGACGGTATTAAAGAAAACCGCATTAACCTGCTCATAGACCTTACCCAAATGTCTGGCTTTACTGTTGACGTAGTCTGGGAAGATATACGTTTTATACGCGGCCATGCCCACGATTTTGCCAGGATTGCTGCCGTGACTACTGACCAGTGGCAGTCATGGCTTGCCTGGATTAACAGTGCCTTTACCGATGCGGAGGTTGAAATCTTCCACGATAAAACTGCGGCACTGGCCTGGTTGGTTACATAAAATTAATAACCGAACTCTCCCAGCCATTGGCCATTTTTATAATCAAGTGACAACCAATTTGGTGTAAAACGTTCCGGTTTTACAATTGGTAAAGGTTCAATATCTGGCTCACCCGCTACATCACTAACTTGGCAAACTTTAGTCATGACTGGCCTGAAGCTTATGCTTAAATAATTATTAACGGCAGTCTTGAAAATAGCATCAGCTCGTGGCTGCCGCCTGATATTGACCCGTTTTCGAATCAAACAGCTGAAATATAATTCAAGCTCAACGTCGATATGCCCTTGCTGGTCTTGATCTGCCATGGCCCGGGCAGCACGTACACTCAATGATAATTGCAGTAATTTCCTGTCAAACTTAATCTTGTACAGACCTGGGCCCGGAAATTGGTTCGTTGAACACTGCCTTTCCAGTACGCTAGCCATATACGACCTCTAGGGATTTTTGCCTTGTTTTAATTTTGACCCTGAGCGGCCATATTCGTTCATGGAATTTGCATAAAGTTTTACCTTTTCATAGCCAAGGCTGCGCAACAGTAGATATGTCTGACTGGCACGGTGGCCCGAGCGACAGTATACAATCACTGGTTTTTGTTTACTGGATACCCCCGCCTGTTGCAGTAGTTTCTCAATTTTCTTTTTATTTGCCCTGGTAAAACTATTCTCAAAATCTACCCCTTGTTGCCAGGGCCACCACTTGGCACCGGGAACGTGGCCACCTTTTTTCTTTTTAGTGTCCCCCAGGTACTCGCCATCACTCCTTACATCCAGGATGACTGCTGATGAATCTTTACTGGCAGCCTTGACATCATCAAGATTGGCATGGTTATCGCGTCTGCCTGCCGTTTCTTTTTCATTCAATAAATGTTTGACAGCTGTCGGTGATGTGATTTTATTCGTGACTTTACGACCGGAGATAATCCACTTGACCAGGCCGCCGTTTAATACCGACACCTGCTTATGGCCCATTCGCTCCAGCTGCCAAAAGAGACGTCCGGCATTAAGTCCGCCCATATCATCGTAGATAACAACTTGTGTATTTTCAGAAATTCCAAAGTGGCCCAGGATCAAGGTCATACGCTGATCGCTCACTGCCTCGGGAAATTTACTTTTTTTATCCATTTTTATCAGGGCCTGGTAGGGTAAATAATAGGCCCCTGGAATATGGAATCGTTGATACTGGGTATCCTCACTACTCATGTCAATCAGGACAATACCCGGTTTGCCCAAATTTTTATCAAGCCATTCAGGCTCAACTAAAACGGGCGCTGCTAAAACTGGATTAATCACCAGTACGGTTACTAATAACAATAAATTTAATATAATTCGATGCATTTTCTTCTCTCAGCGGTCAGGATAAAATTAGCTGCACAGATTCTAGACTTATGGGACACTGAATTAAAGTATTCCTGATGAATTAATCAGGTTTAATTAATTGGCATTGGAAATATAACTTTATGGATAATCCCGGGTATAAAAAATGATAAACTGGAACCTGATTGATCTTGTACTCCTGGATATGGATGGCACACTGCTTGACCTGCATTTTGATAATCATTTCTGGCAGGAGCATGTACCAAAACGATTTGGTGAAAAAAATGGCCTCACACTTGCTACGGCCAAATCTCAATTATCAGTAAAATATCGCAAAGCAGAGGGTTCACTGGACTGGTATTGTGTTGATTACTGGTCACGGGAACTGGAACTGGATATCGCGGCCCTGAAAGCCGAAATAAATCATTTGATTCGCATCCATCCCAACGTAATCAAATTTCTCGACCGCTTACGAAGTCACCAGATTAAAACCGTATTAGTGACAAATGCCCATCAAAAAAGCCTGGCGCTTAAAATGAATAAAACCCGGCTGGCTGGCCACATAGACAAAATAACCTGTGCCCATGATTTTGGTATGGCCAAGGAAACCACCGGGTTTTGGCAGATATATCAACAGAGCAACCCCTTTAACCCGGCGAGAACCCTGTTAATAGACGATAGTCTGCCAGTTTTAAAGACCGCACAGGAATATGGTATTGCCTACCTGCTTGGCATTCAGCGCCCGGACTCAAAAGCTGAAATAAAAAATTCGGGGGAATTTAAAGCTATTAAAGGGTTTCATGAAATCATGCCAGAACCCGCTTAAAAATAGGTATTTGAAGCTTGAATAGTCCAATAACCCTAGTTTTTACCTAGATTAAAAAATGCTATTTTTTAATAGCTTAGGAGTGAAAGTTAATGTTAACTATTATTATACCTGAGTAAAATATATTGTTTTTATGGCATGCCAGTCCCGTTATAATCATTTCACCAACAACATCCTAATAACTTGGTAGTGGTAACAGGCAATATGAATTGGCTTAGAAAATCGAAACAGGAAATTCTGCTCCCCCCGACACCTGGCAACTGGTATGTGGACAAGACTGGCACATTATTTAAAGTGCGTGTATTGGCCTATGCCGAAGGTGAACTTCGTTATGCCGTCATTGATTATCCGCAAGGCCCGCGCCGAAAAGTGGCAATCAAAGACTGGAATTCGTTAATATTCAGACTTAACGATAGCAAACGAAACAATAGTAGTCGCGAGCGCGAGCAGCTTTAATACCAAACCCGCTTCGTTGTCATGGCGCAGCAGTCTGTAATATTGTTTGGTTCGGGACAATCATCCTGAAATAATTTGCCTAAATGCTCTTTCTGGAATATTCTTTCCTGGTATTTTTAATTGGTCGCACCACGGGAAATAATTACTACCAACGCTCGAATCTTTTATCCCAGGTCTTGAATTTCTTCCTGCAATAAGTATCCAGGCTTTTATAGTCTTTAAATAACAGGTCAAAATCATCCTCGCCTGCTAATTGATCAAATTCACAATCTTCGTTTGAATGCTCGCGGCAAATTTGTGGTCGTACTTCGTAAATACCACATCGCCCACCCGGCAATAAATGATCACAGGCGCCATTAATCAGCAAGAACCAGTCGCCCTCATCCTTGTATAACTGGAGATTCTGGTGCGAAATCTGCCACAAGAGGGTATCAAAGTCTTCCATAGACCTGGGTGTATCGATATGCTCCGTCACATATGTGCAACACTTTGCGCCGTGACAGAAAGTACATTTGTTTTCAGGTGTAATTGCCTGTTTATTACGTTCAATTTTTACGGGTATCGCTTTAGTCATTGTATTTCCGTTAAACTCAAAAAATGTATTCTAGCAAATATTGAAACGGGATACCGCAACAGGATTCATCCAGATAGATAAATACCTATAATGATAGATATCAGTCTCGTAATCCCTACCTACAATCGGGCCTCATTGCTCAGGCGAGCGCTCGAATCTGTCGCCTTGCAAACGCAACTGCCTGACGAAATTATTGTTGTCGATGATGGGTCAACAGATGACACCGCTGAAATGATTAAAAAAGAATTTCCCGGTGTTGTTTATATTCACCAAAATAATAGTGGCGTCAGTGCTGCCAGGAACATGGGTATTCGAGAAGCCAGTTACGAGTGGATTGCCCTTTTGGATTCGGATGATGAGTGGTTGCCTGAAAAGTTAACCTCCCAGGTTAGTGTTATCAAGCAGCAACCGAATGATACCTACCTTGTCCATAGTAACGAAACCTGGATTCGTAATGGAACCCGGGTTAACCAAATGGACAAGCATGAAAAATACGGCGGCTGGATTTTCGAACATTGTCTGTCCATGTGTGCGATTTCGCCTTCCTCGGCACTGATTAAAAGATCTTTGCTAAACGAAGCTGGGTTATTTGATGAGCAGTTACCTGCTTGCGAAGATTACGATATGTGGCTGAAAATTTGTGCTCGCTACCCGGTTGACTATTTGCCGCAACCATTGATAAAAAAATATGGTGGTCACGAGGATCAATTGTCCCGAAAATACTGGGGCATGGATCGCTTCAGGATTAAGGCCCTGGTTAACCTGCTGGCTGGTAATTTATTAACCACTGAACAAACAAGTCTCGCGGTTACACAGTTGCAGACAAAAATCTCTATTTACCTGAAAGGGGCAATCAAAAGAAAGAAAAATGATGACATAAAATACTATTCATCATTACAAGCGACATATTCTACGGGGAAATATTGCCCTGGGCAGCTGGTATCGTAAGTGATAAATATAGTATGTGCACTGAAATGCGAAGCCAGGCCACTCATTGATCATTATGGGTTACAGCCCAGGCCTGTCGACAATATCAAGCTCTATCAGAACACAAAAATAAATCTCGTAGTCTCGGGTGTTGGTGGCAAGGCGTGTGCATCAGCTGTTAAACGGTTAGCAGAATTCCAGGCACAACCGTCCGCCTGGTTAAATATTGGTATAGCGGGTCACGGTAAGCTAGCAATGGGTACGGGTAGATTGATCCATAAAATTACCGGTCCTGATGGTTTAAACTGGTATCCACCCAGCCTGGTTTTAAACATTGGTAATAAGTTAAGTAAAAATAAAATTGACTCAATTTCATTAATTACCGTAGATCAACCTGAGAAAAGCTATCCGGAAAACTGCGCCTACGATATGGAGGCAACTTATTTTTACCAGGCCGCGATCAATCACCAGACCAGTGAACTGGTACAATGTTACAAAATAATTTCTGATAATAATTGTTCGCCAACTGACAATATAAATGCTAAACAAGTCAGCATATTAATCGAGTCAAAACTACCTGATATTTATAATATAATAGAAGCGCTTATCTGTTTGCATAAGCAATCGACCAGTAAATTGCCAGCAATCGATATTACCGACATGATTAACAACCATCATTTTTCGCATTACCAGAAGCTCCGCCTTGTTAAATTACTGGAACGATTGTCCCTGCTAACCAGCCAGGATAAAGTTAGCGACCTTGTTCCAAAATTGAAAAGTAGTAGTCAGGTGCTAACTTGGCTGGAAAATAAAATAAAAGAACTGCCTGTCAAACTCACTTAACACCAGGATGATCGATACCATCTACATTGAAGATTCAGTCAGGGACCATGCCCGGACTCGTGAGATCTGCAATCGATATAAAGAAGCAAATATAATCTATTGCCAGCAATACACGGAAATATTCAATCGCAAGGCGCAGAACTTTCGCATCCAAAAACAAAACCCGGCATTAATACTTGCCAGGAAGTTCAAAAACTTTGTCCTGGAAGCACCGGCATCCTATGGTATTGGCGGCGGCAAAAATTATTACTTTTCGCACATGTTAAATTGTCTTTATGATTGTCGTTACTGTTTTTTACAGGGCATGTACCGATCTGCATATTACGTACTTTTTGTTAATTACGAAGATTTCCAGGACGGTATTACTGCCATAACCAGCAAGCCTGGAGAAGAGGCCTGGTTTTTCACCGGCTATGATTGCGATAGCCTGGCGCTGGAACCTGTAACAGGTTTTATGGAATTTTTTTCACCATTTTTCAAAAAAAATACCGGTGCTAAATTTGAACTCAGAACCAAGAGTACCCAAATTTCGACACTACTTTCGCAAAGCCCGCTAGACAACTGTGTCGTTGCTTTCAGCTTATCACCAGATTCAATTGCCCGGGCTCTGGAACACCGGGCCCCCACCCTTGAAAAACGTATTAATGCCATCAGGAAATTACAACATGCCGGCTGGAAAATCGGTCTCCGCTTTGATCCTGTTATCTATATTGATGGGTACCAGGAGGTTTATAGTGATTTTTTCAAGGCTGTCTTTAGCAAAATTGATGCGCAATCACTTCATTCTGTAAGTCTCGGTACTTTTCGTCTGCCCAAAACTTATTTTAAAAATATCAAGAAGATTTTCCCGGATGAATTATTATTTGCCGGTCCATTGGAAAATATTTCTGGCATGGTAAGCTATGAGAAGGAGCTTGAGACTCAACTTTTGAAGTTTTGTGAATCAAACATACGCGATTATATTTCTGATAAAATTTATTTTCCTTGCACATAAGTAAATGAAATGTTGAAAACTGATAGTCATATTCTGGTTACGGGCGCCAGCAAGGGGATTGGTCGTGCTATCTCGGATGAGTTGTGCACATCAGGATACAATGTCACAGGCATTGCCAGGAATTTTTCTGAAAAACAAACAGAACTACCCGGCTTCAAACCTTACAAAATTGATCTTGGCGATCTTGATAAGTTACCCGCCAGACTCGAGGAAATAAAAAGTAGTGGATTCATGCCGTCGGCACTCATTCTCAATGCAGGCATGGGCCTGTTTGGATCCCTTGAAGAATATTCATACCAGCAAATTAATTCCCTTATGAATGTTAATTTCACCAGCCATGCCTACATAACACGATGTTTTCTGCCAGTTATGAAACGGGCAGGTCTTGGAAATATTATTTTTATTGGTTCCGATGCGGGCCTGCGCGGTAGCAAAAAAGGCAGCATCTACTGCGCCTCAAAATTTGCATTGCGTGGATTTTCCCAGGCCTTGCGCGCCGAGTGCGCCAGGTCTGGTATCGGTGTTACAATTATTAATCCGGGCATGGTTAAAACCGACTTTTACAAAGATCTTGATTTTGAACCCGGTAAGGAAAATAATAATAGCATCAATATTGATGCTATTGTCGACTGCATAAAACTAATTCTTGCTAATGGTGGCAACACGGTCATAGATGAAATTAACCTCTCGCCTCTGAAACACGTTATCCATTTTAAAAACAAGTAATGTGTGTATAATTTGAGGAATCATTTCAGGTACATTAATTCCCTATTGGAGGTAAATACATGCGTCCATTTCTTATTTTAACTGCTGTTTATCTGTCTCTCGTATCATGCCAGACAGCCACAATCTCTACTGGTAATGTTGCAGTGAGTTACAGTAATTATCCATTAAATATCTCCCCGGGCCTAAAACTCAAGCTCAATAGGGCTATTGTAATACCTGGCGAAACGGCAAGTCTGCATATTCAGGATGGTGAACCAAAGCCACAACAGCTTAACCCGGTCGAGAATTACCGGCCTTATTGTGTTCTTAACGTCAGGAACCGGATGGCCGCAACGCAAACCATCAACCCGGATACTTTTACCATCACTCGTGTTTTCCTTAATGAAGAACTTGTTTCTCTACCTGTTAAGTTTGCAAGTCTTACTATGACAGCTGGTTACCCTGGGCTCTATTTAGGAGCGGGCGGTTACACCGCAGTGTCCTATGTTACAGAAATTTACCTGGAGTCCAGCACACAACCCGATGTTGTCAGTCTGGATTGCAAACAATGGGACGACCCGGCGATGGGCGCTCACTTGACCTTGCAGGAAATTAAACTGGCGCTAGGTGAACTTTTTACAATTCAACCTGAAATACCATTAACGGAAACTTCAGGGAATTAATCAAAGAAAAATTTTAATCCCTGGCCCGTAACAGGTTAGCCTTGCTGCTGGGCCTGGCTCCTGGTCAATACATCAAATAAATCAGAATTCTCATCTGCTGTGGCTCTGGCGACTTCTGCTTGTTGACATTTAATTTTTCTTTGGCGCAAGTAATTTGGTACCCGAGCCGGTAACCAGGAAATCTTTGGTTGTAATAACGATTTATTTGGCGTCATTGCAATACGCAACCCTAAAACAATCTCGGGCGATTCTCCCAGAATTTCCGGGTACTCATTACGCAATAGGGAATATTGCTCGTGTGTGAGGAACAGGGTATTGGGTCGGCGTCCGTGTCGACGTTCAAAAGCCTGCGCGCGGTGCAGAATTTCAGTCAACATAATAGCGTTCCTTTAGTCCATGTCTTACTTCCAAGTATAGACTATTTCGGGAGACTTGCTGTTGACCATAAAACTACTGGTTACCGCTCAATACCTTGAATCACCCTGAACTATGTTAGCTATGCTGTTGATTAATTAATATATAATTAGTAAGAAATAATTTTTTTTATTTTAATTTTCTGACCAGATGACCTGACGGTTATTTTTTAACTTTAACCATGCTATCGAAAATACTACGATGGTGAGAAGTGGCAAGACACTGTAATTAATAATTAACCATCCAAAATTATTGTGAATTGCACCAGCGCATAAGGCCGCGAAACTAACGTTCGAGAAAATTAAAAAATCATTAAGCGCCTGGGCCTTAGACTTTTCTGACTCTGTATAAGTTTCGGTGAGTAGAGTAGTTCCCCCTACAAATAGAAAATTCCAGCCAATGCCCAAAAGAAAAAGTCCGGTCCAGTAATGCGCAAGAGAGTTACCGCTCGTATTCAAAGCAATACAAGCAAATATTAACATTACACCTGCAAGCATAATATTTAATAAACCAAACTTTTCAATGAGTTTACCGGTTACAAATGAGGGCGCATACATGGCAAATATGTGCCACTGGATAACAAAAGCAGTATCGGTAAAATTATGTCTGCTGGCATGCATTGCCAAAGATGTGGCAGTCATGATGAGAGACATGGCGCCAAAACCTGCCAATACACTAAGCACGGCAATAATGTATGCGGGTTGCCTGGCAATAACCCATATTGAACGGGCATTTTTGTTGTCCCATTCCTCGCCCACCTGTTTAATGTCAAGAAATAACAATAGCAACATTGCCATAATAAAAACTGCGACCAACGATACATAACTGCCTGTAAAGGCCGCGCTTCCTATTAGATCCCTGGTCCAGCTTGCCATGTTAGGGCCAATAAATGCTGCAATTACACCTCCCGCAAGTACCAGGGAAATGGCTCTGGATCGTCGATCAACCGCGACACCGTCTGCTGCTGCAAAACGGTAGTAACCACCAAAGCCGTTTGATACGCCAAATAATGTGACACCAATACTGTACAACACGAAATCCATTTTCAGGATGGCCCATGATGAAATGATTGCCCCCAGTATCCCGAAACATACACCGATCATAAATCCGTTGCGCCGGCCAATCCGTTTCATCAATATTGATGCCGGAATGGTTGTAACCATGGCACCCAGGAATACCATGGCAAGCGGAATGGTCGCCATGGACTTGTTTTCTGCCAGGGCAAACCCAACCAGGGCCGAGGTGGTTACCAACAAGGAATTGGCTGTCATCATCAAACCCTGGCAGGTAGCCAGGATGGTTAAATTTTTATTGTCTTTGGTCATCCAAATAATAAATCAGGAAATCAGGCTAGAAAATGCATAAACTGTTAAATAATTGAATATTAATCCTGCCCATCATAGAGACGGGTAACGGACTTTGATACAAAAAAAGTTGCTGAAGTTATATAATTGATGATCATGGCCTAACAGATACAGTTTTCAATATAAAATTTCAGGGTAATAACCAGTTAACTAATTGTTCGGGATAAGCCAATGCGAAAAATAATGATACTTAATGCCAAGGGCGGTTGCGGTAAAAGCACCATCGCGACCAACTTGGCCAGTTATTATGCAGTCGAGAATAAAAAGGTGGTACTGGCGGATTTTGATCCACAGTTGTCCAGCCTTGGATGGCTCGATGCCAGGAATAAGGATCCTAATTGGGAATACCCCGAAATAACCGGCCTGGATGCAGCTAATAAAACTCCAACTGTCCCGAACGATACTGATATTCTCGTGATGGATGCACCGGCCCGCATTCACGGCAAGGAAATGAGCAATCTTTTACGCAGAACTGAAACCCTGCTCGTGCCCGTATTACCATCGCCAGTAGATATCAGGGCCGCCACAAAATTTATCCACCAACTCATGTTAACAGGGAGGGTATCCAGCAAACAATCCAGGATTGCGGTGATCGCCAACCGGGTCAAGGAAAATACACTAATCTACCAAACTCTATTAACGTTTCTAAACAGCCTCAGAATTCCAGTGATCGCCTGTCTCAGGGACAGCCAGAATTACATTCGTGCTGCTGAAAAGGGTGTGGGAATTTTTGAAATGGCACCCTCTGCCGTTTATACCGATCTCGAGCAATGGGAACCACTGCTAAAATGGTTAAAGGGCCGGGCCAGCAGGCCAAAATAGGTTCTGATTTTAACCAATAATAATTTTTAGATAGATAACATAAGTCACTGTAATAATTAAGTAAGTCTTTTTATAAGTGGCCTATCCCGGAAAAATTCACTTATAAAATGTACCCGAATGTGGCACAATTCGTTACCAAGAAAATTTAACCTTCAGGAATATGGATGCAGTTAGCAACAACCCCAAAAGATCTGACAAACCTGGCTTTATTTCGTGGCGAGAGCCCGGACACACTGGAGTGGTTGCTGGATTATGCTGAGCAGAAAAACGTCAATGCAGGAGAGGTCCTGCTAGCGCCTGGCGAGACCAACGAGCACCTGCTCCTGATACTTGATGGCAGCGTCCGGATTCAGCTTGAGCCTAATGATGAAAAAGTACTTGCTCACTTACAGGCTGGTCAATGCATTGGTGAGATGTCTATTATTGAGCACGAGAAAGTATCCGCATACGCGATTGCCGATACCGATTGCAAATTATTAAAAATTGAAGGCACGATCCTGTGGTCTTTGATTAACCGTTCTCATGCCATTGCCTGCAATTTATTATTTATTCTTTCTTCCCGGGTTAGAAAAAACAACCACATGGTTATTGAAAGCCTGAACCAACAAAGGATTTATGAAGAATTTTCGAAAATAGATGTATTGACCAATCTCCATAATCGTCGCTGGTTAGACGAAACGATGGACGGTATTATTGATCGTTGCCGTATTAACAGCGAACCCCTTAGTGTTGTTATGATTGATGTTGACCATTTTAAAAAATACAATGATGAAAATGGTCATCTTGCAGGTGATATGGCGTTAAGAGCGGTATCAAATTCTATTCAGGAATTTTTACGTCCTAATGATGGTGCCGCCAGGTTTGGTGGTGAAGAATTTGTAATCCTGCTGCCAAATACTAATTTAAAATCTGCCAAAATCGTCGCTGAAAGATTAAGGAGTGGCGTTAGTAGCACAAGTATTTTCGACAGCAATAACTCGGCTTTACCGGGCGTTACTGTTTCTGTGGGCGTTACTTCCATGGAACCAAACCAGTCAGTCGAAGAACTCCTCGCCAGCGCCGATTCAGCACTCTACCGCGCCAAAAACAGCGGTAGGGACTGTGTTGTTCTTTGTTGATTAATATTCTCATCCCTTTTTAGCAATTAGCATCGCACGCCTGGGTGCAGGCCAACCTTCAATTGTTCTGGAATGATCATCGGAATCCAGGAAATTCTCAAGGGATTCAAATTTCATCCAATCAGTACAACGTTGTTCTTGTAAAGTTGTAATTGAGATGTCCACAATTTTTATATCTACATAGCCGCTAGACTTAAGCCAGCTCACCAGATTTTTTATTGTTGGTATCTGAAAAACGTTACGCATTTTTGCATAACGACCCGCTGGTTCCAGAACTGTTTTTTCTTCACCTTCAATAATCAGTGTCTCCAAAACCAGTTCGCCGCCCTCGCGCATATATCCAGACAAGCTTGATAAGTGGTCCAGCGGATCTCGCCGATGGTAAAGCACACCCATTGAAAACACCGTATCAAAAAGTGGCCTGTTTGCCGGCAAATCTTCCAGGGCCAGGGGTAATACATGGACAGAGCCAGTCTCTATGTAGTGATTGAGGGCCTTAAACTGGCTGACATAAAGCAAGGTCGGATCAATGCCAATGACGCGTTCTGCGCCAACACCTTTTATTCGCAAACAGTGGTATCCATTTCCGCAACCGACATCCAGGACGGTCCTGTTTTTTAATGGGGCGATATGATTTTTAAGTCGATCCCATTTCCAGTCTGATCGCCATTCTGTATTAATATTTATACCAAAAAGACTAAAAGGCCCTTTTCGCCATGGCTGGAATTTCATGAGCAATTCTGCCAGCAAAGACAACTGTGACTGATGGCCGTCAGCCTCCCTGCCAATGAGAATACTTGCCTTGTTTAGATCAAGCTCTGATGGTCTTAAAGCGGGTAGTAATTTTAAAATCTCCTGCCATTTCTCAACATCGCCATGGTTTTCAGATGAATAGTTATATTCTATTTTCTCTTTAACCGGTAAAAATATTTTTTCCAGTTCGGTATTTTTAATATCTGAATAGAATCTGGAAAATTTATTCATTTTTGGGCAATGATGGAGACAAAATTAAGCACCTGGAACCATTTCTGGATGTTTTTAAAGCCGGAAGCTGCCAGTCTGTTTTTGTGAGTTGAAAAAGTCTCGGGGATAAGGACATTCTCCAATGCCTCGCGTTTTTGGCTAATTTCCAGCTCACTATAGCCGTTCACTCGTTTAAAATTTTCGTATAATAAATCGATATTATCCTGCTCTGCCTTGTTTTCAGAGGTAATTTTTTCGGAAAGTATAAAATACCCGCCCGGATTTAAACCACTATGTATTTTCTTTAACAAATTCATCCTGTTCTCGACGGGAATAAATTGTAAGGTAAAATTTAACACCACGAGTGATGCGTTTTGAATTTTTATGTTACGAATATCATCACATACAACTTCTATTTTTAGTTCAGGGTTGTTCTGTTCTAACAAAACCTGGCAACGATTTATCATTGCCTCAGAGCTATCTACGGCGATGCCATTATAATCTATACCAGCACAATTATTTCTTACCACAGAACTTACGGCACCCAGGGAACAACCAAGGTCATAAACATGTGAGTCAGGTTTTACGATTACCCGTGAGCTGGTACCAATAAGATTAATGAGCGCACTATAGCCAGGTATTGAGCGTTTCAGCATATCCGGAAATACACCAGCAACCGCGTCATCAAACTTAAAATCGTCAATGCTTGATAATTTTTTAGTATATAGCCTGTCCGTTGTTTGCTGGTCTTTTTTCACACTCTCGTCTCAATATATTTTTTTTATCCAGGATGCTGCCCGAATTCTGACAGTGCCCGTCTATATAATAGCCATGCCTGGATTATAATATAAGCAAATCAATATGATACACAGACTACCACTGCTATACCCCTTTCTTTCCTGGAATCCCCAATACCTCATTTTATAGGGAATAAAGGGAATAATTTTACCAAAATTGCTGTCCTAATTAATACGGACTTAAACTAACAGGATTTCTGTATGAGCATTAGAACAGGCAAGCTATTAATATCGGGTATCTCTCTGTCCCTATCCCTGGGCCTTTCCCTTGTTAGTCCACTCTTACTGGCCAAAAAAAACAAACCCGGCGTCAGGGAGAACACGACACAAGTCAAAACATGGAACAAATTTGCCGATGACCTGTTAACGGTACGCACTCATTTACAAAAAAAATACGCCACACATAGTACAAAAACAAGCGCTGATTATGGCGGGTCTTTCTCACAGGGAATGGGTTATACAGAAACAAGTCACTTCAATAAAGGGAATGGGCATATTTTGACACGCGTCCGTCACCAGCGCATAACTCCCGGTGATTCCAGAAATGGCCATATAAATTATGTTGAGATTTACATCTATGATAAATCCGGTCGCTTGGTACGAGACTACCTGGCCGCCTATCTTCCAGGCTATCGGAACGCCCCCATCCAGACCCTGATAAATTTTCATAAGAATGTTGATGACTTGAACGCATTTAGACAATTTGATGCTTCTGGCAGAAGAATTTATGAGCAATGCACGGGTGAATTTTTTAATGAAACAGTAGACATATCACTGGAAGATTATGAAATTCCCAATCATGCTGGCGAATTAACAGACACTTTCGTGCGAGAAACCTACAGGGCATGTTTTGATGGTTTGCCTGTTTCGGCAAGCAGTTACCTCAACCCACTCAATGAAATAATACCAAACAAAGATCACAGCCTGTCCAACTTAAACAAAACCCGGGACTATGAAGAGGTCGAAAAACTAATAACCAAATACACCCAGGCGCTCTACTTATCACCAAGAAGCCCCAGGCTTTATCTAAAAAGAGCTGATGCCTATTTGTTAATTCGAGACACGGATAAATCTATCGATGATTACACGAATGCTATCAGGTTCGATCCAGCACTGGATGAAGCATATTTTGGCCGGGGCATGGCCTATGGTCGGGCCGGAGAAATTAATAAGGCAATTGCCGATTTAACTGTTTACATCGAGCGCAATCCAGACTCCTCGCTGGCCTACACAAAAAGAGGCGTCAGGAGAATTTGGGCCGGAGAACTCAAGGCTGCCGAGGTGGACTTAAAAAAAGCTGTGGCACTGGACCCGTCGAATTCTGAAGCCCATGATGACCTGGGTGTATTATTCGCACAACGAAAAGCTTACAAGATGGCGACCAGGCATTTTTTGGCGGCAATTAAACATGACCAGAGCTACCAGAAGGCGTATCACAACCTGGCCATGGTTTATTACCTGAATGCCAGGAACGAACACTCGCTCAAAGCTATTAACACAGCGGTAGCACTGGCGCCCAATAGCAAAAATTCTCTGTTACTAAAAAGCGAAATACTGAAATCTATGGGTAAGCTCGATGAGGCCAGTAAAGTTCGGGAGATAGCCGAGTTCCTGCCCAAGGGAAACTGGTCTGAGCAATTTGATATTCAGTAAAATGTTATAAACTAATACTCTGCATAAACTTTGCCAGACCCTGATTCGGTAATAGTCATAACCTTGTAAGGGTCCTTGCGTGAGCCTTGTTCCATACCGGGGCTACCGACAACCATACCGGGTACAGTCAAACCTTTAATTTTCGGTTTTTCCTTAAGCAACCGCTTTATATCTTTCGCTGGAACATGGCCTTCAATGACATAATCGCCAATCAGTGCCGTGTGACAGGATGCCTGTTCGGGCCTGACACCTGACCGCTGCTTGATGGGTGTGACATCTTTGACGTCATAGGCCTTGACCTTAAACCCGTTTTTTTTCAGATGATCCACCCATTTCTTGCAACAACTACATGCAGGACTTTTGTATACCGTAATTTCTTCGCCAGCAAAAGATGGGGTGCTGGTGGTCATTAAAAAGATCGAAATAATACCCAGTGCTATAAAACTGGGGGCCAAATAGCTGCTTACCTTGTTCAATATACTTCTCCCGGTGGCCGTACGCGGCCCTTGATCTGCTAAAAACGGGTCATTATACCTGTCTATGGGCAATAGTAAAAAGCCTGTTAACAGAGAGATTCAGGCTAAATTACCTGGTTTTCAGGACTGATAAGGCTTTTTGTGAACTGGTTCACTGTAATTATTACCCTGTAATTATAAGCTCAATTTAACCTCCGCAACTGATTACAAGGAACGTGTGATGACCAACAAACTAGATCATGACAAAGCCGCGATAGTCGCAACACTCACCAGGGCTATTTACCTGCTGCAGATTGACAACAATCAACAAGGAAAAAATTTATTGCGAGCCGGCTTGTCTGCCGCTGCCTCGTCTGAGTTGCCTGATCTATACGAGATCAGTCGAGAGGACCTGGCCTTTCTGTTATCAAGGGCGCTGAAATATAATATCGAACCAGAATACAGCAAAAAAATTGCAGACTATCATTTTATATCGATAGAGGTTGAAATAAAATCAGACCTGCCTGATTGGCCTGTTCGCATTGAGATACTCAACCATCTTTTGCTGGTTATAGATGGCGTACGCACTAACTTCACACAAAAAATTAATCTCTCCCACTTCAGGCTGCTGGTTTCACTAATAGCAAACGGCGACGGCAAACTCTCTATCGAAAAACTAAAAGAAAACCTGTGGCCTGGTCGAAGCGAAGAAAAAAAAAGCCATCGCTTTTATGTTGCTGTAACCCAGCTTAGAAAATTAATTGGTGTCGACAGTATATTGTTCCGTGGTAATAAAATATTACTCAACCGGCGCCGATGCTGGGTCGATACTCTGGCCTTCAAAACCATACTAAAAGATCTACAAAATCATAATATGGGTGATAAAGATGATATTTATGACCTTAAGCACGATATTGAAAATGCGATGTCTACATATCAAAATAATTTTCTTGTAGGAACAGATGATTTTTACTGGAGAAAAAACCTGGCCCATGATTCAAAAACAATCATTATAGATACAGTATTAAAACTGGGTGCAGTACTGGAAAAAAATCTGGATACAGATGCAGCGCTAAGCCTCTACCGTGCGGCCATGGATATCGATAATCTCAACGAAAATTTGTATGCAAAATCCATGCACTGCCTGAGTATCCTGGGGAATTTATCGGAAGCTGAACATGTTTTTCAGAATTATAAAAACAGGCTAATTGAAAATGACAGGCCCCTGCCATCGCAACGACTTAAGACTCTTCATCAGCAGATATTTTCCCAACACCACACACTTCCTGGAAATGCCTAAGGAAACTCTGATCCATTGTCATCTCGACCGTAGTGGACGACTCCATGGATGGAGGAGCTAGAGCAACGCATGGAGCAGTTGCCGAGAGATCGCATGCCACGGAACTTCAGTAGTCTCAGGAAGTGACAAGGTTCCTCCACTACGGTCGGAATGACAAACATAAGTCCGAACCACTAACATCTGTTAATCAGAGTTTCCCGGGGTATTACGTCTGGAATAAAAAACAAGGATAGATAAATATTCAAAAATATTGATTCAGGGCGCCAGTATATCTTGTTGCCATGAACCACTTTCCAGGCGAGTAAATAACGCCCTTTCATGTAAACGATTTTCCTGGTTCACCCAAAACTCTATACTGGTTGGTGACAATCGATAACCCCCCCAATGTGCCGGCCTCGGCACGACTTTCCCGGAAAATTTTATTTCAAACTCTGCTGCACGATCATCAAGCACCTGGCGTGATTTTATCACATGGCTTTGCTCTGATGCCCAGGCACCAATCTGGCTGCCACGGGAACGCTTGTTAAAATAGGCATCTGATTCTGCTGCTGTTGTTTTGCTGATTTCTCCATTTATACGAACCTGGTAACCAAGACAGTCCCACCAGAATAACAGGCAAGCCGATGGATTTTCTGCCAACTGTACGCCTTTATGACTCAGGTAATTAGTATGAAAAACAAAGCCATTGATATCAAAGCTGCTCAACAGAACAATCCTGGCGTACGCCTCGCCATGATTGTCTACAGTCGCCAGGGTCATGGCATTGGGTTTGTCGATTTCCGATTCTTTTGCCTGGTCATACCAGTTTTTGAATATTTTTAGTGGGTCACTCTCGAACATGTTTATTTTCCAATACTTTCGCGAAATGTTAGCACAGACAACTCGCACTCTACTGCATAATAATTATGTGGCGAGTCCAGTTCGCATGAGTTTATTAAACTAAAAAAACAGGGGTGAAATAGAAGCCTGAACCTGTTTTATTTCTTATCCTGCTGATACCAGCGCAGACCTTCAGATGAGGCGATATGGATACTGCCCCTGGACAATCGAATACATTGTTGTCTTTCCATTTCCTTCAGTGCCCGACTTACCACCTCGCGCGTTGTACCTAACTCCCTCGCGAGTTCCTGGTGGGTGATATTGAGTGAATCGGATTGTGCTTTTTCAAAGAGTCGGCCCAGGCAACAGGCCAGGCGAATATCCAGTCTCTTAAATGCCGTATCTTCGACCACGGTCAACATATCGCAATAACGATCCGACATACCGGTCATGATGTGCAGGCGAAATTTTTCCGAGGCACTCAAGGCGGCGGTGAATTGGGCCGGCGTTAAAACGAGCGCACTAACATCCGCTTCGGTTTTGGCAATGGCAAAAAATTGTTTACTGTGAAGAATGCTATTCAGGCTCATGACACAGGTATCGCCCGGTGATAATCGGTACAGGGTAATTTCCCTGCCATCAGGTGCATACTGGAAAACCCGGACGCCACCTGCCAACAGCATGACATAACCACTACACACTTCACCCTGTTCGAGCAGCACTGTGCCAGCTGGCACTTGCATATATTCTGCAGATTCAATGATATCAAGCCAGTCACGGTCAGTGATTTTGGCCAGCTCAGGGTAAGCCTTTTCAAAACCTTTGCGCCAATCTACTGACGAACCAACAAAATTATCTTTCTTTTGTATATACTGCATGAGTTGCATTTACTTCTCCAAATAACACGAGGCAGCCATGCTTCTGCTCCACTAACTATCGGCCCCTGTTGTTACAACACGCAACCATCCAGAACATAACATCTATACCACCAACACCCCCTCCCTGTGATGACTGCATAATATTTCGATCACCGGGAATTAGCTAAAGGCGCGCGTCAATGATTAGTAAATACTAGACTTAATTCCCCATTTTGACCAGCGGAATCGGCGCACTAAAAAGAGCTACTTATAAATATCCTTTTCTATTCAGTTACTTAAATAGGGGAGCAAGCGCCATGAAAAAATTTCAATAACACCTAGTCTTGGCCAGGGCCAGGAGCCCGGACGAAATGGACATTTATCAATCCTAACGGAAAAAACCAGCCTCCATTTATCGTGAGACAATCGGCCACTTTTGCAAGATAAAATGCCCCAATAGCCGACCTGCGGTTCAAATTTTGAACTAAAATAAATGAGAATGAGTAGGAAAGTTAGTATAATTATATGGAGATAATTTAAATGTTAATCGTTACTGTCAATGCCCTGGATTCGGGATCCCGCCACTACAACATTATTTGTAATACCCACCTGGCCCCTGATCTGGAAGATATTGCCTCACTTTTTGAGGTCAAAGGTAAACCGGGAATGACTTACCAGTACCTGGTTTCAAATCAGAATAACGGCAAAACACTGGCATTGTATTATTCAAACAGACTGGATGTTGTCGAATCACTGACGCAGAATTACCGACACGTTTCAACATAGACTGGCTTTGCTCCTGAGACATAAAAATAATTAACATGTTAGAGTACGAATTATGTTAATTACTGATATTTTCAGGAATGATAAATTTTCTTTCGCGTTCGCTCTGGTTAATTCTTTGCTGGCTTGAGCTGTCGATTTTTACGCTGCTGCTCTACGTCCTGGCGTGGCTGCCCCGCCCTTTTACCAAATTTTTTTATCACAAACTTTTCCGTATCTGGTGCCAGTTTTTTGTCCGTGCCCTTGGCGTAAACCTGCGCATATATCAGAATAATACCAGGCCAATTCCTGATCAGTTCATATTAATTGCCAATCACCCCTCGGCCCTGGAAGATGTGGGGATACCAGCAACATTTGATATTTACCCGTTGGCTAAAAAAGGCGTAATGGAATGGTTTCTTGTCGGTCGGATTAATATTGCGGCAGGCACAATATTTGTAAAAAGGGATGATTCCGAATCGCGCCATGCCGCCGCTGACGAATTGAAATCTATCCTGAAAAGAAATAAAAACATCGCCCTGTTCCCCGAGGGCGGCTGTTTTGGCCGGCGTATTAATAACACATTTCAATACGGCGCCTTTGATTTGTCGTTACAAACCGGGGTACCCATTTTGCCTGTTTTTTTGCACTACGAAGCCCAGGAAGTATTTGAGTGGAAAAATGGACAAACCCTGATCCAGAAAATGTGGCACTTTATGACCAGCAAGAATAACCGGGCCAACTATTTTATCTACGATGCCATCGAACCTGCTGGATTTAATGACAAAAAAGAATTTACTGAGCACGTACACCAGCTTTACCTGACATGGCAGGCAAAACACCTGGATTAGAGTCCGGGACTAACCAGGTTTATTTTTATTTAATTATTACGGCCATTTAAAACCAGGGGAAATAGCTATGAAAAACCCGCCACATTGCCCGCGCAACGTAGCACTCCACTGGCCGGTTTCGACCAAACTAATTAATTCAGCCGAGCTGAATCAACATCGCAATAAACAATAACAGCACTGCCAGTAATTGTAGCCCGACCCGGGCACCCATTAGTTGGGCACTGTGTTTTTCATCGTACTCACCACCATGTGCCATGGAAATAACGCCCCAGCCCAACGCAACCACTGTCGAAATCAGAGCTAATACTATTAATGTTGTTAACAAGCCCATAAAGACCTCCTTTATTGTCCAATAAATTAGTAACACATCGATAACGACGATTCCCTGATCCAGATCAATAAAATGACAAAAAACAATATTGTTAAACTTATTTAATTAATAAAAACAAAGAGTTATATATTTACTCCTGTTCAGCTTAGGTTCAGCTGGCCCGGCCTAAAATGTCTACCAAGCAATACGGAAACCAACTTAACCAGCTACAGGAGCACTATTATGAAAACAGGTAAAAATACAATCATTCACACAGCAGCAGTCGCTATCATTACCGCAATTCTGCTAGTCCCCAGTGCTTATGCTGGTAGTCGCGGCGGACACAATGGGGTTGGTGACCGGGGTCATAATGAGCACCGCCAGGAGCGTTCCCATGGCAACGGTCACCAGAACGGTCATCGGAATCGAGGTCACGGATATGAACGACATTCTGCCCGCCATTACCAACACAATAATTACGCAGTTTACGGTCATGCCAGGTACCGCCATACCGTCGCCCTGCCTTTTCCACCCTTACCGCCCATTCCATTCTTTTCTGTCAGGGTCCATTAAAAAACGGCGCTATTGGGCACAAGGGACAGCCACTCGGCTGTCCTTTTTTTTGCCTGGAATTTCTGCCTCCTATAAATACCTGCCAAAACAGTCACTTGGATATCTTTAAAAAAATTGTCGTTCATGCCTTTTCTGGCACAGATCTCGCTTAACTAAATACCTAATTGCACTAAAAACACTGAAACGGGACTTTTTACTTAAAACCTGCCGACCAGATTGATCCAGACCGATCAAGACCGATCAAGACAAAAAAGGAGATCGATTGATATGAATGATGAACAGGTGAAAAAATACATCAAAAAACCTGCTAATAATGATGCTCACGAAAAACACTTCAGACCTGTTCATTTCGAATGATTTTGCGCCCTCCGTGAAAATTCATGGTGACATGACCCCTGTCGTCAAACAACGCCTGACGCCAGCACAATGCCGGGGCCTGACCCTTTGTCTCATGGATGAAAAACAGAAAGCAGAATTTTATGAAGAAAAAGAATGCAATTTCGCAGTTAATCCCGATGGTATTGGCCGGCTTCGAGTCAATGCCTTTGTCGAGCAAGGCCATTTTGGCGCGGTAATGCGCACCATTACTTCAGAAATACCTACGTTTGATAAAATGAAATTGCCACCGGTATTAAAAGACGTAGTCATGACCAAACGCGGGCTCGTGATCCTGGTCGGCGCCACAGGTTCCGGAAAACCCACCTCCCTGGCGGCCATGATCGACCATCGCAATGAAAACAGCCGTGGCCATATTATTACCATCGAGGACCCAATCGAATACGTACACAAAAATAAAAATTGTCTCGTCACCCAACGAGCAGTGGGCACGGATACCAATAACTGGTTTGCGGCCCTGAAAAATACCCTGCGCCAGGCGCCAGATGTAATTTTAATTGGTGAAATTCGCGACCAGGAAACCTTGGAATATGCCATTGCTTTTGCCGAAACTGGCCACCTGGCTATGGCCACTTTACATGACAATAGCGCCAACCAGGCACTGGATCGCATAATCAACTTTTTCCCGGAAGAGCGCCGGGCCCAATTATTGATGGATTGATCACTTAACCTTAAAGCCGTTATTTCCCAAAGACTGGTCCCGAAGACAAGTGGTGGTCGAGCAGCGGCCATTGAAATCATGTTCAACTCTCCAAAAATTGCCGACCATGTCCTCAAGGGTGAAATTCACCACCTTAAAGAGACCATGGCCAAATCAAAAGAAATGGGCATGTGTACTTTTGACCAGGCATTGTTTGATCTCCATGAAGCTGGCGAAATCAGTTATGATGATGCCCTCAGGAATGCCGACTCTACCGGTGAGTTAAAATTAGCTATCAAACTTAAAGGCAAACAAAAACCGAAAGGCGAAGGTGCGGGTCAGGAATCCGGGTCAGAAATTTCGTTCAGCATCAAGGAGAGAGACGAACCAGAAGAAATTACCGGAACGGCTACGTTTAAAAATTCAAATACGCCCAAGAAAGCGGCCGGTGCGGCGGGTTAATTTATTAGTTCAAAAGCACTCTTCTTTTTACCCATTTTTTTGCTAATATTAAGGCATTCAGAGAATACTGGGGCCGGTATTAACAATGACACCTTTTTTAAAATATACACTCATAATCGGAACGGCTTTCCTGTTATTAACCCTCTACCAGCTATTTTCCAGTAATGGTTTGCCTGATGCCAACCCCCGGGCCCAGTCATCAACAAGTCCGGTCCCGGTAAAATCCGCAGAGCCCAGTAGCGGCAATGAATTACCATCTGGAACTTTAGACTTGGCTAAACAATTGGAACATAGCCAACCGACCAGAAACAATATAGAGGTGGCCAGAAACGCGACCGTCTTTATACGTACAGCCTGGGGACTGGGATCAGGTTTTTTCGTTAGCAGTGACTGTACCATTGTCACCAATCGACACGTGGTCAAAATTGCTGAAGAAAATTGGGAGGCGGCAGAAAAAAAAATTGCCAGTGGCGAACAAGCGCTTGCACAACTAAGGGAGAAAATAGAAATTGAAAGAAAAAAATTCTATTCAAGCTGTCGCGATTGCAGCCGGGAAGCGCTTGATGGTTATCTTGGTCGCTTTGAAAAACTCTTTGATGATTCTGCCAAAAAACTGGACGAAGCGCAGTCATCTCTCAATAATGTCAGGTACAGTGATGACTTGCAGGTGACCTTGAGTGACGGCACTGAACTGGATGCCAGTGTGGTAGCAGTGAGCGAGGAATTTGACCTTGCGCTAGTCAAGTTAAACAATCCCGCGTTTTGTCCAAATATCATTCCTGGCGATATTGAAAAAGTACAGTATGGTGAAAAACTCTATACCATTGGCAGCCCCATTGGCCTGAAACATGTGGTTACTTCTGGTGTCTTTTCAGGTTTCCTGAGGATGGGCGGCAAGCTCATGATCCAAACGGACGCGCCTATCAATCCTGGCAATAGCGGCGGACCACTTATCAATGAAGACGGTCAGGTATTGGGAATTAATACACTTATTATCGACAAGACTGAAGGAATAGGCTTTGCCATTCCGGTAGAAGTCGCGTTTAGAGAATTTGGTCTCTAGGGGCTTCCAAAGCCAGCGTAGGTTACGCCTGATAATAAAGCCATATCACGATGCCATGTTGCCAGGTCGTCTTTATTGAATTTATTTAAATCATCATGGCCGCAGGCCCGGGCCATGACTTGCATTAACTCCACAGAAGCATTAAAAAAATTATGCAACTGGACTGAAGATTTTTGTATATCCAGCCTCTGACGCAAATCTTCTTTCTGGGTGGCGATGCCCGCCGGACAGTTATTTGTATTACACATTCTTGCGGCAATACAACCAATCGCCTGCATGGCGCTATTCGAAATAGCAATGCCATCGGCACCGAGTGCCAGGGCCTTAACAAAGTCAATTGGCACCCGTAAACCACCTGTAATAATAAGCGTGACACGACCACTTGCACCCTGGTCATCAAGGTAACGACGGGCCCGTGCCAAAGCAGGTATGGTCGGCACACTGATATGATCCCTGAACATTTCCGGTGCCGCCCCGGTACCACCGCCTCGGCCATCTAATATTATATAATCAGCACTGGCATCGAGGGCAAATTGCATATCTTTTTCTATATGGTTTGCGCTCAGTTTGAAACCAATCGGGATGCCACTGGTGACTTCTCTCACCCGATCTGCAAAACGTTTAAAGTCTGAAGCTGAAGAAAGGTCTTTAAAGGTAGGTGGTGATATTGCCGGCTGGCCCTCGGTTATGCCTCTTACCTGTGAAATTTTGCCTTTGTTTTTGTTACCTGGAAGATGCCCACCGGTACCCGTTTTGGCTCCCTGGCCACCTTTAAAATGAAAGGCCTGTACCTTTTTTAATAACGCTTCTTCGTAACCAAAACCGGCACTGGCTAATTCATAAAAATAACGCGTATTCGCCGCTTGCTCTTCTGGCAACATTCCGCCTTCACCTGAACAAATACCAGTACCCGCCAACTCCGCGCCGGTGGCCAGTGATATTTTCGCTTCTTCAGAGAGTGCGCCAAAACTCATGTCAGATACGAATAAGGGAATTTTTAGTGTTAAAGGTTTTTTGGTCTCAGGCCCAATCACCAGCTCGGTGCCGACAACCCGGTCTTCCATTAATGGTTTTGTTGCCATTTGTGCCGCCATAATTTGCAACTCGTCCCAATGGGGTAACTCATGGCGTGGCACCCCCATAGATGTCATTTGGCCGTGGTGCCCTAATTTCGATAATCCCTCTTTGGCAAGCTGGTGAATAAAAGCAACCGTTGGTTCTTCAGGCGTGGCTGTAGCGACCGGTAGTTTCGTGGCTTCCGGTTTTAAGCCCGGGCCTTCCTTACCAACCTGGTCGTCACTAAATTGTTTATGTGTACCATCACAATATGGCGTATTACCCGTATGCTTGCATGCACACAAAAAGGCATCACCTTCTTCATCGGCAACAATGACCCTGGGCGTAAAAGATGTGCCCACATGGGAGCCGTCGCAGAAAGGCTGGCTTTTAGATCTGCCACAGGTACAAAAATGATACTCCTGACCTTTGCAAAGGCTCACTTTGACCGGTTTGTTATCAGCAATGACTGGATTACCCATATATACCTTCTTTGAAATAAATTACGATTATTGTTAACAGGCTCATTTTTCCACTAGTTACATCCAACTACCAATACTAATTTACTCGTTGTTGTTTTATACCGCAATTGATGCTGGAAAAATGTTGGCGTGATGCTCTTTCGAGTTGAGTAGTGGCACATTATATAGTGCTGTTATTTTTTAAAAGTTAATTATTAAATTACTCCGCTGCCTCATATGCAATACCACCAGTAAATTTAACAACTTTATTATATAGCCATGCAGACAAGCCGATGACAATGTAACTGGCCAGAAAATAGAAGATTGGCATAACTAGTATCATGAAAAACGGAAATGGCGTGTCCACGGGATTACCACCTTGGTCTTGCATGGGCATGAAACTATAAGTGAATGCCATTGGTATAACGAATAACAATGAAACGACCCCAAACACGATAGACATGGTTATTGCAGTTTTATGTGGTGCAATGTATGTAATTCTTTTTAACATCATTCTTACTCCTCGTTTTCAATATTTATAACATAAAAACAAATTTTCTGTAAGAAGCCACGTACCGGTTTTACGACCCCGATTGAACGTAATAATTCTCGAAAAGCGTTTCCCGTTGCCTAATCTTCCGCTGGTACATATTGTGCAAACACCTCTTCTCCGGTCATTTCTTTGGTCTTGTTTCCGAAATGATAAAAAGATGGTTTTGAATCAATGAATATTTGATGATCGAATATAAAGGAAATATCAGTGTCGAATAAACCAACAGGCATGATGTGCTGATTAGGTTCTTTCAGTCGATAATACAGGTGACTTCCACACTTGTTACAGAAAGCGCGTTCTGCCCATTCAGAAGAACTATGGACGGTGATGTTTTCACCGCCTTCAAACTTAACATCGGCCCCACAGTCTATGGCCATCAAGGGGCCACCAGTCCATTTTCGACACATATCACAATGGCATACTCCCACGTGAGAATTTATTTTCATTGCCGTAAACTTTACTGCACCACAGAGACAACTTCCTTTGCCTTCGATTCCATCAGTCATGACTTTCTCCTTGATAATCCGGTAATTGTTTATATTTAATGATCTATAATTCTAATTGTGGATTTAGAGTTTATCTAATAATTGATTTATTTACTTGAATAGTTAGCAGTTATTACAATTGCATTCCCGTACGTTGCGGTTTTGAAAACCAGAGCTTAAGAATGACACACTACCCCTATTATTTTGGCCATACTTTGCAAGGTTAGACGCAACCATTTGATATTTATGCCATAATTCATCAAGTTACCCAGGCAAACCATTCTCATGCTGTTCAGCACAGGTTAAGGTGGATTCCTCTATAATGTGGATAAATCAAAGCCCTGTTTGTTCGGGCTAGAGAATCAGAATATTATTGCTGTGTTATTTACGCATTCTGAGTGAAAAATTTTATGTTAAAACCCGTAAAAAAATTTATGTTGTTAAGCCCCATGATCATAGCTTTGGTCGTGGCACCGGCCTTACTACTGGCCGCGGCACCAGTTCAGGTACTGGCGCCCAGCCAGGTCTTCGGGCCAATTTTACTGGCCCGTGCAGGTATGAGCCTGGACCAGGCCGTGAGCCAGGTGCGTAGAGAAACAGGTGGTCGAATATTGTCTGCAAAAACAGTCACTGAAAATGGTCGCCGGGTTCATCGCATCAAGGTATTAATGCCATCAGGGTCTGTAAAAATAGTTCGCAAACCAGCCGGTTAGTTTTTATCTCCCATGCGTTTACTTATTATTGAAGACGAACAAACCCTTCAAGCCCAATTGAGTGAGCAAATGCGGGCAGCAGGTTTTGCTGTTGACGCGGCCAGTGATGGCACGGAAGGCCTGTATCTGGGCCAGGAATATCCCTTTGATCTGGCCATTGTCGATATTGGTTTGCCGCACCTGTCGGGCATCGAAGTAATCAAGTCCTGGCGTGAGTCGGGTAAAAAATTTCCGGTGTTGATACTCACGGCCCGGGGACGATGGCAGGAAAAAGTTGAGGGCCTTGAAGCCGGTGCCGATGATTACCTGGCCAAACCATTTCACACGGAAGAATTACTGGCACGTGTACAGGCCTTGTTGAGGCGCTCCAAGGGCGCGGCAAAATCAATTATTGATTGCCAGCCAATTTCCCTGGATACAAAAACACAAATCGTCACCCGGGATGGTGTAACACTGGACCTGACTGCCAACGAGTACAAGGTGCTGGAGTACCTGGTACTGAATAATACAAAAGTGATTTCAAAAACTGAATTAACCGAACATATTTATGATCAGGATTTTGACCGGGACAGTAACGTGATTGAAGTTTTCATTGGCAGGTTAAGAAAAAAACTTGATCCTGGTAACCAGATCAAACCCATCGAGACCTTACGCGGCCGCGGTTATCGCTTTAACCTTGATTGCGATCAGTTATGAGAAATGCCCAGGGTAAAAACTCCCTGTCACTTCATGCCAGGCTTTTAACTTCGGCAACAGTGGTGCTTTTTGCCTTCTTTGGTTTAACAGGACTGGCACTAAATAACGCTTTTTACCAAAGCGCAGAAACAGCTTTTAAAGAAGCCTTACAAAGCCACATCTATACCTTGCTGGCCGCGGCAGAGCTTGACGAGCTAGACAAACTGCAACTACCAGAAGAACTACCGGCACCGAAACTATCACTCCCCGGGTCCGGACTGTATGCAATGGTAATCGATGATAAAAATAAAATGATCTGGCGGTCACGGTCAACTCTTGGTACAAAATTTAAACCACAGGCTGATTTACCCGAGGTGCCAGCCATCGGAAAACGTAAATACAGGTTCTCAAAGGAGATGCTGGTCATGGCGTTTACAACCAGCTGGGAGACCGATACCAGACAAAATACCTATACTTTTTATGTCGCCGAAAGCCTGCAGCCCTTCAAAGAACAGATTCAGGATTTTCAGAAAGACTTATGGTTTTGGTTAGGGGGCGCGGCCATTTTATTACTGGCAGTTCAGGGCTCAATTTTGCACTGGAGCCTCAGTCCCTTGCGGCAAGTAACCCACGACCTGGCTGATATTGAGGCAGGCAAGGTGAAAAACCTGGCCGGTGATTACCCGGTTGAGCTGCGCGGCCTGACAAATAATTTGAATCAATTGATCGCCAGCGCCCAGGCCAACCTGCTGCGTTACCGAAATTCACTGGGTGATGTTGCCCACAGCCTGAAAACACCGTTAGCAGTATTAAGAGCGGCAATTGAAAATAAAACCGATCGTGACAATCTCCATGAAATTGCCCGGAACCAGGTAGATAGAATGGCGAATATTGTTGATTATCAATTACAGCGGGCCGCGACCTCGGGCCGTACCACGCTGACGACCCCGGTAAATTTACTGGCCAAGACCAACCAGGTAATTAACGCATTACAAAAAGTACATTATGAGAAATACATAAATACAATAATTAAGATAAATAAAAATGAAGTCTTCATTGGCGACGAGGGTGATCTACTGGAAATCCTGGGCAACTTGCTGGAAAATTCATTTAAATGGTGCCACTCTGAAATTATTGTGCAATCAACTTCAAAAAATGAAAAATTGCACGAACTCACCATAGAAGATGACGGGCCTGGTATTACTAAAGAATCGGCGAGTGAAGTCTTCAACCGTGGCCACCGCGCCGATGAAACCATTGAAGGCCAGGGATTGGGACTATCCCTGGTGCAGGATATTGTCCAGGCGTATGATGGTTCGATTTCAGTGGACAAAAGCTCACTTGGTGGCGCTAAAATAACAATTCGTTTTATATAATTTTTATATAACTTACTAAATTATTTGGAGAAAACTTTTGTTACTTTATTTAATGCGCCACGGACAAGCGGCCAGCAAACAGGATGACCCGGCGGCTGGTCTTACGGCACTGGGCAGGGCAGATATAGAAAGGCTGGCCTATTCGCTTGCAGCAAGAGGTTTAAACTTCGAGCACGTAATCCACAGCCCCAAGACCCGGGCCGCGCAAACGGCTTTAATCATGCGTGCCACGATTTCCCCCAAATCAACGGTACGAATGGAGGAGCACATTAAACCCAACGATAGCCCCGATATTATTTTTACCGAGCTGGATCACTGGCGAGAACCTACCCTGGTGGTTGGCCACCTGCCTTTTATGCCCAGCCTGGTCAACCTGCTCGCTGGCCCCAATGATGCTCTTTCAGCAATTGATTTTGAACCGGGTACGGTGGTTTGTTTAAAGCGGGATGAGGCAAATAAATGGCCTATAGAATGGGTAAGCTCGCCTTCGATGCTTTGAATAATACTTTTTTACTCACTGATTATTTTTTTGTAAAATAGTTTCTCAAAATTCTCTGTTAAAAAAAGTTTGTGCTTAAAAAATTATTTAGCGCCTGCTCGTAAGCAGGTTGTGATTGTACAAAACCATTATTATGATCACCAGCCATTACAATAAAAATTTTTGGTTTACCTGCCGCCTGATATACCTTTTCGCCTAGCTCAAAAGGGATGATGTCGTCATCCCGGCTATGTAATACCAGCAATGGTGCCCTGTTTTTTGTAATTTTTTGGGCGGTATTAAACTCGTAACGGGAATAAACAATTCTGGAGATGACAGGAAGCAATCGTTTTGCCATATCCTTGACCGAAGAAAATGTTGATTCCAGAATTAGTGCCCGGGGATTAACATCAACTGCCAAATTTGCAGCCACGGCACCGCCCAGGGAACGACCGAATACAACAATATCGTCAGGCTTAAATTTCTTTTTTGTTATCAGAAAATTCCATGCCACCAGGGCATCATCATACATCTTCTGCTCGCCAGGGCTACCCTCGCTTTTTCCATATCCCTGGTAGTCAATAATTAATACATTCAATCCCAGGCGGTTAAATATTTTTAGGCTATCTCCCCGGTGTGAAATATTTCCCCCATTACCATGAAAAAATAGTAAGACCTGTTTACTGTCCTTAACAGGCAGGTACCAACCGTGAATTTTATTTTGATTGCTGGATTCCAGGTAAACGTCTTCGTATTTGAGGCCCCATTGATCGGGCGTCTGGCTGATATTTTTTGTCGGGAAAAAAACCATGCCTGGCTGCAGGGCATACATGATTGCATTTGATAAAATGACAAAAACAAGCAGCATACCAAGAATGCCGAGAAGCGTTTTGGTTATTTTATTTTTCACGCGTGTCTTTTAAGGGAGCAATTAAATAACCCGCACATCTCCGCCATCGACCGGAACCTGGGCAGCAGTAGTCTTGGCAAACAAGGGCCCACACATTTCGGCAGCCAGGGCCGCAACATCCCTGCTCGTGATTTCTACTTTCATCACGTTGCGTTGTTTGTATTCATCTATGGTCATCCCGTAGGATTTTGCGCGGGCAGCGATCACTTCTGGTGTCCAGATACCGGTATCAAATACCGCGTCAGGATGCAGGCTGTTAATACGAATACCATCCACGCCCCACTCCAGGGCAGCGATACGCATGACCTGGTTCAACGCCGCCTTGGATGCAGAATAAGCACTGGCCCCGGGGCCAGGTGCGGCTACATTTTTTGAACCAATGATCACGACCCGGCCCTTGTTTGGCGCCAGCTTGAGCAAGGGATAGGCAAGATGCATGAGTTGTAAACCCGACGTCAGGTTTACTTCCAGTACTTTACGCCATTCAGACATATCCATTTCAGCGATGTTTGCTCCGCCCGGGAAAATGCCAGCATTTAATATGAGCATGTCGAGCCCACCATAGGCCAGGGTAACTTTCTCCAGCACGCCTGCCAGTTTCTTTTCATCGGTGACGTCACAAACAAAACCACGGTAATCAACCCGGTCATGCAGGGTAACCACATCCGCATTTAAATCTATACCTACAACAGCAGCGCCTTTGGCCAACAAGGCTTCGACACAAGCCTTGCCAATTCCGGAAGCAGCGCCGGTCACAAGGGCAACCTCGCCGGTAAAGACAGGTGGCTTGCCGCCTTTACGTAACTTGGTTTGCTCCAGATCCCAATACTCGACTGCAAAAATATCTTGCGACGGTAAGGCCTGGAAAGATTCCAGTTTTGTAGATCGCTGGATGATATCCATGGTGTGAAGATACAATTCATTATTGATCATGGCATCTTTGGCGCTCCCGCCTGCCGTACACAAACCAAACTCCGAATCCAGGATAATTCTGGGTGCCGGGTCGAGCATGGTCATGGGTGCTTTGGAGTTTTTTGAATGTTGCTTGAAATATTTTTTATAGGCCGAAACATATTTATCAATGTCCCGGCCTAACATGGGTAATTGTTTGGTGCGAATCACATGGTCCGGGGTAGCCGGACCCTGCTGTGTGATGACTGAACAATCTTTGCGATTAGCAAACGCCAGAGTATTTTCATCTTGTTGGGTCTTGAGAATCATTGGTTTACCAGCAACCTGTGACACATCGGCGCGAAGTTTGGCCAGCCCGATCACTGCAGAACCATGATCCGCACCTGTGCCAGGTTGAATTTTAGTTTTGCTAACTCCCAACTGCCAGGCATTTTTGTCTTGCAAAAAATCTTCCGCCCAGGTCACAAGCTTGATCATTCTTTCGTAGGATTCTTTCGCTGAATCGGCGAATGAAAACAGGCCGTGGTTCATTAACACCATGCCCGTTGTTCTATGATTTCCCTGTTTCCTGAATTCTTCAGCGCAGACACGGGCCAGGTCAAAACCCGGCATCACGTAAGGAATGATCACCAGCTCATCACCAAATATTCCCTTGATATGTTTTAGCCCACTGGGTGTATTGGTAATGGTAACAATAGTATCGGCATGGGTATGATCGACAAACTTGTATGGCAGTATTGCATGCAGGATAGTTTCGATAGAGGGCGCCGGTGCCGAGGCATCAGTCATGTGGGTCTTGAGTTCGTTCACCATCTGGGGATCAGACAAGGCCGGCAACCCGGCCAGCTTGACGAGATGATCCAGGCGAACCGGTGCAAAACCTGCCCGCTCTATGGTCTCAAGGTCCCAGCCACTGCCTTTTATATATAAAATCTCTTCCGCTTCACCAAGAATATTTTCTTGTGTGATTTTGACCGAGGTATTGCCTCCACCATGCAATACCAGCGATTTATCCAGCCCCAGTAACTGCGAGCTATATACTCGCAAGTCCAGATCATCATTACATTTTTCTGCGTCTACATCATCCCAAAGGCTTTTCATAACTTAATTCTCGTGACTGTTATTCTGTTTAATGAAAAGAGCAAGTATAACAAGACTGGGCAAAAATATGGTACGGGTATTAACGCCCATGTAATTTTTAGTAGTAAATACCTAGAATTTCACCCGTTGCCCCGTGCGTAATTCTTTCAGTGAGTAGTGGGTGCCTCGCCAGTTAATGCCACCATTTTTCAGGCACCGATACCCTGACCACAGAAACATAAAACTGATCATGACTAATCCGGGTGAAAATAATAATAAATATAAGGACTCCGAGCGCCTGCTTTTAAATGAAGCGATAGATGTAACAATAACGATTCCAATAGCGACCCCGCCCAATATGGTCATCGTCCACGAGGGAGTTAATATGCCTGCAACAATTGCGACTATGGGGGCGGCTGCGAGTAGCCATAAGACAGGTACCATGATTATCAACCTTACCGGACTATAGTGGGCACCAGAACCGAATAAGTTTTTCTCAAGCCCTTTAAACATTTCTCTTACGGAACCATACCAGGGTACAGACAAATCGCGCCCAGCTAGTGCAAAATGTGAGCGCCCGCCTGCATTATTAATCATTAACCCCAAACCATAATCATCGGCAGGCTCAAGCCGAAGCCACTCAAAGCCTGGTGTTTTATTATAAATACTTTTACTCACCAGGTTAAAAGCACCAATACCGATAGGTGTTTTACTATTTTTTCGGTTCACAAGTACCGCGCGGGTAGAAATTAAAAACAGGAATCCAAAAGTCGTGATACATACATTCAACCAGAATTTTTTAACAAAAACCCTTGGTAATAATGCCAGGTGATCTGCTTTTTCTTTTTTAACTATATAAATTGCACGCTTGAGCAAACCCTGGCCAAAATGAACATCGGCATCGGTAAATAACAACCAGTCCCCTTTAGATTTCTCGACCCCCTGGTGCAGCGCATTTACCTTGCCTAACCAACCGTCGGGCAACTCTTTTATATGCAATACCTGTAATCGTGGCTCGTTTTCGCCAATCGTTCAAGTATGCCACCAGTCTCGTCAGTTGAACGGTCATTAATGGCAATAATTTCCAGGTTGGGGTAATCCTGATCTAACAAGGATAGTATTGCACTCTCAATATGCTCTGCCTCGTTGCAGGCGGGCACAATTACACTCAGAGATGGCCAGTTATATTGACTGTTAGCCTGGTTTTCCGATTTTTTATGAAACTGAGGTGTATTTTTTAATGTCCAGGAAAACCCAAGAAATACTAGTATCCAGATGCTACAAAAAACAATGGTATATATAAGTATAAGGCTCATAAAATATATTTATTAACATCCAGTCATCATTAATAAAGAATCAGGTTACTTTAAGTATGATCTGCAGACAAATTAAAGTTGATATATTGATAAGAAGTAAAGATTAATAATCCATGATTGGATATATTAACTGACAGTTTAAACGCCAAAGAAACCAGTAATATGGAGGTAACAATAATGCCTGCAAAAATTTTTAATTATTTCATCTTTTTTATTTTAAGTTTTTTTGTCTTGGACGCCCAGGCCTCTGATGTCGGCAAAGAAAAACGTTGGGCCGAAGAAACGGTCGACAGTATCATGACCGGTGATGCCGTCTGGCTAAAAGCCAATGGCCAGAAATTCCTTGGTATTTATACTGAACCGACTACCGATATAAAGCTGGGTGGAGTAATAATTTTACACGGCCTGGGCGTTCACCCTAACTGGGCCGACGTAGTACAACCATTACGAACCCGTTTACCTGATAGCGGCTGGTTTACCCTGTCCTTGCAAATGCCGATACTGGATAACAAGGCAGACTACATGGATTATAGGCCATTATTTCCCGAGATCGCACCACGCATCAATGCCGGTTTGAACTTTCTTAAAAACAAGGGCGTTAAAAACATCGCCATCATCGGCCACAGTATGGGCGCCACCATGGCTGGTTACTATGTAGCAAATAATAAACGTCCTGAAGTTCGTTCCCTGGTTGCCATTGGTGCAACTGGAAATATGTTCAAGGATCCGAAGCTGGATTATATTCAGTCGCTTAAAAAAATTAGCATACCGGTCCTGGATTTGTCAGGTAGCGAAGATTTGCCAGGTGTTGTTCAGACGAAAAAACTCAAGGCCAAAACAGCGAGACAAGCAGGCAATAAAAACTATACCCAGGTTGAAATAAAAGGGGCCAACCATTTTCTCGTGGGCAAGGAAGACGAGTTGGTTATGGAAGTAGAAAAATGGCTCAGGAAATATAATTAGGCCTAGAACGGAAAAAACCGGGGCAACAATATTGTGTATAAAACAAGCATAATCACCGCCAGGGGAATGCCCGCCCTGACAAAATCAGAAAACCGGTAACCCCCGGCACTCATCACCATCAGGTTCGTTTGATAGGCCATGGGCGTGGCATAACAAAAGTTGGCACCGAAAAGTATCGCCAACACAAAAGGTTCTGCTGATAAACCAAGATTATTCGCAATACTGACTGCAATCGGCGTACCAATTGCCGCTGCGGCATTATTGGAAACAAAGTTTGTGAACAATGCCATAAGTAACATGAGTAACCCAAGGATCATCTCAGGTGATAAAGACTGGGAAAGAACAATAAACCACTGGGCAATATAATCTGTACCCCCTGTACGGGTCAGCGCAGAGCCCAGGGCCAGGCTGGAAGCAACCAGCATAATTACTTTTGTACTCATAGAGCTGCCAACGTCAGACCAGTTCAAACAGCGCGACAACAACATCGCCAATACACCTAACAGGGCACTGACAGAAATAGGCAGGATATTGAAAACTGCCAGTACCACCGCCGCGCCCATGATAATCAGGGCCAGTGGTGCCCGTATAGTGGTTGGTAAATCTATTGTCTGGTCAAGCACCAGCATGCGGGGATCGGCACGAAGCGTAGCAATATTTTCTTTGGTGCCCTGCACCAGTAAAACATCACCCACCCGCAATACCATTTTGCTAATATCGCCTTTTTTAACCGCGCCATTGTGGCCACGGTTATGCAACGCAAGAATCAGGACATCAAATATTTCACTAAAATGGGTATTCTTGAGTGACCGTTTATGTAGCAACGAACCCTCTGTTACCACAATCTCGGCGAGCTGTTCATTCGGAGCGGTTAACGGACTTTCTTCCGTGACAAGCTCTTCTTCACCACCGACATTGTGCAAAGTTGCTTCAAGCAATTTTTCATATTCCTTAAGATTCTCTGGTGTGTCGGACAAGAAAATACGATCACCGGCGCCCAGGGTAAGCGTGGGCAGTCGCGCCAATGTTAAATTCTCGCCCCTGACAATACGGTCTATTTTTATTCGATTTTCTGTTCGCTCCCGCACCTCCATAATTTTTTTACCATTGGCAAAACTGTCTTCATTTATATGAAGAATGGCACTAAAAAGCCGGGGCGTGGCATTGGCCATTGGCGATTCCCGGTCGGGTAATATTCGTGGCATGATCAACCATATATATAGTATGCCGCCAATCGCCGCCGTTGCTGCCAGGGGCGTAAAATCAAATATACCAAACTGCCTGACGCCCAGGTCAGCGGCAATTGCAACGACGAGTAAATTTGTCGAGGTGCCAATAGATGTCGACATACCACCCAGTAGTACCGCGTAGTTCATGGATAAAAGTGATTTTGTTGGCGAGGTACCGGTACGCAGGGCGATGCTCATAAGAATCGGCATCATCAAAACAACAATAGGTGTATCGTTGACCAGGCCGCTGGCAGCGGCACTAAATATTAATAACAGCAACATGGCACCTTTTGGAAAAGAACTCCATGTCCGTGAAAATAATCTTGCCACTGGCTCAAGGGCACCGGTGGTAACCAGTCCCCGGCCCAGGATCATTAACGCAGAAATTGTAATTAATGCTTCATGACCAAAACCCAGAAAAAAATCACTGACTTTAAGCACTTCGCCCGCCCGCTCATAGGGGAAAATTTGGAAGCCCAGGGTTAAGGCCGAAAGTATTATCAGGCTTGTTGTTTCAATGGGAAAACGATCGCGGGAGAAAAGAAAAAAAGCGATAAACGTCAATACAATGACGGCAATTGCGTGGGGTTCTGGTGTTACTGGCATAAGGTCAAGGCTAAACCACTTTACAGGTGACGTATAGTGTAAACATTTGTCAGTTAAAAATATAAGGCTCCACCACTGTCTTTTGTATCAACAAATCCGGCACGAGTTATGCAGCCTTCTTTGGTAAGCCACTATTTCTGGAGTAACTATTATGCGTAAATTTGCCTTTGCAGACGAAACCGGCTGTACGCCGGATAACGTCCAGCTAAAACCTGGTAAATACCTCACTGATTCGGGCTCGAAGGAAGACCTGATGGTCAAAACAATACATTCAGCAGGCGGCAGTCCTGAGCTTGCTGCCCTGGTAAGCGCCGAGGAACCAACCAAACACCACTTAAAGCTTTTTTCTATCGAGCAATGGGCGGTGGACCCAAATGTCAAAAATGGCAAAGTTTACTTAGTGGTCAAGGAAGTTGAGGCGCCAATGGTAAGAATGGAACAAAGAATCATGTTTGCCATTGCGACTATCAGCAATATGGTTAAAGACAAGGCCTTTAAACGCTGGGCGAACAGCTGGATGCATAGTAAAGATCGCAGTGCTGATTCAGCTCTCGAGATTGCCAATGCCGCACAGGAAGAACTGGACGGTATCGAAAACCTGGTGACGATGGGCATCTCAACGGGTGGAACCCATGAAGAAATGAAAAAACAAAAGGAGACACTTAGCAGGATTACAGCACTTGCTAACGCGGCTGTATTAGCGACCGACGCCGGCAGGTCTGATGATGATGTCTGCCAGCTGCTGTCAGTGGCAACAGACAATATCCAGAAGATATTTAAGGGTGAAAACCTGATAAAACTGGCAGAAAAAATCTGCGCAAACTAACAACCAGGCAGTATAGAGGGAGAACGGCAGGGTTTTCCTGTCGTTTTTTTATGCCGAAATGAAAGTTTGTAATTATGTCTTCGTTAATTATACTGATGATAAAATAATGGGGCTTCATCATGGCACGTAATTACTTCACCCAGGCAAGTTTCAGGTTTCTGAAAAAACTGGAAAATAACAATGACCGTGACTGGTTCGCAGAAAACAAACAGGACTATGAAAACCTGGTCCGCTCTCCAGCCCTGGATTTTATTACAGACATGATTGACGGGATAGCGTCTATCTCGCCCCACTTTGTCGCGATACCAAAAAAAATGGGTGGCTCGTTAATGCGCGTCCATCGCGATGTTCGTTTTGGCAAAGACAAAAGACCCTATAAAACAAACGTGGGCATCCAGTTTCGCCACGAACTGGGAAAAGACGTGCATGCCCCTGGTTTTTACCTGCATATTGAACCGGGCAATAATTTTGTCGGGGCAGGTATCTGGCACCCTGATTCCCAAACACTGGCGACTATCCGAACTGCAATTGTCGATAGAAGCAAAACCTGGATAAAAGCCAGCCAGGATAAAAAGTTTACAAGTAAATTTAAATTGGCAGGTGACTCTCTCAAGACATACCCCCGGGGACACGACAAACAACACCCGTTAATTAACGATCTAAAACGCAAGGATTTTATTGCCATTACCAGTCTCGATAATAAACAAATAATATCGAATCGGCTATTAAGCAATGTCACCAAATCTTTTGAGACTGCAATTCCATTAATGAAATTTTTATGTAAAGCCCTCGAGCTTCGATTTTAGTCCTGAAGTTTTGTTTATTTATGACTAGTTTTTCCTTTACACTTTCCCGTATTTGATTTAGGGTAAGGTACTCACAGTTATTCTATAACGAAAAACTCGAATACCCTGGAGTTATATATATGGTTCGTCAAACTTGTTTATTACCCCTGTTTTTCTTGTTGCTAAGTGCCTGTACCGATAAACCTGGCACTACTCATGCACCCACGTATACGGCACCAAGTTATGACAACGCCGCTCAATCTCTGAAAGAAAAAACCAAGGCCGACATAGCTAAAATGACGCCAGAAGCGCTGGCGACCATGGCCCATGCAGCGGATGAACTGGAAAAACGTTTGCCTGAACCTGGCCTGAAAATTGGTGATAAAGCACCGGATTTTAACCTGCCCGATGCCTTTGGCAGAAAGGTTAAATTATACGACCTATTGGAACAGGGGCCCGTGGTACTGGTTTTTTATCGTGGCGCCTGGTGCCCTTTTTGTAATTTACATTTGCACACACTGAACAAGAGCTTGTCCGAAATTGAAAGACTGGATGGACAACTGGTTACCGTCACGCCGCAAAAACCGGATATGTCCGCGGCCCAAATAAAAAAATCAAATTACTCATTCCGGGTATTGAGCGATCTGGATAACAGCACCATGAAGGCCTACCGGTTATTTTATAAAATGGATGCCGATCTGATAAAACTATACAAAAAACTGGGCCTGGACGTAGCGATCTTTAATGGGCCTGGACGCTACGTGTTACCGGTCCCCGGAAGTTTTGTCATAAACCAGGAAGGGATTATTGTCGCCCGCCATGCATCAACAGATTATACCCAACGCATGGAGCCGGCTGACATCATCAAGGCCCTGAAAGATATAAAGAGTTAACAATAAACAATGGTCACCAGATAACAATAACAACCTGGTGTCTAACGGTGGCAAGCTGGTGGGTATAGTCGATATGGGTGATGTCCATAAAGCCGTATTCCAGAAAAGCCTCGCTAATCTCCAGCCCATTGAAGAGGTAGCAACCAGGGAAATTCAATCTCTGGCAGCAGGTTAGGTATCGAAAGAGTTGGCTCCCTTAGCGCCTGGAATTAGTATTTAACGAAAAAAAACGGCCCTGGCAAATCCACGGGCCGTTTTTTCATACAGGTGCTGCCTAAAATACCAGCATTCCTGGCAATTTTACTTACCTACCATTTTCCTGATTTTGGCAAGCTGCTCCTTCTCCCATTTCTGCCCTGCGGCCCAGAGTATTTTGGCTTTTTTCTCGGCCATGGTCCTGAGGGCTTTTTCCTGTTTTAGGGCCTGATTCAGCTGATCCTTGAGTACGGCGACCTCGGTCTTGGCAACACTTTTGGCCAGTTTAATTTCTACTCGCGCGCCTTTTTGTACTGCCTGTAATGCTTTTTTGGTCGCTGCCAGGTCTTGCTTGAGCTTGGTTACCAGGGCACTGCGATTATCTGCGGCTTTCTTTTTCCGGCCTGCGGCGGCTGATTTTTTGCTAGTGGTCTTTTTTTTGCCAGTAACCTTCTTTTTAACGCTTGTTTTCTTTTTAGCAGTTGCCAATGGAGCCTCCTTGGTTGCTGATTCGTATTGAAGCAAGCAAATATACTACCACAGTATTCGAAAATGTGCCTTTAACTATAAATACTGAAACATAAAAGCTTTTTAACGCAGGCGGGCATTTATACCAGAACAAGTCTTCTAAAATATGCCTTTTAGCAGGTCAGGTATTTCCGGATTGAACCAAGATCATGGACATTATTGAACCCCAGGAGATTTAAGGTACATCGCGCTTGTGCGCTTCTGTTGCCGCTGACACAACAAACAATAATCGGTCGTTTCTTATCCAGGTATACATGATTCTCATGTATTTTCTGCAAGGGCAGGTTTACTGCACCGGGAATCGAACCCCGTTGAAATTCATCATGACTACGAACATCCAGCAGCAGACCACCTTTATTCTTGATCATGTGTCGTGCCTCGGGACACTGTATTTGTTTTGGTTGTTTGGTTATTCCAGACATTATTTGTTACTCCCTGTAAGTTGTTGTATATAATTAACCAGATAGTGTTTTTAACTTGCTACATAGTGTAAGCAATAAACCCAGTTCTTCGTTGGATAACACCGACTTCATGCGCTGCTGGACTTCCATGCGAACAGGTAAAATTTTATTTACCAGGTTATTGCCTTTTTTTGTTAATACGAATATTTTTTCCTTGCCGGTTGTGTGTTTTTCCTCTTTTATCCAGCCACATTTTTTCATTACCTGAAGCTTGCGACTCATGACACTACGCTCGGATTCCAGTTCATTGGCGATCTGGCGTATGGTCACCGGTTGCAATCGTGCCACTGCCCCCAACACCGGCATTTGGGTGGCACGAATGCCATAGGGACGGTAGGCTTCATCGTACACCTTAAGTACGTAATGGCTGGAACGCATCATTTGTAGATTGATACAAGCGGGGCTGTTTATTTCAGTAGAGAATTGATCGTTAACCGCAGTTGCCATAATTACCCTTGTCCTGTGTATATGCACAGGATTATATGTGTATATACACAGATGTCAATATCTCCAGAAAACTAACCTTTAATATTCAGACCTGCCCCGAATCAACCTTATTTATTCTGACTAATATCAATGATAGCGCCTCACTGAACAAGAAATGTCTGTACACTACCGCCCTGTCTCTAATTTGTACCTATTGCAACCCGTGACCACAATATCAATTCCAGGCTTTACTGACCCTTTCAACTCACTCAGTCATTTAATTGGCGCCTTTATATTTTTTATATATGGCATCAAATTAATACAACTATCCCGGGGACACCGTGGCTGGGTCGCTGCTGTCAGCGTATTTGTTTTTTCGGTTGTATTCCTGTTATCCATGAGCGGCGTTTTTCATTTACTGGAAAACGAGAGTCTGGCCCGCGCCGTCCTGCGACGCCTGGACCACGCCGCGATATTTGGCTTAATCGCCGGCACCTTCACCCCCGTCCATGTTATTTTATTCAAGGGTTTCTCACGCTGGGGCATACTGGTTTTAATATGGGGTCTGGCAATAACCGGTATGACAATAAAAACAATTTATTTTTATGATCTACCCGAAGGTCTGGGTTTATTTTTCTACCTTGGACTTGGCTGGATCGGGATTGTTTCGGCTTACCTCACCCATAAATTGCATAATCTCACGGTAATCAAACCACTGATATATGGTGCCCTGGCTTACACAATTGGTGCCACCCTGGAATTTTTAAAAATGCCTATTATAATTCCCGGCGTGATTGGCCCCCATGAGTTATTTCATATTGCAGTCTTGCTGGGCATTACCTACCACTGGCGATTTGTTACCAGTCTGATAATACTGAAACGTTCGGAAATGGTTAATAAGTCCTGAAAGTAACAAACCATTTAAATCATTCTGGTTTGCCAGTGGCCTTCTAATATAAAAAAACCACCACGTTTTACCGTGGCGGCTTTTGTTTATACAAGTTGTGTTGCTAAAACACTTATAATTAGCTAAATCCGTTAAAAACCCCAGCTATCTTTAAGTAACTCCTTAACATCTGCATATTCCTGGGGCGTGGCTTTAATAAGGGTTTTAGCTCTAAATCGTGTACGCAACTTCTGGGTTGCGATTTGGCCATTTGGGCTAATCAGCATTTCTGCAATTTTAAGCCTGACATCAGACGGAATTTCTGAGCTGGCCGTAAACGCTTGTCCTGGGGCTGCATCTGTAATCAACAGAACCCTGGCTGCCGTACCATTTGGATCCATTTTTTTATATATCTTCAGCGGTACAACTGCGCCATCACACTTACCAGCGATCATGGCTTTATAAATATTTCGCCAACCCTTGACTGGCTTCAATACTGGCTGCCGGGACGGGTTAGGAAATGCATTATAGAGCCGTAACGTACCCTGGTTTGGCGGCGCATGGCCACAAACTGAACGACCTGCAAGTTTTTCCAGACCGGTCACCTTCTTGTTGTCTTTTTGGGTCAGAAATACAAAAATAAAATCGCCTGGTATTTTTACCAATGGCGTATGCTTGGCTTTAGCAATACGCCAGCTGACAAAATGCGGGCCATCAAAAACCAGGTCATATTTATTTTTCTGCATATTGGACTGGTAGTTAATCCAGCTACCAGGATGCTTGTAGACAAACTTTTTACCGGTTACTTTAGATAAGTACTCGGCAATTGGCCCGTAGGTTTCCTGGCCTTTTTTCTCGGTTTCCCGGGGTGGGGCAGTAAAAATATATTCGCGTTCAGCAATTTGTGAGGCCGGCCGAATATTGGCATTGCTTGTACGAATAAGATCCAGGGCCGCTGCTGATGAAGCCGCGATTAAACTACTTAAAGCAAATGTAATTAAGAGCAGGTGTTTTAATGTCCATGTGGACCGGTAATATGTGTGTCTATCCATAAAGCCTCCTATGCAATATTTTAGCAACAGTCCGATTTATGGCGTTTGCTCTCACAATTGCAATAGGACTGCCATGTCACACTAAATCCAGAAACCTGCGTACTGTCATGGTTAAATTACAACAGACGCCTCCGTACCTTCAAACTGGACTTTCAGCAACTAACCGAAAGTCATTCTTACAGCCTAGGACATTTTTAGTAGTTATCTATGCTCAAGCCATCAACAAGCGGTAGCGGGCGATGAAAGGGGGGTATTGGTGGAATGAACGGCATTTACTGATCTTACGGGCTCGCGGAAGAATGCAGGGGAAACAGGCCAAATTAACTGTTTTTTGACTATTATCAAAATTTTATTGCCTGGGAAGGTGTATATGTCAGTAATTGATGGTCTCAAGGCACAATCTGTGATTAATATTGTAATGAACAGAGGGAAAACCTATGACACAAGCTAACGACAGTAATGCCCTGATGAGTGCACTACGGGCACTCTCTCGCCAGGTAATAATCCTCATTACCGGGCTGCGTATGGGAAATTACCGTCCCATGGCGCAGCACAGTGCCGGTAAAAAACTGACTACCCAGTTACGTCAATATATCAAACAAAGCACTGTCGTTGAGACTAAAAACACCACACGCAACCAACACGACCAGCAACGTCCAAATTTACCTTTCGAACACGTGGCTACGGATATGACTGATGAGGGTCAACTAACAGATTCCGGTAGTTCCAGCAGCCCGGAGGCCAAACTAAAGTTGCAGACCTCGGCTGGTGAAAACCTGATGCAAAGCACATGGCAACACCTCCACGCCAGTATTCGCTGCGCCAAAGCGGGCGATAAAAGCGCTGCTAGCTTACACGCCAGTATCATGGATAGCGCGCTCAAAGAAGCAGCACATTTTCTCGACGACGAGGTATACCAGGAATTTGTCCAAAAACTTGGGGAAGAACTGGGCAGTCACGACAACTAAGTATCTAACATGAAGGCTGCTTTGCTTTACATGCTTAGGACGACGCGACCAGGTAAACACCGGCGACCATCAAACCCCCGGCGATGAACTGCTCGGCTCGCACTTTTTCGTGAAAAAGAAACACGGCAAATACAATACCAAATAACAAGCTGGTTCTTTTCACGGCAATCATATAGGCCACTTCTATATACTGTAGGGCAATGAAGTGGGTAATCACCATGACTGCCATTAAAATTCCAATCAACAAATGCGGTTTGATATTATTTGATAATAATTTAACCGGGTTACCGCCTCGTATTATAAATATAATGAAAATCGCCGCCCCTAGAAAAACGTAATAAAACGTCCCGAAAAATAATGGCGTGGTGTAACTCAATGCCGCTTTACCTAACACCGAGGTCACGCTATAAATTATGGCCACGATCAGCATTAGCCTGGAACCCCGTTCACGAACAATAGCTAGAAAAGGCGCGAACACATCAAAATACTTTTCGCCCCGGGCATGTTTGATATTCAACAACCAGGCTCCGACAACAACCAGAAAAATACCCGCCAGACCCGGGCCCGCCACCTGTTCACCGAGAACCAGGTAACCGGTCAACACGTTAAAAATGGGCGTAAAGGCCAGGTATGGCAAAGTTAATGCCAGCGAGCTGTCTCGTATCGCCTGTGAATAAAGTAACATGGCAATTATTTCCAGGGGCATCACCATCGCCACCCAACCCCAAAATTCCAACGGCAAATCGGGCAAACCAATGTAAACAAGTAGTGGTAGTAATAACAAACCCGGCATGGTGAAACGAATCACCACCATGGCATCGGCACGATAAGTCGAAAGATATTTTTTTGTTACGGCATCGGCGCTGGCCAGGCTAAAGGCGGACAACAATGTCACGAATAACCAGCTCATGACTGGCTAAATGAAGTTGCAGCACCGGGTTGTATTGATATATTAATTTAATGCGCCTTTACAAATTGTATCCAGGGCACGTTATTATCTAACGTGAACAACGTACCGAATGTTTGAGTTTTTTTATTTTGTTATTGTTCTGCTGCTGCACACGGTCACATTTTTTTGATGTCCCGCTAGCCTGGTAACAGAGGCGTATACTATTAAGTAAGCTGTCGATCTCGCGATTACAGGCACGGTCAGGGGTATGGCGGCGACCGATACCAAATTCTTCTGGTGAGTAGTCTGTGCGTTGTTCAGTTGGTTTATCCAATTCCTGTGTTTTCTGCTCACAAGCAGCTAACACGATTAGCAGAATCCCAGGTATCACCACCCTGTAAAAACCAGGAAAAGAAATGATTCGTTCAATCACCCCTAACCTATTTGATATATTCTGTACTTTCGGCATAGGCTGAGCACTTTATTTAAAAATGACATAAAAATAAAGGCCAGCATAACTACTGGCCTTTATAATTAGTGCTTATTATTTACTCGCCTTAATGGCTTTTATCGCTTTTATGTTTTGGTTTCTTCTGAAAAAACGATGGCACTTCGCGACCACCGTTAAAAACAACTTCATTGGGCGCATCAGGATCCACACAGGGATGAACGCCGCCAAAAAAACCTGCCGGGTTCAAATCAAACAACCACGTGTGCAACATCCAGAAATTCATCCAGGCATTGGGGTAAATGACGCCCGTCTTGGCCAGGGATGGTGTCGCCTGACATTCGGCAAATGAAGTGTGTTGATCCAGCACAAACTCAGGGCCGGTACCCCTGGCCTGGACGGTGACACACAACCCGGCATGGGGATGCCAGAATTCATCCTCGCTTGAGGTAAATTGTGGTGCAGGAATACTAAATGCCTGTACTCGTTCATGCTCCCAAGCACCGCCCGGCACAGGATAGTCCAGTGAACTCAGGCCGCTGGGTGCCAACGCATCATTAAACAACGGTTGCGATGGATTACCCCAGAACATGGCTTTAACCGAATCGCCGGAGCTGGGAACATTAAGACCTTCTGCGGCATAAAAGTCAGCGGGCTTTAATCCCTGGGTTGATAACACACCCCCCATGCTTAACCAGTGAACGCCATGGCCTTGCATTGCTGCAGTTCCCTGTTGAAAACCCAGCTGCACTAATTCTGTGGTACTGGTGACTGTTTGAAAGTGTTTGAAACGACTGAACATGGCAACAATTTCCTGATCAATGGTTTTACTTTCCTTGCCGATATCATGGGTTGCTTCCTCGACATCATGCTCAGATAACTTACCATCAGCATCACGATCATAAAAAGCATAGTATTGCCCGACGTTAACTGCCCTTGCCAGTTCTGCAATATCTGATTCGGTAACAATGCCATCACCATTAAAATCTGCCACCGACAAAATTGGTTTAGCGCCCTCCCGACACTCTGATGATTCATCCTCATGCTCAACCTCGTCAGCGAATGAAAGTGAACCCATTGACGCCAGTAACACTATAACCAAAAAACGACTAATCATTAATTTCTCCCTTAAATTCATTTATTAACAGTTATTTGTCATCACTAAAATGATTAATCATTATAAGAGTTTAAGGGGCTAGCGACAAGCGATACCAGTTATTAGTTATGGATTATTGATCAATTGATTCGAATAACTTCAATATAGCATCCATCATTACGGGCAACTGTTTTTCTCTGATAATATGGCCCGCCCCTTGCAGCCACAGGGTTTGGGCACCGGGGATCAGTGGTGCGTATTTTTTTGCATGGGCGACGTTTAAAACGGCATCGGCAGTTCCATGAATAACCAATACCGGAACTTTGATGTTTTTTAATTCCTCAAGTCTTGATCCTGATACCGTCATGGCGGCAAAATGTTGGGCCATGGCGTCCTGGTTAAAACCACGGCGCTTGCGTAGTTCATACAAAACCAGGGCAGACACATCCCGGACGTCTTTCTCTTGCAGGCGGTCGTTCACCATCATACCGATTAGGCCCAGCCACATCTTGATTTGACCGGTCTCTGAGCCAGTGATGCCATACTTTAATAGCAGGCGAATGAAGGCAAGACTGAAATCTTTCGAATATTTGGTAAGTTCCGGATCCAGCATATAACCTGATGTAGACATAGACACCAGTGATAACACGCGCTCACCATGGCTAAGGGCAAGACGCTGGCCAATCATGCCGCCCATGGAAGTACCAATCACGTGGGCGCGCCGGACGCCGTTGGCATCCAAAACGGCCAGGGCGTCAGCGGCCATATCTTCCAGTGAATAGGGTTTGCCTTTTTGCCAGT
>QIGL01000052.1 GCA_003228915.1 Acidiferrobacteraceae bacterium
CCTTAATTTGGACCACTTTGAGGCTATGGTCAATCATGGTTTCAGGCAGGGCCGTCCAGCCAAGCCCGACGGTGGTCAACATTTTTAATACTTCCAGGTAGTTAGTGGCGATAGCAACATCGATTTGTTTGGCATGATCACCAAATACCTTTAAAATAATTTCACGGGTGACTGTGCCCGGCCCCGGTAAAATGGCGGCATAAGCCAGCAACGCTTTTTTTGTGCTGACACCCGCTTGTGCCAGTGGGTGGTCTGGCGCCACGACAATTTTGAGCACATCATGCCAGACGGTCTGCATGACCAGGTCCTTGTTTGCCTGTTCTGGCAGGGTGACAATGGCCAATTCTATGTCGCCACGGGCAACGGCTTGGCATGCCTGTTCTGAATCCATGAATTTCAGGTCCAGCTCAATGTCGGGATGATTTTGATTAAGGTGGCGCAGAGCGGCCGGTAACCTGTGCAGGCCGATATGGTGACTGGTGGCAATGAGCAAGGGACCACTGATGGTTGCGCCCAGATTGCTAATGCTGGTCTTGATATCCGCCAGTTCCAGCAGTATTGATCTGCCCCGCTTGGCCAGTGTCTGGCCTGCCTCGGTGAGGGTGATTTTGCGACCAATACGATCGAATAAGCGGGTGCCCATCTCGCTTTCAAGGGCGGCGATGCGTTTGCTGATAGCCGGTTGGGTCACATGCATTTGCTCGGCTGCCCTGGAAAATGAATCCAGATCAGTGACCGCCAAAAAGGTTTCCAGGTCGGTAATATCCATGGCTTGGCTCCAAACTAGTTATTCCAAAAAGGAATATACATTATAATTAATATGAATTGGAGTTATTAATAAACTTGCAGTAATCTAGCCACTATTATGGACAACACAAGTATTAAACAGGACTAACAAATGGCAGGTAAAACGCTCTATGACAAACTCTGGGACAGCCATGTCGTCCGTCAGGACGAGCATGGCGCCTGTTTGCTCTATATTGACCGACACCTGATCCACGAGGTGACCTCGCCCCAGGCATTTGAAGGGCTCAGGCTGGCCGGCCGTAAACCCTGGCGGCTCGATACGAATTTAGCCGTTGCCGATCACAATGTGCCCACGACCCAGCGAGATCAAGGCATTGCTGACCCGGTTTCGCGCTTACAGGTTGAGACCCTGGATCAAAACTGTGCCGAGTTTGGCATTACCGAGTTCCAGATGAACGATCGTCGCCAGGGCATTGTCCACGTGATTGGCCCGGAGCAGGGGGCAACTTTACCGGGCATGACCCTGGTTTGCGGTGATTCCCATACTTCTACCCATGGTGCCCTGGGGGCACTGGCCTTCGGTATTGGTACATCCGAGGTGGAGCATGTTTTGGCAACCCAGTGCCTGATCCAACAGAAATCAAAATCCATGCTCATCAAAATAAATGGCCAGGCGGGGGCAGGCGTGACCGCCAAGGATATCGTGCTCGCTATTATTGGTCGCATTGGCACTGCAGGCGGCACCGGTTACACCATCGAGTTTGCCGGTGAGGCCATTACTGATCTCTCGGTTGAAGGGCGTATGACGATTTGTAATATGACTATTGAGGCTGGTGCCCGGGCAGGCTTGATCGCGGTTGACGACAAGACCATTGACTATATAAAGGGACGACCCTTTGCCCCAACCGGTGACTTATGGGAGCAGGCGGTAGTTTCGTGGCAGGTCTTAACAAGTGATGTTGATGCCCGGTTTGATGAAACAATAGAAATAGAGGGCGCGGGTATTTTACCGCAAGTCACCTGGGGCACTTCCCCGGAAATGGTGGTTTCAATTAATGGCAATGTGCCTGACCCGTCGGCAGAAAAAGACCCGGTTAAGCGCGAGGCGATCAAACAAGCGCTGGGTTACATGGATCTCAAGCCATCTCAGGCCATAACAGATATTCAACTCGACAAGGTATTTATTGGATCGTGCACCAATTCCAGAATCGAGGATATGCGGGCAGCAGCAGTTATCGCAAAAGGACGGCAGGTGGCGAGTAATATAAAACTGGCCATGGTGGTGCCCGGTTCTGGCCTGGTCAAAGCGCAAGCCGAGGCTGAAGGTTTGGACCAGGTTTTTATGGCAGCGGGTTTTGAATGGCGCGACCCGGGATGTTCCATGTGCCTGGCCATGAATGCGGATCGGCTGGAGCCGGGAGAACGTTGCGCCTCCACCTCCAATCGAAATTTTGAAGGTCGCCAGGGGCGAGGCGGTCGCACCCATTTAGTCAGCCCGGCCATGGCAGCAGCAGCAGCCATTGCCGGACATTTTGTTGATGCCAGGGACTGGTAATGAAAAGTCAAAATCTTTAGACGGGATTGACAGGATTAACGGGATTAAAAAAGAAAAATCATGCTCAAAAAATCCAGTCAATCATGTTAATCCTGTCCAGTCTTTGTTTTTGAATTAGAGTTGATATTATGGAAAAATTTACGAGTATGTCTGGCATTGTCTTACCGCTGGATCGGGCCAATGTGGACACCGACGCCATTATTCCCAAGCAATTCCTGAAATCTATTAAGCGCAGCGGTTTTGGGCCAAATCTCTTTGATCAATGGCGTTATCTTGATCATGGCGAGCCGGGCATGGATAACAGCAAGCGCCAGTTAAACCCGGATTTTATCCTGAACCAGGCGCGTTACCAGGGGGCCAGTATTTTATTGGCCCGGGATAATTTTGGTTGTGGTTCCTCCCGGGAACACGCACCCTGGGCTTTGCTTGATTACGGGTTTCGAGTCATTATCGCACCCGGTTTTGCAGATATTTTTTATAATAATTGTTTTAAAAATGGCATATTGCCGATTAAATTGCCTGAGCAAGTCGTGCAAAAGCTGTTTCAGCAGTCTCAAGAGACGGGTTACCAGTTGCAGGTCGATTTGCAACAACAACGCATAATGTTACCTGGTGGCGAAACAATCAGTTTTGAGATTGACGGGTTTCGTAAACATTGCCTGTTAAATGGCCTGGATGATATTGCTTTAACACTAGACCACGTTAAGCAGATTAAAGAATATGAAAATAAACACAGACAACAAGCGCCGTGGTTGTTTGAAAATAATTGAAAATCTATTGGACAGGATTAACAGGATGTACAGGATTAAAAATATTTCTTTTGGTTTATAAAATCCCGTAAATCCTGTTAATCATGTCCGTTATTTATTTTTGAATTAGAGTTGATATTATGGAAAAATTTAATCGCCTATTATTGATCCAAGGGACTGGTAATAAAAAGTCAAAATATTTAGACGGGATTGACAAGATTAACGGGATAAAAAAGAATAAGCATTCTCAAAAAATCCAGTCAATCTTGTTAATCTGAAGTACAGGAGTGTACAAATGCCGCGGGTGCACGACTGCATGGACGCAGGAGGTAGAGCAACGCATGGAGCAGTTGCCGAGGACGCGCAGGAGCGGCAAAATTATTTTTTAAATATAGTGAATATAGAAATGACTAAAAAAATATGTATTTTGCCGGGTGATGGTATTGGCCCGGAAATTATCACCGAGGCCGTCAAGCTGCTTGATAAGCTACGATCTGATTTTGGTCTTGATGCTGTGCTGGAGCACGCGGATGTCGGCGGCACTGCTTATGATGAAACCGGCAAACCCTTGCCCGACGCAACACTGGCATTGGCCCAATCAGCAGACGCAGTTTTGTTGGGGGCGGTAGGCGGGCCAAAATGGGATGGGTTAGAGCCTGCATTTAGAGCCGAAAAGGCACTATTGGGATTACGGGCCGAATTAAAACTATTCTCAAATTTACGGCCGGCGGTTTTGTATCCGCAATTGGCCGATGCCTCGACCTTAAAACCAGAGGTGGTATCCGGGCTCGATATTATGATTGTCCGCGAGCTAACCGGCGGCATTTATTTTGGTGAACCCCGGGGTGTCCGTGAGCTCGATAGTGGTGAGAAGCAGGCCTACAACACCCTGGTTTATTCGGAATCCGAAATTGAACGCATTGCCCGCTCAGCCTTTGAGATCGCCATGAAGCGCAATAAACGATTATGTTCTGTTGATAAAGCCAATGTGCTTGAGTCCACGCGACTGTGGCGTGACGTGGTGACAGGCATTGCCAGTGACTATCCAGAGGTTACCCTGGAGCACATGTATGTGGATAATGCTGCCATGCAATTGGTGCGGGCGCCAAAACAGTTTGATGTCATTGTTACCACCAATATGTTTGGCGATATACTTTCTGATTGTGCAGCCATGTTAACCGGTTCCATCGGCATGTTGCCGTCGGCTTCCCTGGATAAAAATGGCAAGGGCATGTACGAGCCTATCCACGGTTCAGCGCCGGATATTGCCGGCCAAGGCCTGGCCAACCCGTTGGCAACGATTTTATCGGTGGCAATGATGTTGCGTTATACGCTCAATGAGCTGGCCCTGGCCGAGATGATTGAAAACGCCGTGCTACAGGTGCTGGATCAGGGTCTTCGTACCCGGGATATCATGAGTGCCGGCATGACGGAAGTGGGCACGGCCCAAATGGGTGATGCCGTGACTAGCGCTATGAGATAATGATAAAAACTAATGGACAAGATTGACAAGATTAAAACAAAGATGTCTTTTGATTTTCATCCCGTAAATCCTGTTAATCCTGTCCAGTCTTTGTTTTTGAATTAGAGTTGATATTATGGAAAAATTTAATAGCCTATTGTTGATGCCAGGAACTGGGAATGAAAAGTCAAAATATTTAGAAGGGATTGACAGGATTAACGGAATTAAAAAAAAGCATTCTTAAAAATCCAGTCAATCTTGTTAATCTGAAGTATAGGAGTGTACAAATGCCGCGGGTGCACGACTGCATGGACGCAGGAGGTAGAGCAACGCATGGAGCAGTTGCCGAGGACGCGCAGGAGCGGCCCTGTCAATAATTATTTTATAATCTATTTTACTTAAAGAATTTCAAAGAGGCACAAAAGTGAAACGAGTGGGTCTAATCGGTTGGCGCGGCATGGTGGGTTCCGTGTTGATGCAACGCATGCAAGCAGAAAATGATTTTGCTGAATTTGAGCCAGTCTTTTTTAGTACCTCGCAAGTGGGTGCAGCCGGTCCTGACATTGGCAGAGAGGTGCCTGCACTGAAAGATGCCAGGGAGTTAAGTTCTCTAAAATCCATGGACATGATTGTTTCATGCCAGGGCGGCGATTACACAAAGGAAATGTACCCGGCACTTCGTACGGCCGGTTGGGCGGGATACTGGATTGATGCTGCGTCAACTTTACGCATGGAGAAAAACAGCGTCATTGTGCTTGATCCAGTCAACCTGTCCGTTATTGAGCAAGCCATTGCAAGTGGCACCAAAGATTTTATCGGCGGCAATTGCACGGTCAGTTTAATGCTCATGGCTATTGGCGGCCTGTTCAGGGAAAACCTGGTTGAGTGGGTCGCGCCCATGACTTACCAGGCGGCTTCAGGTTCGGGCGCCCGAAATATGCGTGAGCTCATTCAGCAAATGGGCAGTTTGCGAGATTGTGTGGCCGACAAACTCGATGATCCTGCCAGCGCCATCCTGGATATTGATAAAAAAGTGACCGAGACCATGCGTGGCGACACATTTCCCGTGGATCATTTTGGCGTACCACTTGCTGGCAGCCTGATTCCCTGGATTGACAGTAAACTGGACTCTGGTCAAAGTCGTGAAGAATGGAAGGCCCAGGCCGAAACTAATAAAATACTTGGCCTGGAAAATCAGCCCGTTGCCATTGACGGGATTTGTGTTCGCATTGGTGCTATGCGCAGTCATAGCCAGGCCATGACGATCAAGCTCAAAAAAGATGTCCCGCTACCCGACATCGAAGATATCCTGGCCAATGCCAATGACTGGGTTGAGGTCGTCAGCAATGACCCGGCGGCCAGTGCCCGGAAGCTCACCCCGGCTGCCGTGACCGGTACATTACAGGTACCCGTTGGCCGATTGCGCAAACTGGCTATGGGCGCTGATTATCTCGGTGCCTTTACCGTGGGAGACCAGTTGCTTTGGGGCGCGGCCGAACCACTACGACGTGTCTTAAGAATTTTGTTAGCAAGCTAATGACGCGCTATCGCTATGGTTTAGTGCTTATATGTCAGAGCGATATTGAGCTTGGCTAAAAATCATTCACATATATATCGCGCGACTGGTTCGGTGCCTGAGCGCAACATTGGCGGCGATATTTTGTTGTCAATTCGGAAAAATCCGCAATAAAATCAAACACTAAAACCTCCTTCATGGGGCCAGAAAACCTGGGCAAAACGCGCTTTGAGGCAGGACAGCTTGCGCCCTGAATTGAGCGGCTATAATAGGAAAGAGCGCTAATAGTGTACTAATAAATACCTAAAATATTGGGTTTTTTTGGGAAAAAGCCATTTAACAGATATATTTACTTGTGATTTGTAAAGAGTATTACTACAATCATTACGTAACTCCTAGACTTTAATAGTATTTTAATAATGTGATTCTTACATGATGACTCTAGAATCGATCCAGGTGTAACTGGGGTGACGAAGCGCAAACTCAAGAATTTTTCAGCCGGTCTGATGATCGGCCTTTTGGCATGGCTGCCATCTTTGACTTATGCCATTGGCCTTGGCCAATTAAAGGTTAACTCTGCACTCGACGAACCCTTGAATGGTGAGATTCCATTTACCTCCTTGAACTCAGCCGAGAGACGAAAACTGGATGTCAGGCTGGCTTCACGCTCTGATTTTGCAGCCGCGGGCATTGATCGCGCGAATAGCCTGAGGGCTTTAAAATTTACAGTCGCTAAACGTGTAGACGGTCGTTACTTCTTACAGATAAGAACGGATGAACCATTTCGAGAACCTTTTTTACATGTGCTGATCCATTTGCAATGGGCAGGTGGTCGCCTCATTCGTGAATATACCGCACTCATTGACCCGCCTTACCTGGCTACCGGCAAACCTGCATCGATTGATGCACCAAGAACCGCGGCAGTCTCTGAATCAGTAGAAACCCCGGTAGAGACACAAGTTGCCCAGGCCCAGCCAGAGCCCGTATTCATACCCGAAACAAAAGAACCCGAACTAGCGCCGCCAATTGAGCCCATTGTTAGCCCACAGGATAGCCAGGCAGCAAAAACAGAGTTTGCGGCCGAGTCAGCACCCGAACCATTACCGCTGGAAATTGGCACCGGACCTTTGCCAGATTTAGAGTCTGGAAATGAAGTAATACTTGAGCCTGAGACTGGCACAGAGGGTACCCCGGCCATTGGTAAATCAGAACAATTTGGCCCAGGTGGTGATTCATCTGGCCCCAAGATTAGCGCGTCTGGCTGGCCTGAAGATGAGATTGCACCAGAACAACCAATTGTTGAAGAACTGCAAGATGATCAGCAAATAAGGCCTGTTGAGAATGAACTTGCTCTTGAGCCTGAACTGGGCCTGGAGCCAGGCTTTGATTCAGAACCTGGGAACGCGGATACGGTTGCAGGTGGAGATGGTTTATTTGGGCCAACAGGTAGTGGCGAAGATTTACTATCGGGAGATTACAAAGTGGTCAGGGGAGATACCCTGTGGCAGATCGCTAAACAGGCGCGACCTGATGAGTCGGTCAGCATTGAGCAAGTAGCAATGGCTATTTTCAGGAATAACCAGCGTGCATTCTTTGATGACAACGTGAACAACCTGAAAGCCGGTAAAATATTAACTATTCCCGAAACTGGTCAAATATCTACCGCCGGACCCGCAGCCGCCCGTAAAGAATTTTTGGCCCAGTACAGTGTTTGGCAAGAATATAAACTCAGGATGGCCGGCGCCCAGAACACATTGCAAATGGATGAAGATTTAGGCATTTCAATGGAAGCAGGCGGCGCAGATGAATCCGCGGGATCTGGCGGCGATAGTGCGCAGGCGATTCTTAGTGGTGGGCAGCCAGATGAGCTGACACCCATCACGACGGAAGAAGAAACCGCCAGCATCATTACCAATGACACTGAACAGGCCCTGGCTGGTAAGACAGAAACAGCTAGCGCAGGAAAAACAGATTCAAAAACGACTGCAACAGGAAAAGAAGCCTCAGATATCACACCCAAGCCTTCAGAGGGCATGCCGGCTGAAGACTTGTTAAAAATTGTTCGTTCGAAACAGGATAAGGAAACAACCCAGCAGGATAAGGCCGTACCTGATAGCGAGTCTCGCGACCAACAAAGTGCCAGTGAAAAAGCGGCACTGGCCGACAAGGTTGCCACGCTAGAAGAATCTTTGAGTTCAGCTGACCTTGCCAATGCCGATGCTGAAAAACGTGCCGGCAGTGTTTCCGAACAATTAGATACACAGAAACGATTATTAGAATTGGAAAATCAAAACCTGGCCCAGGGGCAGCCCGGTCAACAAGCCCAGCCCGACGATAGTGCTGCTGCTGGTAGTACTGATGCATCTCAGGGTCAGACAAAACCAGTCACCCCGACAGTGCCCTCACCTCCCCAAAAAGGGTTTCTTGATGAAATAATTGAAATGGTGTCAGGCAGCTCACTGTTACCAATTGTTGGTGGGGTTCTCGCCGTGTTTGCCCTTGTTGCTGGGTTAATGATCGTCCGTCGCAGAAGAAGTGCAAATATAGAGTTTGAAGAAAGCATTCTCAATTCCCAGATCGATAGTGAAGGCACCTTGTCCATGGACTCCGGTGAACAAAGTGAGAGTGGCGACACCTCGTTCCTCAGTGATTTTAGCCAGGGTGGCATGGGTAATGTCAGCACTGACGAAGTCGATCCGGTAGCAGAGGCAGAAGTTTACCTGGCCTACGGTCGTGACGAGCAAGCTGAGGAAATACTTAAAGATGCCATTATTAAAGAACCTGCGCGTCATGAATTAAGAGAAAAGTTATTAGAGGTTTACTCGCAGAGAAATGATACGTCAGCCTTTGAAACAGTCGCAGAAGAGTTATACGCGGCATTAGAAGGCAGGGGTGGCGACCTCTGGGACAGGGTTGCGGCTATGGGTGCCAAGCTCAACCCGTCTAATCCAATGTTTGGAGGCGAGGGCGCAGCAGGTATGGCTAATACCAGCGATACAGTCCCGCCTGGCGGCATGGATACCGGAGAAACAACGCATGTAGGACTTGATGATTCTGGTGCGTTTGACTCCCCAACAGAAATGACTGATGGAGACGTTTTCTCGGATACAAGTCCCGATGAAACAATTAAGGGCAATGCCATGGACTTTTCAATGGATGGCAGCCTTGATATAGGCGTAGATGACACAGCACCTGCTACAGAAAGCCCGGCAACGGATGATGCCGGTGACATGGACTTCAGCTTGTCTATGGGAGAAGACGCAGCCACTACACCTGCTGATGATGAAAGCAGTAGTCTCGATTTCAATATGAGTGATACCACAGAAGATGCAGATGATGGTGCTGGTCTTGATCTCAACATGGGCGAGACGGCTACCGCAGACGACGACAGTAGTAGTCTCGATTTTAGTATGGGCGATTCAACGTCCACAGACGATGACAGTAGCAGCCTGGATTTTGGTCTTGATGATTCTGCTGCGAGCGAAGAGAGTGCCGGTGATGAAAATATTCAGTGGGATGTGGATACGGCCGATGGCTCAGGTGATTCTGAACTAGCTTCTGAAAGTGCAGATGATAGTGGGTTGGCCTTTGAAACTGATACTTCAGAAGCTGACTCATCTGGCGATAGCAGTCTTGATATGATGGAATCTGAAGACAGCGAGGTCGCTGTTGCTGAAGGTGGCGGTGAACAAGAACAATGGGATGAGACTGCTACCAAGCTAGATTTAGCCCGGGCCTATATTGACATGGGTGATGCAGAGGGTGCCCGTAGTATTCTTGACGAAGTACTGGCTGAAGGTAACGACGATCAGAAGAAACAAGCGGCTGACCTTATGAGCCAGATCGCTTAACTGGGCAACCAGTACTCAAGCAATATTCCGCTCTTAATCCACAGCAACAATCTTTTCCTGCTCTAAAATCATTATTTTTTTGCACCAGGGTTTTCCAGGGCAAGGTCACGCTTGTTCCAGCGTCTGAGCCCGGCATCGTCCACGCGCAGATTTTTAAAACCAGCAGCATAAAACATAATATAATTAAAAGCCGAGCCGGTGCCGCCAAAACAAGTGAGCAGTATTGGTCGATCCCGATTAATATTTAGTCGTTTCAGTAGTGGCGGTATTTTGGGGGCTTTTGCATACCACATCCCCTTGGCATTTTTACGCATATAGTCCTGCCATGGCTGACTAACGCTGCCGGGAATACGGCCATATTTCGGGTTCGACGGAAACTTGTCCTTACCCGCGAAATGGGTGGCGGGCCTGCCGTCGACGAGCAGGTAGTATTTCCGTATCTGGTTCAGCTCGGTTGTTGATATCTCGAGAGCGGGGAGTGGGCGAGCCTCGAAGTTACCTGTTTTCGATGCTGACAGTGAATCTCCGACAGGTCCACGAGCCTTTAACCAGCCATGCCAGCCTTCATCCAGGATGCCGACATTGGTATACCCAAGCAAATGAAACAACCAGCCCAGGTAAAAGGCGCCGAGAATTTCATCAGTATTTTGGCCCTTGTAGTAAATCACAACGCCATCGCCGTTATTAACACCAAGACCACGAATAATTTTCTGTAGCTTTTGAGGAGCAAAGTGAACCAGGGCGCCATCATCAGCGACGTAACGCCAGTCGCTCTTGGTTGCATGGACGCTGCCAGGGATGTTGCCACCAAAACCATGGGCAGCAAAATCTGATATCTCGATTATCCTGAGGCCCGGTTGGCCCAGTTGTTTAACCAGCCACTGAGGACTGACGATTGGCGGTACTGACACCGCGGACACAGGCAACGGGATCAATAAAAGAAACAAAATGGGCAGGACAAGCTGTCTTATTGTCATTTTCTTTTGTACTCCACAATTTCAAAAGCGTATTTATTTTTTTCATCTGCATCGTGTTGTTCGCGGGAAATTTCATGCCAGTCATGCCAGCTTATTTCCGGGAAGTAAACATCACCTTCTATTTCTGCAGAAATTTTTGTTATTAACATTCTTGAGGCAATAGCCAGTGCGGTTGCATATAATCCGGCACCGCCAATAATAAATACTTCCTCGTGATCATTGGTTATTGCCAGCATCTCATCAAATGAATTGACAACTTCACAGCCCTCGGCCTTAAACTCTGGATTACGAGACAATACGATGTTACGTCTGTTTGGCAGGGGCCGGCTAATGTCCTGGTAGTTTTTTCTGCCCATGACGATTGTGTGGCCAGTGGTGGTTTTTTTAAAAAAAGCCATGTCGGCAGGCAGGTGCCAGGGCAGGGTGTTGTCTTTGCCGATAACACCATTGTTTGCGATCGCTGCAATGATTGATAGTCGGCGCATTGTTTATTTTAAATAATCCAGGCTTGAAACAGGGCGTACTTAAACGGCCACAGGTGCCTTGATGCTCGGCAGGGGTGCGTAGTTAGTGAGCTCAAAATCATCATAGGTAAAATCAAAAATTGAAGAAACCGAAGTATTAATTTTCATTGTAGGCAGGGCTTTTGGTTCTCTTGCTAGCTGAATATCGGCCTGCTCAATATGATTACTGTACAAATGGGCATCACCTAACGTATGGATGAAATCGCCTAACTGGTAACCGGTGACTTGTGCCATCATCATGGTGAGCAAGGCATAAGAAGCAATATTAAATGGCACTCCGAGAAAAATATCGGCGCTTCTTTGATAAAGTTGACATGACAATTTGTTATTAGCCACGTAAAACTGGAAAAATGCATGGCAAGGCGGTAATTTCATTTTCTCAAGCTCACCGACATTCCAGGCACTGACAATAATTCTCCTCGAGTCCGGTGTTTCTTTTAGTTGTCTCACAACCTGGCTGATTTGATCAACGTGGCTGCCATCGGATTTTTGCCAGCGACGCCACTGGGCACCATAAACAGGGCCGAGATTTCCTTTTTCATCTGCCCAGGCATCCCAGATTTTGACACCGTTTGTTTTCAGGTAGTTGATGTTGGTATCTCCGCTTAAAAACCAGAGCAACTCGTGAATTATGGATTTCATGTGCAGCTTTTTGGTGGTCAGGGCCGGAAATCCTGCCGCCAGGTCATAACGTGACTGGTGACCAAATATACTCAAGGTGCCAGTGCCGGTCCTGTCACCCTTGCTGGCACCCGTGTCTTTAATAGTTTTTAGTAGCTCAAGGTATTGTTTCATAGGGTAATTTTCCGACGAAAGGCATATTGGTCGATAAACAAGGCATTTTAATAAACCAGGAATTAGGTAATAATCATAGTCACAGTTTAATTATATCGTTATTTATTATTTTATGCGCAACCCTGTCCAGGAACAATATCAGCAAAAGCGGTCTGACCAGCTAGATGCACTAGCGGGCGCGTCAGATCGCCCATGGGAAGATTATTTGTTCATGCGGCCTTTATTGCGGTGCCTGGGCGACGCGGCATTTATGTATAAAGCAGTGCCCATGGTCTTGCGAGGCTGTGCTGCCCTGACAATTTTAGCCAGCCTGGCAGTTTTTTTTAGTGCCGGTAAAATGATTTTTGAGCTGCCTACAATAAGCGCTATTTTTGGCGGCATTATGTTTCAGTTGCTTTATATCCTTGGCGTATACGCGATTGTCCATGTCAGTGTTATTCGGGCCCGGGACATTGCCCGGTTACAACCAAAAGAAAACTTCATGCTTCCCATGAGTGCAATATTATTAAAGTTACTGGGTGAGGCCTATGCCGGTTTTGTCGCCCTTGTCGCACTCGGCAGCGGCATATTTGTCTGGTTCACTGGTCTGAAGGCCGGCGTCATACTGGGTCCCCTGGCACAGTTTTTCCCTACCATTGGCGACGCCAGTTTTATTGGCGGTATAGAAATAATCCTGAAAGGACTGCTCATCGCGGTGGCCAGTATTATATCTACCTATATTGTATCCGAGCTCATTACAGTTTTATCGAGTATCGCCAACAAAGACAGCACCCATGATGTCAACACGGCAAGACCACGACAATTGCCAACCAGGCCACGGGAGCTTGGCGCCCGGATTGGTAATGGTTCATAACTACCCAGGAACTAGTAACTCGCCACTATTTCAGATCTGACCGTTCAATTGCCTCAAGTGTATTAAGTAGTAAGGTAGCGACTGTCATGGGGCCAACACCGCCTGGTACGGGCGTAATCCACGAAGCTCTTTTTTGGGCGCTGGCATAATCAACATCACCCACCAACTGGCCGTCGGTTAAACGATTCATGCCGACATCAATTACAATGGCGCCGGATTTTATCCAGTCGCCGCTAACGATCTCAGCCTTACCAACACCTACCACCACAATATCGCCCTGGCCAACCTTGGCCGGTAAGTCTGTTGTAAACCGGTGGCAAGTCGTCACAGTGCAACCGGCCAGGAGTAATTCAAGTGACATGGGACGGCCAACGATATTTGAGGCGCCAACCACCACTGCATCTTTACCGCGTATGGTTTCGCCGGTACTTTCAAGCAAATGCATAATGCCATACGGGGTGCAGGGACGAAGCAGGGGCATGCGCAGCACCAATCGGCCGACATTATAAGGATGAAAGCCATCAACATCTTTGTCGGGGCTAATACGCTCTATCACTGTTTGCGGATCAATGTGTCGGGGCAGGGGTAATTGTACGAGAATGCCATCAATTGTCGGGTCAGTATTCAGCTCATCAATCAGGGCCAGTAAGGTGGCTTGCGGGGTATCTTCAGTCAAATCGTGTGACACCGACTTAAAGTTCACCTGCTTGCAAGCCTTGCGTTTATTGCGCACATAAATCTCGGAAGCTGGATCGCTGCCCACCACAATAACGGCCAGGCCTGGCACCCGTTTGCCAGCTTCGAGCCTGCCTGCAACACTGGTGGCAATAGATTCTCGTAATTGCGCGGCAATTTTTTTACCGTCGATTATGTTGGCTGGCATGATTTTAGTATTTCCATCGGTCTAGACACGGGACGCCGCATAATGGCATGGGTCAGGTGTTTAGGCCAAGGCATTAAACGGGCATTTTGCTGGTGTTTGAGCGTTGCGTTTACACTTTCAGCAACGTATATTTCACGCCCTTGCGAAATACCAGGCAAGGACATTAGTTTTTAGGCAAGTATTCGGGGTATAGCGCAGTCTGGTAGCGCGCCTGCTTTGGGAGCAGGATGTCGGGAGTTCGAATCTCTCTACCCCGACCATTTTCTTGAGATACTACTCAGTTGATCATCAGGTTAAATGCCCGGATAAGACATTGCACTATTTTCAAGTAGTTTAGCGCCCGTAGCTCATTTGGATAGAGCATCGGCCTTCTAAGCCGAGGGTAGCAGGTTCGAATCCTGCCGGGCGCGCCATCTAACAGATTTTATTGTATGACTGTGGTATCTATATAAGGAAACAGTATAAACTGCATTGAATTATGGTGAGCGTAGCTCAGTTGGTAGAGCCCCGGATTGTGATTCCGGTCGTCGAGGGTTCAAGTCCCTTCGTTCACCCCATTTTACAGGTACCATCCATTTAGAAATGGGCCGTTAGCTCAGTTGGTAGAGCAGCGGACTCTTAATCCGCGGGTCGTAGGTTCGATCCCTACACGGCCCACCATTTCAGTTATCCACCCCCGTATAGGGGGTTTTTATTCTGGCGGGTTTTTATTTTGCCGGGTTTTTATATTTTTTCGCACGATAAATTAAAGCGCTTTGCGCTTGATGTTTATTGGTACGCTTTTAAACGTCAACGTACACCCACTTTTCCTGAATCCGCTTAAGCACCTGCTCCAGTGCTGAGGGCACGACCTCGACCCCGGGCAATAATGTTACCTCAACGCCTTTGTCTTCTTTTAAGCGACGAATGGTTTTATTGCACGCCAGGAAAGTTAAGTTATCGTAGCGTGTCATCAGGTCCTTTATCCGTTGACCTGCCGGTGTAATGTCGGCCCGTAATATATTTAACGCGGAAGAATGCACAATTATTTCAAGATTTAATGTTCTGTTGTTTTGCTCATATTTTAATAAGAGCTGCTCGATATCATCCAGTGTTGCAATTAACTGGGCAGGATTTTTTTCAATGCGAAGAATCGCATTGGTTGCTTTATCATTGACGCTGGCATGGACAAACTCTTGCAGAGAATAAAAGCTCTTCAAATTATCGGACGTTGCCGGCTGTATAATTGCAGGGCTCTGCAATAACCAACCTGCGGACAAACCCACAACAATGAGCAAACTGGCAGCGATGGCCAGGAACGACGCAGGTAAATTATACGCCCGGTTTATTCGTTTTACTATTGAGGTTTTTGTATCGGTATTTCGGTACGCCGAGCGATACAAGCCGCGGATTTCGCGCATTACATTAATATCATCACGTAATCTGGCATTATGCAGCATAGCCTGTTCTATGCGATCAGCATGTTCCTCGGTCATTTCGCCATCAATGTAGGCGCAAATTTCTTCCCTGGTATATTTAGATCCTGTAGTCATTGTTAGTCTTCTCCATAAAATAAACTATTTTCAGAATAAATTATCTTAAGCAAATTGTTACGTCGTCAGCCTATATAACCCGATGTAAAGTTACCGGTCGGGCTAATACCGCATGATTACAATAATCCCTTAATTGTTTTCTTAACCCATCTCTTGCCCGTGCTAACCTGCTGGTGACGGTACCCAGTGGTATCCCCAGTGCTTCAGCTACCTGCGGATAGGTATAACCTGCCAAATCAACCAGTGATAATACTTCCCGTTGATTTCTTGGCAAACGGGCAACTGCTGCCCGCACACGCCTTACAATTTCTTCTTTCTCCTGACCGTCTTCCGGTGCAAGTTCTTCAAACTCGTCGAGAGTATCAAAATCGTCATGTTTTTTTCGACGACGCAAGTAGTCGCGCCAACAGTTGGTCAGGATATCTATAATCCAGCGTTCCATTGCGTAGTTTTCTCGCAGTTGCCCCAGGTTTTTGTAGGCACGAGTTAAGGCCTCCTGGGTCAAATCGTCGGCAAGTACTTTATCGCCACACCACGAGAACGCGATACTGTGCAGTTTCCGGCGTCGTTCTCCGAGGTTTTGTCGATAAAGCCGTGTACGACAAAGCCAGTCTAAAGGATTCATATTTTTCCTCCCAACCTACCCAGACGCACTAGCATCAGCAATCGTTCCAAATATTTTCATAGTATTTTACCCGGTCATTATTCTTGAAATAAACATGGATCGATTGCGTGATCTGGTGCGTCATTGTACTCCAAGTCACGGGTATTACCTGCCGATAATTTTATAATAATTCTAAATTCGACGGGCGTTGACGATAAGTACTATTCAATCATAAACAGGAGGAAACAATGTATCGATCACTAATGGGAACGTTTGTCACATTGATGATGGCAATTGCACTCAGCACGAGCCCGGCGCTGGCGACAGCGGGGATAAATAGTGCTGAGAAGAAAATCGTGCTGCAAATTAGCGATGGCAGCCCTAAAAAACAGACACTGGTTTTAAATGTCGCCAAAAATCTTATTAAACATTATGGCATTGATAACGTGAAGGTTGAGATCGTGGCCTTTGGCCCCGGGTTACGCCTGTTATTCAAAGACAATGTTAATAGTATCCGTGTGCAAAGTCTTTCTACCTACGGCGTTCAGTTTTCTGCTTGTCAAAACACCACTCGTGCGATGACAAAAATCCTGGGGTATGAGCCAGAGCTTAATGAATCAGCGGTGCCAGTGAAAGCGGGTGTCGCGCGCATTATTGAGTTGACGGAAAAAGGCTACACACTGGTACGGCCATAAATTCGAACTAATTTTAATTATAAATAATTATAAAAATATTTTTCAGGAGAGACATTCAATGTATGTAATAAAAAAAACAGCGTTAGCCCTGGCTTACGCGGTACTAATGGCAGGCGTGGTTGCGACTACGCAAGCGGCAAACTGGACCATGCTGCAGGGGACTGAACCTGCAGGCACTGCGCCACGAATTAAGGTCTGGGGTTTCATTCAACCTGTCTACGAGAAAGACACCAGCAAAAAAAATAAATATGTGGGCACACCTGGTAATAATTTCGAGATGGTTGCGCCCAAGCTTATTGGTCCGAATTTTGAAACACAAGAAGGCTTTAACATTCGACGGGCTCGTCTCGGTGCCAGAGGTGCCGGATTACCGCTGGACAGTAATGTAAATTATTTCTTTTTGGCAGAATTTGGTAATAACCTTTTAACGCACGACACTGGTGGAGTCGTTCGACTCACCGATGCCAGCATTACCCTAAACCATGTGCCAGGCGCGCGCGTACGCATGGGTGCGTTTAAGGTGCCTACCTTTGAAGAAGGTTACCAGGCCATTCATGTATTTGATTACATCAACTTCACTGAAGTGGCCCAACAAATGATGATGGAGCGCTTCCCGAATAAACAATGGACGCCTAACCGGAACAATACAACGGGTTTTGCCTATACAGACGGCGATAATGAAACGGCTTTCAACGGTTTTAATAAACCTGTCGGTGCTTTTCGTGACGTGGGTGTCCAGGTATTTGATTCCTTCAAGTTTGGTAGCTGGGACACAACTTATGCCGCCATGTACGGCAATGGTAATGGTGTTAATTTAGGGGACAACGATAAAAATAAAGACGTCTATCTTTACCTGTCAACCGAATGGATATTCGGCGGTAAAGGCCCGCGCCGCCAGGGCTGGAAGTTCTTTGTCTGGGGGCAGGATGGCAAGCGTACCTTGTATAACCCGGATACCCCCAGGGCAGGTGGTCCTGGCACTGACAATGAGCCAGGTGGAAAACAGGAATACAGCCGTAAGCGTTATGGCATCGGTACTAAATTTAACAACGGCCTGTTTCGTGTCACAACCGAATACTTGCAAGGTAAAGGCATGATTTTCCTGGGCCCGGATAACCCGACATTCACCATGACGGCACCGACTGGTGCCGGCGGTTGTGTTGCCGGCGACCCGAATAACGTATGCCCGTTATTAGCAGATGGCCGTAAAGGTGAATCGGCAGGTTATTATATCGACTTGGGCTGGTATATCCCGAGTACTGCGTGGGAGCTGGACGTGCGTTATGACTTCTATGATCGGTTGACCGATGCCGAGAAACTGGCAGGTCCTTGTGCTTTTAATTTTGAATTCAAGACCCTGACCGTTGGCACCAATTACCATTTAAAGAGCCGCATTACGGTAAACGCGGCAAAACGTGACTTTAAGTCCGTGGATTGTCCGGATGCGGGTCCTGGTGGCAATCCGAACAATAATCTGGAAGGCATCGATATGCGCTATAGCGTGCAGTTAACACATATTTTCTAAGGAAACTCAGATCAATATATGTTTGTCATTCCGATGTTTGTCATTCCGACCGAAGTGGAGGAATCTTGTAATTTCCTGATACTACTAAAGTTCCGTGGGTTGAGATCTCTCCACTGCGGTCGAGATGACAATTAATCAGAGCTTTCCTGGGTTTGTCTGCCCGGGCCATCTAAAACCCGGTCATCTGGCCGGGTTTTTTTTGGGTTTATCGATATTGAATTAATGCGCGAGTTATTTTAGCCGCGCCGACCTTAGATTTTTTTCCATCGTGGCGCTGGCTGTGGGGAACTGGTAGACGCGCTGGATTTAGGTTCCAGTGGGGTAACCCGTGGGAGTTCGACTCTCCCCATTCGCACCAGATGACATAATTGGCTGATTTATCTGTTGGTTGTTATGCTTGATTCAATTAAAATATTGAGAAAAGTAAATAAATACAATTAGATATCAGTATTTTAAATATAATTTATAGGGTTTATTGATGCAAGTCTCAGTTGAAAACACAGGCGCAATTGGTCGCCGTATGACGGTTTCTCTTTCTCCAGACGCCTTCGAAAAAGCGTTCACAGCGCGTCTCAAGCGCATGTCAAAGCAGGTGAAGCTGCCAGGCTTTCGCCCCGGCAAGGTGCCGTTGAAGGTTGTAGAGGCTCAATACGGCAGCCAGCTCATCCAGGAGGTCACTGGCGAGCTGATTCAGACCAGTTTCCAGGAGGCGATTGGCAAAGAAGGGCTGCGACCTGCAGGTGGACCAAAAATTGACCCTAAAAATATAGAGCGGGGCAAAGACCTGGAATACGTGGCCGAATTTGATATTTACCCGGAGGTCAACAAGCAGGATCTGAGCGGTGAAACACTGGAGATACCTGTCTGTGAGATTCAGGACGATGATATTAAAGAAACCCTCAAGACCATGCAAAAACAACGAATGTTATGGCAACCGGTAGAGCGGGAAGCCAAAAACGATGACCAGGTGACGATTGATTTTGATGGCAAAATAGACGGTAAGGCATTTGACGGTGGTCAGGCTAGCGCTGTCCCCCTGGTGCTGGGTTCAGGGGCAATGATCCCCGGATTTGAAGAAGGCCTGCTGAAAGTAAAGGCGGGCGAACAAAAAGATGTCACGCTTACCTTTCCCAAGGACTACCAGGCATCCCATTTGGCTGGCAAAAAAGCAGTATTCTCGGTCAAAGTGCAGCAAGTGGCAGAAGGCCAGTTGCCTGAGTTGTCAGAAGATTTTGCAAAACAGTTTGGTGTTGAAAGCGGTAGTTTGGACGAGTTACGCCAGGGGATTAAAGATAATCTAAACCGTGAGGCGACAGTTCGTATCAGGAATATCACCCGTGACAGGGTGCTTGAGGCATTATTAGCCGCCAATGATTTTGAGTTGCCACAAGGGATGATTGTTGAAGAAATGCAGCAAATACGAACCGGACGGGCGCGCCAAAGACAGGAACAAGGCATGCCTGAAGTGGCAGATGAAAATGAAGGTGAATTGAACGATGCGGCCAGGCGCCGTGTCACACTTGGCTTGATCATTGGTGAAATTATCAACCAGAAAAACTTAAAACCAGGATCTTCTAAAGTACGCCAGCGGGTTGAAGAGCTCGCCTCAGGGTACGAAAATCCGCCCGCCCTGATTGCCTGGTATTACGAAAAACCGGAACGGTTGCGCGAGATAGAATCGCTGGTTCTGGAGGAAGCCGTGGTTGATGCGGTTTTGGCCACTGCCACCGTCAAGAATAGCATCATAGCTTTTAAGGAACTGGTTGCAGTTAACGCCGGTAAAAGCTAGCGTTAGGTAAACTGATAACCAACACATAACTTTTGAATCAACATATAAATAATGGTGCAGGCATGATGACCGATGATTTAGTGAAAGGACCACAAGCCCTTGGATTAGTGCCAATGGTGATTGAGACAACCGGCAAAGGCGAGCGGGCTTACGATATTTATTCTCGCATGCTCAAGGAGCGGGTTATTTTCCTGGTCGGGCCGGTCGAGGACTACATGTCTAATTTGATCGTGGCCCAGTTGTTGTTTCTTGAGTCCGAGAACCCGGATAAGGACATACATATCTATATCAACTCACCCGGCGGGGCCGTGACCGCGGGTTTGGCGATTTATGACACTATGCAGTTCATAAAACCCGATGTCAGCACGGTTTGTATCGGCCAGGCCGCCAGTATGGGTGCGCTGTTGCTGGCCGGTGGCGCCAAAGGCAAGCGTTTCGCACTACCACACGCGCGTATGATGATTCACCAGCCCCTGGGGGGATTTCAGGGTCAGGCCACGGATGTTGATATTCATGCCCGGGAGATTCTGCGGGTTCGTGAGCGCCTGAACGAGATTCTGGCGGCCCATACAGAACAAAAACTTGAAAAAATTCAACAAGATACAGAACGTGATAACTTCCTGGAAGGGTCTGAGGCGGTGGAATTTGGCCTGATTGATAAAGTTATTGAAAAGCGTTAGTCGGCCCAAACAGACATTTGAACAGCCATGTGATTTGTCTGTTTACTTGTATGGGTACAGATGTGCTATAAATATATATAGAGAGAATGGTATAGGAAAGTGAATTGCAGGGTAAAAACGCGGGTTTTACCATCAAAAAATGAGGTGCATTGATGGCAGATGATCGAAATGACGGTGGCGATAATAAAAGCGAAAAGCTTTTATATTGCTCTTTTTGTGGCAAGAGTCAGCATGAAGTTCGGAAGCTGATCGCAGGCCCGTCTGTTTTTGTGTGTGATGAGTGCGTAGAACTCTGTAATGACATTATCCGCGAAGAAGTCGAAGAGGATGAAGAGTCTGCAGTTGGCAAGAGCCGCTTTCCCAAACCCCAGGAAATTTATCAAATTCTTGATGAGTACGTGATTGGCCAGTCAGACGCCAAAAAGGTGTTGTCGGTCGCTGTTTATAATCACTACAAGCGTGTTGAGCATCAGGAGTCTGCTGCCGGTGATGTCGAGCTTTCCAAAAGTAATATCCTGCTTGTGGGTCCTACCGGTTCCGGCAAAACACTATTGGCAGAAACGCTAGCGCGGTTGCTCAATGTCCCCTTTACCATTGCCGATGCCACGACACTGACCGAAGCCGGTTACGTGGGCGAAGATGTCGAAAATATTATTCAGAAGCTGCTGCAAAAATGCGATTACGATGTCGATAAAGCACAGCGTGGCATTGTCTATATTGATGAGATCGATAAAATCTCGCGCAAATCAGACAATCCTTCTATCACCCGGGATGTTTCGGGCGAGGGTGTCCAGCAGGCATTGCTGAAATTGATTGAAGGCACCATTGCCTCGGTACCGCCACAAGGTGGACGCAAACACCCGCAACAGGAATTTCTGCAAGTAGACACGGGTGGAATTTTATTTATTTGCGGCGGCGCCTTTGCCGGCCTTGAGAAGGTAATCCAGGAGCGCTCCGAAAAAAGCAGTATTGGTTTTGGTGCCGATATTAAAACCAAATCTGAGAAAAAAAATATTGGTGAAATATTGCGTGGCGTCGAGCCAGAAGATCTAATTAGATATGGCCTGATACCGGAATTTGTTGGCCGCTTGCCGGTGATGGCAGTACTGGAAGAATTAAGCGAAGAATCATTGGTTAGAATTCTTACTGAACCAAAAAATGCCCTGGCAAAACAGTTCCAGAAACTGTTTCGCCTGGAAGGGGTTGAGCTTGAAATCCGTGAAGACGCGTTACGCGCGGTTTCCAAGCGTGCCATGGACAGGAAAACCGGTGCCCGTGGTTTGCGATCCATTGTTGAGCATGCCCTGCTGGATATCATGTTTGATTTACCCTCTACGGACAATGTCGAAAAAGTGGTTATTGAGGCCAATGTGATTACTGACGGCGCCAGCCCGCTACTGATCTATTCTGACAGCGACAAAAAAGAGAAACGCGCTTCCTCAAACTGATCTTTTGATCGTAAACTCCTGGACGGGTTTCCCCGATTAATCCAGGCCGCGGCTGAGGCTCAATGGCCGCGTGTACGCAACTACTCCGATTACCAGTGTATCCCTTATAGGGTGAGTGTGTTTTTCAATTCAAAACTGACCGAATATCGGTAATTTTGGGTTTATTCTGCTTGTTATACCCCTACCCACTATTCCTCAAGCGCTTGAATGTACAAATAAAAGTCCCCATGAAGTCACTAATGTCACTAGTACAGACAAATAGGCACGTCTTCAGAATAATGCTAGGCTTAATTTAGTGCGCGAGGGTGACCAGCGTATTTATAACGACTAAAACAGGGTGAGATGAGTAAAAATATGACAACCGATGAAAATGATGAGAATCAGCTAACCACAGAAGAGATGTCAGACGCGATACCTGGAAATTTACCGGTGTTACCGCTTCGGGATGTAGTCGTTTTCCCGCACATGGTCATTCCTTTATTTGTGGGCCGTAAAAAATCTATCGTGGCGCTTGAAAAGGCCATGGAAGAAGGTAAAAAAATCATGTTGGCGGCACAGAAAAGTGCTTCTGATGACGACCCTGACATCGAACAGATTCACCGAATCGGCACGGTAGCCGGAATTCTGCAATTGCTTAAGTTGCCAGACGGCACAGTCAAGGTACTGGTTGAGGGCGATCAGCGAGCAGTGATCACCGACTATACCGAAAAAGAAACCTGCTTCATTGCTGACATCGACATGCTTGATGATGCAATGACGAAACCCGAGGAACACGAAGCCCTGATGCGTTCGGTGTTATCGGAGTTTGATCAGTACGTAAAACTTAACATGAAAATCCCGCCAGAAATTCTGACTTCAGTCAATAATATTGAAGAGCCGGGCAGGCTGGCCGATACCATTGCTGCACATTTAAGCCTCAAGATAGACGAGAAGCAGGAAATTCTCGAGATGTGTGATGTCCACGAGCGTCTCGAACAAATTTTATCTGTCATGGATTCAGAAATAGATTTGCTGCAGGTTGAGAAACGAATCCGTGGTCGCGTCAAAAGACAAATGGAAAAAAGCCAGCGCGAATACTATTTGAATGAACAAATGAAGGCCATCCAAAAAGAACTTGGCGACATGGATGAAGCGCCAAACGAAATTGAAGAGCTGAAAAAGAAAATTGAAACATCGGGTATGACCAAGGAGGCCAGGGAGAAGGTCGATGCTGAATTAAATAAAATGAAAATGATGTCACCCATGTCAGCAGAAGCGACCGTGGTGCGTAATTATATTGACACAATTATTAATGTCCCATGGAAAAAACGTTCAAAAATTACCAAAGACATCCAAAAGGCCGAAGTTGTACTTGAAGAAGACCATTATGGCCTGGAAAAAGTCAAAGAACGAATCCTTGAGTACCTTGCTGTTCAGCAACGGGTGAAAAAATTAAAGGGACCCATTCTTTGCCTGGTAGGACCTCCTGGCGTCGGTAAAACTTCACTTGGCCGTTCTATTGCCCGGGCAACCAACCGAAAATTTATCAGGATGGCCCTGGGCGGGGTCAGGGACGAGGCCGAGATTCGTGGCCACCGTCGGACCTATATCGGCTCAATGCCGGGCAAGATTATCCAGAACCTGAGCAAGGTCAAGGTTCGTAACCCGCTGCTCATGCTTGATGAAGTAGATAAAATGTCTACGGATTTTCGGGGCGATCCTTCTTCAGCACTTTTAGAGGTGCTGGATCCTGAACAAAACCATACCTTTGGCGATCACTACCTGGAAGTGGATTACGATTTGTCAGATGTCATGTTTGTTGCTACTGCCAATACATTGAATATCCCGGGACCATTGCTGGATCGCATGGAAGTAATTCGATTATCCGGTTATACGGAAGATGAGAAAGTAAACATCGCCAAGCGTTATCTCGTTTCCAAGCAAATGAAAAATAACGGGCTGACAACGTCTGAAATTGAAATTGCTGACGAGGTGCTGCAGGATATTGTCCGTTATTACACCCGCGAAGCCGGGGTCCGAAATCTTGAACGTGAGATATCAAAAATATTCAGAAAAGTGGCAAAAGAATTGCTAATTGATAAAGACAAAAAAATCAGCGTCACCTCCGATAATCTTGAGACTTACCTGGGCGTAAAACAATTCCGTTACGGGATGGTTGAAGAGAACAACCAGGTTGGCCAGGTAACGGGCCTGGCCTGGACAGAAGTAGGCGGTGAGTTGCTGACTGTAGAAAGCGCCATCATGCCTGGTAAAGGCAAGCTGACCATCACTGGCAAACTCGGTGATGTCATGCAGGAGTCCATCCAGGCGGCAATGAGCGTCGTCCGCAGCCGTGTTGATGTATTGGGCATAGACCCTGATTTTTATCAAAAATACGATATCCATATTCATGTGCCTGAGGGGGCTACCCCAAAAGATGGTCCAAGCGCTGGTGTCGCGATGTGTACTGCCATGGTGTCATCTTTGACCAGCATACCGGTGCGGGCAGATGTTGCCATGACGGGCGAGATTACGCTGCGCGGTGAGGTGTTGCCTATTGGCGGATTGAAAGAAAAATTGCTGGCTGCGCACCGGGGTGGAACCAAAATAGTGCTTATTCCTGAAGAAAATCGTAAGGACCTGGCAGAGATTCCGGAGAATGTGCTGGCAGCGCTTGATATCAGGCCGGTCAAATGGGTGGACCAGGTGCTGGAAACCGCCCTTGAATACATGCCTGAATCGAATTCACCTAAAACGTCACCATCGTCAGCAGGTGACAAAAAACAGAAAAACGAAAATTCTGTCATAAAGCATTAACAAGAAGTTGTTACGATGCCTGGTCGCGGGGCCCGTCAGGGCCCCTGTTTATTCCAAAATACAGGTGTTTTTCGCTTAACTTATCCTTGAAAACACAATAATTTAAAGCTGGAAAAGGCCTAAAGGATGTCTTAAACTAGCGCGCCTCCAGCTTGCCCGAGGGCAGCTTGTTTGAGGATTTTATTATAAAAGTCGGGTATTAAAGTCGGGTGCTTAGCTCAGTTGGTAGAGCGTCGCCCTTACAAGGCGAATGTCGGGGGTTCAAGTCCCTCAGCACCCACCAAACTAAACGTGCGTACTAATTATATAGTAAATGTAGGCATGAGCAGTTTTCCGGAGCGGTAGTTCAGTTGGTTAGAATACCGGCCTGTCACGCCGGTGGTCGCGGGTTCGAGTCCCGTCCGCTCCGCCAATTTTAAGTGGCAATTTTTAGGCAAACAACAAAGGCGAGTTTATGAACTCGCCTTTTCTTTGCAAGTAATGTAATAATAATAACCATGCTGATATCGATTCGTGAAAAAACTCAAGGTCTTGTAGCAGGCTTCATTGTCATGGTGATTATCCTGGTATTTGCGCTATGGGGTGTGAATTCATACTTTGCAGGTGACTCCGAAAAGATTGTTGCCGAGGGCAACGGTATAAAAATTCCACATCACGTATACAAAAGTGCTTACGATAATATAGCCGCTAAACAACGAGGACGGATTCCGCAATCTGTGCTTGATAGCCCGTTTTACAAGCAACAGATAGTTGAAAGGCTCATAAAGGAAACATTGCTTACAAAATATGTGCATGAGTCTGGTTATAGATTAAGCGATAAGGTCCTGGGTAAAAAAATCAGGGAGCAGACATATTTTCAAAAAGAAAATTTGTTTAATCCTGAGTTGTATAAAATTGCATTACGGTCATCACAGCTCTCACCCGCTCAGTACGAGGAGCAATTGCGCGGCGATCTAATGGTAGGTCAATTAACTTCCGGGTATATTAAAAGCTCGTTTACAATTGATAACGAAGTTAATCAATTACTGCAACTGGGACTGCAGGAAAGAGATATTGAGTATATTGAAATAAAACCTGAAAACTTTAAAAAAACCATTACCGTTAAAAAGAAAAATATTCAGGCGTTTTATGAAAAAAATAAATTAAATTACCAGACTACTGAAAAACTAAAGATCCAGTACGTGACATTGTCAGCAAAAGAACTGGCAGAAGATTACAAGCCAACATTGGCTGAATTAAAAGAAGCTTACGAAACGGGTACCGGGCTGGTGACGCCTGCCAGGCGATGGGCCAGTCACATACTTGTAGAAGTAGCAAAAGGTGCAAGCAAAGAGATAGAAGCCGAGGCACTTAAAAAGGCCGAAAAACTGGCGCAAGACATTAAAAAGGGTAAACGCTTTGCCAGCGCGGCAAAAAAATATTCTGATGATAAGGGCAGTGCAGTTCAGGGTGGAGATCTGGGCGAAGTAGGTAATGGTGTAATGGTCAAGGAATTTGAGGCAGTTCTAAATGGCATGACAAAACTTGGCGCCGTAAGCAAACCAGTGCGAACACAATATGGCTATCATCTCATTAAGCTTACTAAATACATCCCTGAAAAAAGAAAACCGTTTAAAGAAGTAAAAGCGCAGCTTGAAGAAACAGTGCGCAGACAAGTCGGTGAAAAGAAGTTTTTTGATGCCTCGCCTGATTTTTTCAATATTGTCTACGAACAGCCTGACAGTCTGAAGCCTGTTGCAGAAGCGCTGGGGTTAAAAATTAAAACAAGTGCCTGGTTTTCCAGGCAAGGCGGCAAAGGCATTGCTGCGGACCAGAAAATAGTGGTAGCTGCCTATCATCCAGATGTTTTGGAAGCCGGCAGGAATAGCGAAGCGATTGAGATTGACGATACGACACTGGTAGCCGTCAGATTACTGGAGCACAAGCAAAAACAGCAAAAACCTCTTTCAGATGTAGAATCAGAGATTAAGAATATATTGAAAAATCAGTTGGCCCTGAAAAAAGTAGCGGAGTTGCAAGAAAAGATATTGAGTGACCTCAAAAACAAAAATGACTTGAAATTAATCGCAAAAAAATACAAATTAAGTGTAAAAGCTGGCAAGCGACTTGTTCGAAATATATCTAAAGATGTAGACAAGCGAATAATTGAACAGGTATTTTCCATGAAAATACCCAAAGACGGAAAAATGGTTATTGGCGAAGTAAATTTAGGCGGGCAAGGGGTCGCAGTTATTGGGCTTAAAGCAGTTCGCGCCGGCGATGCAAGTAAAGCAGATAAGGCCATGCGATTACGCGCGCAGGAGCTCTTGTATAAAAGACACGGCGAAGATTATTTTCAGGCTTTTATAGAAGATTTGCGAAAGCAAACAAAAGTTAAGGTTATCACGAACAACCTTTAGGGGTTAGGCACTTAGGTAATTTGGTTCTTTGGTTCTTTGGTTTTATTTCTGCCTTATTTGCCAAGCGCGATGGTGCTGAAGCCTGCATCCACATAGGTAATTTCGCCAGTAATGCCCGATGCAAGATCGGAGCATAAAAAGGCCGCCGTATTTCCCACTTCATCGATAGTAACACTGCGGCGCAGTGGTGAATTATTATCATAAAAAGCCATAATAGTTCTGAAATCGCCAATTCCCGCAGCTGCCAGGGTCTTGATGGGCCCGGCCGAAATACCATTGACCCGAATACCTTCAGGACCCAGCGCGCTGGCAAGGTAGCGAACATTGGCTTCCAGGCTGGCCTTGGCAAGCCCCATGACATTGTAATTAGCCATGGACCTGACGGCGCCGATATAACTTAGCGTCAGCATACTGCCGTTTCTGCCCTGCATCATGTTCCTGCCCGCCTTAGCCAGTGCAGCAAAACTGTAGGAGCTGATTTCATGGGCAATCTTGAAGCCTTCTCGTGTTACCGCATCAACAAAAGAGCCTGACAATTGTTCTCTTGGCGCAAAAGCCACCGAATGGATAATAATATCGAGACCATCCCAGTAATCATCAAGGCGAGAAAAAACCTTTTCGATTTCGTCGTCACTGGCGACATCACAGGGCAGGACAATATCTGAATCTACCTGGGCGGCAACTTTTTCAACACGTTGTTTGAGCTTTTCATTTTGATAGGTAAAGGCAAGATCAGCCCCTTCCCGGTGCATGGCCTTGGCGATACCCCAGGCAATGGATCGTTCACCTGCAACGCCAACAATCAAAGCCCGCTTACCCTTTAAAAATCCCATATAAATTCCCCTGAAAAAGCACCTGAAATTGTTATTCGTGTAATGTATTTATTGTGCATTCTAACCGGAAGGGCGCGTCAGCTCCAGCATCACTAATGTCTGTCAATTAATGTGGTGAATTTGGTATCCGGAAGATAGGCAGTTATCATGAGCTGATGACAAATGTTTATAATAAATTATGGTGCCTTTTTACAAAGCCTTAATCATTAGCGTCCTTACCGGCATGGTATCGGTTGTTCAGGCACAATGGAACAACCCGTATCCCGTAGCCTCTGCCGGTAAAAATATTATGTATTCGTTTTTTAGAGAGCGGCCAAAAACGCTGGATCCGGCAAGATCTTATAGTTCCAACGAGTATGTATTTGTTGCCCAAATATATGAGCCACCGTTTCAATACAACTACCTGAAGCGCCCTTATGAGCTGGAACCGCTCACCGCTGTCAGCGTACCCAGACCGGTTTACCTGGATAAACAAAACCGGCAGTTACCTGCAAACGCGGACAAAGAAAAAATAGCATACAGCGTATACCGGGTACGACTAAAAAAAGGCATTCAATATCAGCCCCATCCGGCATTTGCAAAAAATGACGACGGAACATTGTATTATGATGGTATTAACGAAAATACCCTGGATAACATCGATGATATTGCTGGATTTAAAAAACGGGGCTCAAGAGAGTTAATTGCCAGTGATTATATTTACCAGATAAAACGTTTGGCAAATCCATCTCTGCATAGCCCAATCTATGGGCTCATGAGTCAGTATATTGTTGGCTTAAAAGATTTTCGTACAAGGTTGCTGAATGCCAAAAAAATTACAGATAAACCAGATCTCGAAAAGTTTTCGTTAAGTGGCGTTAAACTTATTGATAGATATACCTATGAAATAAAAATTAAAGGAAAATATCCCCAGTTTATTTTCTGGATGGCCATGCCATTTTTTGCGCCCATGCCACCCGAAGCCGACAAATTTTTTTCGCAACCAGGTATGAAAGAAAAAAATATTACGCTGGACTGGTATGCTGTAGGTACCGGTGCTTATATGCTGACAGTAAACGATCCTAACCGGAAAATGGTGCTCGCGCGCAATCCCAACTACCACGAGGAATCCTATCCGGCCCAGGGCGAAAAAAATGACCAGCAGGCAGGCTTGCTAAAAGATGCCGGTAAATTATTGCCCCTCATTGATCGAATTGAATTTAGCCTCGAAAAAGAAAGCATACCGAACTGGAATAAGTTTATGCAGGGATATTATGATTTGTCGGGCATTAGTGCAGAAGCATTTGATCAGGCAGTCCAGTTTTCGTCGGGCGGAGATACAGAGGTAACCGATGATATGAAGGATCGCGGTATAAAATTATCAACCAGTGTCGCAACTTCAGTATATTATTTTGGCTTTAATATGCTGGACCCGGTTGTTGGTGGTACCAGCGAAAGGGCAAGAAAGTTGAGACAAGCCATCTCCATAGCAATTGATTTTGAAGAATTTATATCAATATTTCGTAATGGACGAGGATTGGCAGCTCAGGGCCCAATCCCGCCCGGTATATTTGGTGCCGCAGACGGACAGAAGGGTCTTAATAAATATGTCTACGATTGGGTAAATGGAAAGAACAAGAGAAAAAATATCCTGGCTGCAAAAAAACTTTTGGCAGAGGCGGGCTACCCGGATGGGGTTGACAAGAAAAATGGCAAAAAACTCTTGCTGCACTATGATACAAGCGGTACCAGCCCCGAAGAAAAATCAAAACTGGACTGGATAAGAAAACAATTCAGGAAACTTAATATTGAGCTTGTTATTAGAAGTACGGACTATAATCGTTTTCAGGAAAAAATGCGCAAAGGTACAGCGCAAATGTATATGTGGGGCTGGAATGCAGATTATCCCGATCCCGAGAATTTTTTATTTTTACTATATGGTCCGAACAAGAAGGTTGGCCTGAATGGCGAGAACGCATCGAATTATGATAATCCCGCGTTCAATCGCCTGTTTGAAAAAATGAAAGATATTGAAAATAGCCCACAGAGATTATCACTGATTAACAGGATGCTTGAAATACTACGCAGGGATGCGCCCTGGTCATGGGGTTTTTTCCCAAAGGATTTTACTTTACAGCATGCCTGGGTCAAGAATAAAAAATCGAATCTGATGGCAAATAATACGCTGAAATATTTAAGGCTGGACCCGGTGCTACGCGAAATAAAAAGAGAGGAATGGAACCAGCCCGTGGTCTGGCCTATATTAGTTTTCATTTTGTTATTAATCGCAAGCATCATTCCTGCCGTGTTGGTTTACAGAAAACATGAGCGCCAGGCCGCACTATGATTGCCTATATTATTCGACGCCTTTTGTATGCTATCCCGATACTAATTGGTATTAATCTTTTGACCTTTACATTGTTTTTTATGGTCAACTCTCCAGATGATATGGCCCGGGTTCATTTGGGCGTTAAACGGGTGACAACAGAAGCAATAGAGGCGTGGAAAACAGATCGTGGATATGACAAACCGTTACTCTACAATTACAAAGAAAGCGGAATAAAATCATTCAGTAATACAATATTTTTTCAACACACTGTACGTTTGTTCGTCCTGGACTTTGGTCGTGCTGATGATGGCAGAGATATTGGCAGGGATATACGCCAACGCATGTGGCCAAGCCTGGCAATAGCAGTACCCACTTTTATTGTTGGCATATTGCTAAACATAACTTTTGCAATGTTACTGGCATTCTTTCGCGGCACCTATGTTGATGTTTGGGGCGTAGTTTTAAGTGTTGCCATGATGTCCATATCAATAATGTTCTACATTATCCTGGGACAGTTAATAATGAGCAAACTTTGGCACCTGTTGCCGATCTCTGGTTATGACTCAGGGTTAAGGGCATTAAAATTTTTAATTCTACCGGTAATTATTGGCGTAGTTAGCGGTATTGGTGCTGGCAGCAGGTTATATCGTACATTTTACCTGGAGGAGATAAACAAGGATTATGTGCGTACGGCACGCGCCAAGGGTTTATCTTCATTGCAGGTATTATTCAAACATGTACTAAGAAACGCAATGGTTCCGATACTGACAGGCGTTGTCGCAATCATCCCATTATTATTTATGGGTAGTCTTGTTATGGAATCATTTTTTGGTATTCCAGGCCTGGGTAGCTACACAATAGATGCCATTAATCAGCAAGACTTTGCAATCGTACGGGCGATGGTTTTTCTGGGATCAATACTTTATATTTTTGGCCTGGTGTTAACGGATATAAGTTACACACTGGTTGATCCCAGAGTACGCCTGGAATGAGAGTATATTTTAAAATGAGGTTGCACCTGTTTTGCTAGATTTTACATTTAAAATACTGGTCACAGATGCGTTGTTGTATTTATTAGTTACAGCAATAATTATATTTATTGTTTATGCGCGCAAGCATGAACACCTGAGTGCACCCTGGCGACAAATAAAAAATAAAAAACTGGCCATGTCTGCTCTTGTTATTTTGGGTTTTTTTGTAATAACAGGTTTCCTGGATTCAGTACATATCAGGCAGGAAATCAAGATAGATAATACAAGCAAGAACCAGCAACAAGTGGCGCAATATTCAAACGAGGTTTTAAGCCTGCTTGATTTACTCCTGACAAAAATGAGACAACAAACCGAAAAAACATATTCAGCGCCATTTGCCATAAACAGTTTTACAAAAGAGGTCGCTGATGGCGAACAGGGAAAACCAGTACTTTATTATCCCCGCCTTAAATATGGCGGCGCCCATTTGCAGGCACAGGATTCCCGAATTTATGATATCGGCAAAAGATTGCTGTGGGCATTATTCTGGACATTGTCGGTGCTTGTATTTTGTATATTACTGATCGCCAAAATAACAGACTCAAAAAATAATATTGAAAACAAACATATTAATATAGCGACAAGACTGAAAAATATTATTAGCGGTAATACCAATACACCATGGCTGACTATTCTGCTGGTTATGTCGATACCGGTCTTTTTTATCTCCTCTATCGCGGAGCTTGGGCCGTATTATCATATAATGGGCACGGACCAGGTGGGCAATGATGTTTTGTATAAATCCATCAAAAGCATTCGTACCGGGCTTTTAATTGGCACCTTAACAACACTGATTATTTTGCCATTTGCAGTAGTTTTTGGTATCACCGCTGGTTACTTTCGTGGCTGGGTAGATGACTTAATTCAATATATATATACCACCCTGAGTTCTATCCCCAGTGTGCTGCTTATTGTGGCGGCAATATTGAGCCTGCAGGTTTATATGACGAATAATCCCGAATCGTTTGCAACATTAATTGACCGTTCAGATATCAGGCTGCTCTTTTTAGTGATGATTTTGGGCGTCACGAGCTGGACCGGACTCTGTCGACTATTGCGGGCAGAAACCATGAAACTCAGGGAGTTGGATTACATCCAGGCAGCTAACTCTCTGGGCGTCCGCCATCGAAGAATCATGTCGCGACATATTTTCCCTAACTTGATGCACATCGTACTTATTACCGTTGTTCTGGATTTTAGTGGCCTGGTGCTGGCAGAAGCAGTCTTGTCCTATATTGGGGTCGGCGTTGATCCCACTATGGATAGCTGGGGAAACATGATTAATGGTGCTCGTCTTGAGATGGCACGTGAGCCCCTGGTCTGGTGGAATTTGACAGCGGCATTCGTATTTATGTTTATCCTGGTGTTGGCTGCAAATATTTTTTCGGATGCAGTTCGTGATGCGTTTGATCCACGGTTACGAAAGGCGTAAGCATGGAAAATCAGGCCAATAATAATCTGCTGGAGGTAACAGCACTCAAAACATGGATCGATACCGAGGGCGGGATTATTCATGCGGTTGACGGCGTTTCATTCAATATCAGACCCGGCGAGACATTGGCTATACTTGGTGAATCTGGTTGTGGCAAGTCATTGACTGCATTATCTATTTTGCAACTAATACCAAAACCAGCTGGAAGAATCGTTTCCGGAAAAGTGATGTTCTCAGGCGAAAACCTGCTGGAGAAATCAGAGCAAGATATGCGGGAGATACGCGGCAGACGAATTGCCATGATTTTCCAGGAGCCCCAAAGTTCGCTTAACCCGGTAATGACTATTGGCCAACAAATAAAAGAAGTTATACCCGATAGAAAGAATAAATCCTCTGTTGAAATAAATAAAGATATTGTCGGCTTACTGGATTCTGTCGGTATGTCAGATTCGGTCAGACGAATTAATGAATATCCCCATCAGCTTTCCGGTGGCATGAAACAGCGAGCGATGATTGCCATGGCACTTGCCAGTAAACCGGACATATTAATTGCCGATGAACCGACAACGGCACTTGATGTCACGATCCAGTCCCAGATACTTAACTTGCTTGCCAGGTTGAAAAAAGAAAATAATATGTCCATCCTGTTAATTACTCACGATCTGGGCGTGGTTTCGCAAATGGCCGACAGGGTTATTTTGATGTATGCCGGTGAGGTGGTTGAAGATGCGGATGCGGTAAGCTTTTTTGATGCGCCAAGACATCCTTATGCGCAAAAACTATTTCTATCAATTCCAGACAGATCAAAACGAAAAAAAAAGCTGGATATCATTCCGGGTATTGTTCCAACTTACGCAGGAGATTATCAAGGTTGCCGATTTTCAGAACGCTGCGACAAGGCATGGGACTTGTGTTTCCAGGAGCGGCCCCAATGGCGTGCGCAAGAAAAAAATGGTGTGCGATGCCATCTTTATAACAACACACTTGAGCCACAAGAAACGTCAGATAAAAATATAGAACAGGGCCTTATTACTGCTGATGAAAAACAAGACAAAGCAGAAACATTACTTGATGTAAAGCAGTTAAAAGTGCACTTCCCAATCCATAAAGGTATTTTCCGCAGAGTAGTAGGGCATGTAAAAGCGGTCGACGGCATTTCCCTGAAAATTGGCCGTGGCAGAACCGTCGCTATTGTTGGCGAATCGGGTTGTGGCAAAACGACGGCAGGTAAGGCGATATTACAGCTCATTAAACCCAGTTCGGGGGAGGTAATTTACGATGGTGCGAGACTTACGAAAATTACCGGGGAAGAATTAAGACAGTTACGTAAAAATTTTCAAATAATTTTCCAGGATCCTTATGCCTCTCTTAACCCCAGGATGCTGGTGGGAGAAAGTATCGCAGAGGGTTTGCATGCGCTAAAACTGGAAAGTTCTAAAGCGGCGATACAAACTAGAGTAAAAAAACTACTGACCCAGGTGGGCATGCCAGTGGATTCTTATGGGCGCTACCCCCATGAGTTCTCGGGTGGCCAGAGGCAACGTATTAGCATTGCCAGGGCGCTGGCGGTTAGTCCTGATTTAATTGTTTGTGATGAACCGACCAGTGCCCTGGATGTTTCGGTGCAGGCGCAAATTTTAAATTTACTAAACGATTTACAGAATGAGCTGTCTTTAAGCTACTTGTTTATCACCCACGATATTTCTGTTGTAGAATATCTTGCCCACGAAGTGGCGGTGATGTACCTGGGCAGGATAGTAGAGTTTGGGACTGCCGCAGATATCCTGGATAACCCGCTTCATCCTTATACCCAGGCGTTATTATCGGCGGTTCCTGTAATATCGAAAACTGGCAATACTGGTTATAAAGGTGACTCGCAGGTTTTATTGGCTGGTGATATTCCTTCGCCCAGCAAGCCACCGGCCGGTTGTCATTTTCATGTCCGTTGCCCACAAGCAACCGAGATATGTCGTCAACAATACCCTGCGGAAACCAAAACGGGCGATTCACATACGGTATTTTGCCACTTGTTCGAGTCTGACGAACAACACTAGCCAAACTGGACATACCTGAAACCGGTGGTTGTCTAGCGTTAATCCCCCTGGACTTTATTCAGACATTACGATGGCCCTGCCACGTTAAAACGTGCTTCTTTGGGAAGCGTCTCCAGTGCAGCTAAAAGCGCACTTCCCGGATCCGTAACATAGCTGTTTGATTTGTCCCAGGCATAACCCGCCAACACGGAACAGATTCGATCCTTGATTGATGCCGGTTTGTTTTTATAGAAAAATAACCACTGCAGCTCACCCGTATACCACGCTTTTACATATTGTCGGAAGCAGTTTACGCCACCAGATAAGTAGTCTGCATAATCTTTCTGAATGTCCACATTTTCGCCATTCAGGAATTTCCCCACCACTTCCTGGGCTTTGTATGCCGACTCAACTGCAAGGGTGACACCGGATGAGAATACGGGGTCGAGAAACTCGGTTGCGTTGCCTAAAAGTATATACCTGTCTCCGCAAAGTTTTTTAATACCAATAGAATAACCTTCTATTTTTTTGGATGGCATTGTGAATTCCATCTCGGACAGTCTCTTTTTCAAAGATGGCTCTTGTAAAAGCAGGCTTTTAAGTTTGGCATCATCATCTGTACCCTCGGCCTGGTTAATTACTTCAGGCAAGGCCACGACTCCTACCGAGGTAGTTCCGTTCGAGAAGGGTATAACCCAAATCCATCCGCCTTGTGGCAAAGTTACGATCCATATGTATCCTTCGTCATAATCAGGTGGCCGCCGATCATTTTTTATATGGGTGAAAAGTGATACGCGAAACTCAAGGTCAGAAGGGGTATTAAGATCGAGAAGTTTTGGTAAGACTCTGCCATAACCACTGCCATCTAAAACAAATTTTGCTTTAATACGTTCCTGTTTTTGGTTGCCGGTGTCTTGATAATTAATAATGGCGCCATCATCATTAAACTCAACGCCGGTCACCTCTTTTTTGTACCGAATGTCTGCCCCTTTTTCCTGGGCTGCATCAGCCAGTGCCTTGTCGAAATCGCTTCTTGGTACCTGGTAGGAGTAATCCCAACCGCCGTGGCTGGTTTCGGTAAAATTAAACTGTTCTCTTGTTTCCCCGCGAAAAAAAACAGCGCCGCCTTTTTTCATGAAGTTGCATTTTTCTATAGCTTTATGGAGACCAACTTTTTGCAGGATATCATTACACCTGGGCAGCAAGGATTCACCAATGACGAATCTTGGGAAAACTTCTTTTTCAAGTATGGTTACCCGTTTACCCTGATTTAACAGGCCTGCCGCCGCTACCGCACCTGCCGGGCCTGCCCCTATTATTAATACGTCAGTATTTTCCATCGATTGATGTCTCCTGTTGTAGAGTAGAAATTATGGTGAGTGTTACCAGGGTTGATTCCCTTTTTCCCGGACAAATATTATTCCGGTAAAAAAAGCCTAGCAAGGGACATAAGTTGGTTAAACTTATGTCACCAGGTACAAATTGGGCCAATACTGTGACCCGGTGACTTTTATCAAAATTGGTTTAGGCGTGGCGTGATGCCACAGGAAGGTATGACTCTGTAAAGTGGATGTACCTTAAGTGCTGATAGAAACTTTACTGCGGGCAGGGCAATACGAATAATTTTTTGCTCGCCAGGTTCATGCTGTTGGCGCTTGATCTGGTTTGACCCAAATATTTAATTTTTGGCCCAATTGTAACTTTGAGCGTCTGCTGATTAAATTCCAACTGGTGATTTGGCCAATGTAGACGCCATATTTTACAGCAATGCTCCATAAAGTGTCGCCTTTGCGAACATTGTGAACGACAACAACCGTGCCTTTAGGTGGTGTTGCTTTTTTCCTGGTATACCTGACGGGTTTGGTAACATTTCCGGAATAAGCAGTAATAGTCCGACTCGAGATGGGTATTAAAAGATTACTACCCGCCCGGATGCGACTACTGCGCAATCGGTTGGCTTGTTTGATTGATGAAACACTGACACGATATTTTCTGCCTATGGAACTTAAGCTGTCTCCATTGCGAACGTAGTGTCGCCTCCACCTGATTCTGTCTTTTTCTGGCAGTGTTTCCAGAACAGAAATAACGGCATCGGCTTTGTCAGTAGGCACCAGCAAATGGAAAGGCCCTTGTGGTGCCGTTGCCCATCGTTTAAAGCCGGGATTAATATCGTATAAATCGCCCAGCTCCATACCAGATTTTTTTGCCAGAATGCTCAGGTCTATTTGCGAGCCAATGTCTACCTGTTGGAAGTAGGGCTGGTTGGGAATATGGTCAATCGTTATGCCATATTTTTCCGGATCGGCAATGACGTTCGCCAGGGCGATTAACTTGGGCACATAGTTGCGAGTCTCTGCCTTGAGAGTACGCAGGTCGGTGTAACCGTCATTGCGACCTTTTTTACGATTGTAGGCGCGAGCTCGACCCACGCGGCCTTCGCCAGCGTTATAAGCGGCCAGGGCCAGGGCCCAGTCGCCATCAAATTCTTTATGCAGTTTTCCCAGATAATTCAGTGCTGCGTCGGTGGCTGCCATCACGTCGCGACGACCGTCATACCACCAGTTTCGTTCCAGGCCGTAAAGTTGGCCGGTTGACGGAATAAATTGCCACAAGCCAGCAGCGCGGGCCCGTGAATAGGCGTGGGGTTTAAAGGCACTTTCTATGCCTGGCAGGAGAGCGATTTCCATGGGATAACCCCGTTTTTCTACTTCTTCGACTATGTAAAACAGGTACAGCCGGGCACGGGTTACCAGGCGGTTCATATATTCCGGGTTTCTGGCAAACCATTTTTCATGACGTTCAATATAGGGGCTATCCAGAGACGGCAGGGCATAACCGCTGCGTAGTCGGTCCCAGAGGTCATCAAATTTAGCTGTTTGTTCGCCATCAACCTCGGTACGGGCATTATCCAGGGGGTTATCAAGTGCCTGGGCCTGAATGCTGCTATTAGCAGGCAAGGTGCTAATCTGGATGCCATTGGGTAATTGTTCAGTTTCCTGAGTTTTGCCATCGAGAGAGGCGCAGCCTGACAGGAGTAACAGCAACGATAGGACGGTAAACGCTAAAAATAGACGTATATTGGTACGTTTTGGATCTGTTGATCCAGGGAGTGATTTTACGCCAATTGATTTTACGGCAGCTAAATAAGAGGCCTGCATAGTTTTATTTTTCCTTTTTCTTACAACTAAATACTAGAAATAACTCGAAACTTCGTCAACTATAAATGTCACTAAAAGTCATCCTTCCATCGGCGAATGGCCGCAAATACGGCCACTTCTGAATCCAGCGGTTGTTTGCTGTAAACCTCGGCGGCATTAATAACAGATTTTTCGTGAATTCTTAAAAATGGGTTTACCTTTTTTTCCGAAGCCATGTCCGACGGTAAACTTGGTTCAAAACGGGCTCTTTTTGCCTGTGTCGCACTAATAAGTTCATGAATATGCTCGTTTTCTGGCTCAACAGCCAGGGCAAACTTCAGGTTAGCCAGGGTGTATTCGTGGGCGCAGTATACACGGGTTGTATCGGGTAAAGCCGCAAATTTTGCCAGTGATGCAGTCATTTGTTCAGCAGTTCCTTCAAATAAGCGACCACAGCCGCCTGAAAACAGGGTATCGCCGCAAAACAGGCTGTCCTGGCCGTAATAGGCAATATGGCCACGGGTATGTCCGGGCACTGACAGCACCCGTAAGCTCAGATCCAGGGACGGGAATTCAACCAGATCTCCTTCATTGAGTGGTTTATTGACGGCCGCAATTTTTTCCATCGCGGGGCCATAAACCGGGATCTGGTACTGGTGGGCGATCGCAGCGGCACCCCCTACGTGATCATAATGGTGATGGGTGCAAAGTATGGCAATGGGCTTGAGAGACTGGGCCGAGAGCTGCTTCAGAACAGGCGTTTCATCGCCTGGATCGACAATGACAACCTCCTTGTTCTGGCCACAAATAAGCCAGATATAGTTGTCCTCAAAGGCCTCAACGTGTAAAACTTCAATCATGGTAGAGAGTGTCCAAGGCTAGGGGTGGTGTGTCAATGAAACAGGAACCGTTCCCTAAAAATTCTGGCAAGTCTGTTTTGGCAGAGGCTTATGGCCTGCGACGGCGACTGGTTTACTGGTTCGATCAGCCACTTGGGCGTTTGCTGCAAGCCGCAATCACCAGTCATTTAAATACGGTCCTGCCATCGTTATTCGGGAACACTATTCTGCAGCTGGGTCGTATTGGCCACATGCAGCTTATGGACGAGTCAGTTGCACCCACTTCGATATTGCTCGATATTGATCCCCTTAATACCGCTAACAATGCCGTCAGCGCCCAGGCTCACGAATTACCTTTTGATGCCAGAAGTATCGATATTGCCATATTGCCTCACACACTGGATTTTGCAGACGATCCCCACAGAATTTTGCGAGAAATAGACCGGGTTCTGAGTCCCGATGGCCATGCCGTTATTGTCGGTTTTAACCCCTATAGCTTCTGGGGTCTGCGCACTATTTTTTCCCGCAAACACACACAGGTTCCCTGGAACGCCAAGTATTTTAGTACTGCAAGAATAAAAGACTGGATGTCATTGCTTGGTTATGAAGTGCAAAGCATACAACCCTTATTTTATCGGCCACCGTTGAAAAACCAGAAACTTATGCAACGACTATTTTTTCTTGAGAAGCTAGGTAACAGGATATGGCCACAGGCCGCTGCGGTTTATGTCATCGTGGCAAAAAAACAAATGTTGGTTATGACGCCGATTCAATCAAGCTGGAAATCCCGCAAGAATTTTATTCATGGCCTGGCAGAACCTGCTGCCAAAGTCATCCACCCCCGGGTACCCCAATGGCGTTTACACCGTGACAGCCAGAGTTAAGATTTATACTGATGGCGCCTGTCGCGGTAATCCTGGTCCCGGTGGCTGGGGTGCAATTCTCTATTACGGTGATCACGAAAAAGAACTGTATGGTGGCGAGAACCCGACTACCAATAACCGGATGGAGCTAATGGCCGCTATCCAGGCACTGGAAATACTCACAAAAGACTGTGAAGTTGATCTAACCACTGACTCACAATATGTGCGCAAAGGTATTACTGAATGGTTGGCTAACTGGAAACGTAATGGTTGGCGTACTGCCAATAGAAAATCCGTCAAGAATGCTGATTTATGGCAGCGACTTGACGAAGCCACACGTGCACATAAAGTTAACTGGCACTGGGTAAAAGGCCATAGTGGCCACCCGGACAACGAACGTGCCGACCTGTTGGCAAATCGTGGCATCGACGAAGCCGCTGCCTGACGTATTTACTGATACATTAAAAAGTAGAGGACTCAACGTTTGCGACAAATCGTACTTGATACAGAAACAACAGGACTTGAGCCATCTAATGGCCATCGAATTATTGAAATTGGTTGTGTCGAGCTGGTCAATCGTCGTTTGACCGGAAATAATTACCAACAGTATATCCAGCCAGACCGGGAGAGTGATCCGGGGGCGCTGGAGGTTCATGGTATTACCAGTAAATTTCTGGCAGACAAGCCACGCTTCGAAAATATTGTCGGTGACTTTTTTGAATATATAAAGGGCGCCGAGCTTATTATTCATAATGCACCATTTGATACCGGTTTTATAAACGCAGAAGTCAATCGCTTAAAAAAAACTGAATTTTCAAAACTTGCAGATACTTGCAAGATTACCGATACATTAAAAATGGCGCGGACAATGCATCCCGGCCAAAAAAATAACCTGGATGCATTGTGTAAACGATACGAAATAGATAATAGCCAGCGCACCCTGCACGGTGCGTTACTCGATGCGGAAATACTGGCCGATGTTTACCTGGCCATGACGGGTGGCCAAACGGGGTTGTTTGAAGATCGGTTGGGGCAAAGTAAAAGCGATCCTGCATCTGCAGCAATCAGGCGATTGTCCGCTGAGCGAAACCCTCTGAAAGTGATACAACCCACAGAGAAAGAAAACGCCGAACACAATTTGTGGCTGGATAAACTGGAACAAGCCAGTGATGGCCAGTGCCTGTGGAAAAAAATGAACCTGTAAGGAAGTAATTTCTTTGCTCGCACCTGTGTCATTAAAAAGCCCTGGGCTCATGATGGACGATATTTGCGAAAACATATAACAACAAAGGACATGGAAAAGCGTTAATAACTACATGATTTAACAGGGCACGTGACGCTAAACAGTCGTTTATCGGGCAATTTTGTTGATTTATGCTACCATTGGTTTCAAGAAATCCCGGTCATTAATATATGTGGTATTTCTGTCGTATCTGGGGAGGTATCGACAGAGCAGGGCGGCCTCGGATACATTAAATACTGTAAGGGGCAATTAGTTCAGTTATAACAAGTAACATATTGCTGGCGTAATTCTGGGTTCATAGTGGTTGTAGTTATGGTGAAACAGAGTATTAGTAACTACAGGCCATTCCTCTCTTCCCTGATAGTTTCATTTTTCCTTCTAATTCTTGCCAGCTGTGGCGGTGGCGGCGGTTCTGGGGGCGGCGGTTCTGGTGGTGGTGATACAACTCCGCCCACTGTGTCATCGACAGTACCGACAATTAATGCAACTGGTGCTGGCCTAAGCAGCGCATTCGCTGCAACATTTTCCGAGGCCCTGAACCCGGCCACAATTTCAACCGCAAGCTTTTCGGTTGTTGTCACCAGTGGTGGGGCGCCGGTATCTGGCACGGTGTCATATAATGGTGTCACTGCGACATTTACACCGGACAGTGTTTTGCCAGGGAATACACAATTCACCGCAACCTTAACAGGCGGCGCCGGCAATATTACTGACCTGGCAGGTAATCCTCTGGCCGCAGACTATGTCTGGAGTTTTACCACCGGCATAGCTCCGGATGGTACGCCGCCCACTGTGTCATCGACCGTGCCGACAGCGAATGCCACGGGCGTTTCTTTGAATAGCGCAGTCACTGCTACATTTTCCGAGGCCCTGAACCCGGCCACAATTTCAACCGCAACCTTTTCGGTTGTTGTCACCAGTGGTGGGGCACCGGTATCAGGCGCAGTGACCTACAATGGCGTCACTGCAACGTTTACACCAGGCAGTGCTTTGGCCGGGGATACGCAATTCACTGCAACCTTGACAGGCGGTACCGGTAATATTGCTGATTTGGCTGACAACGTGTTGGTCGCGGATTATGTCTGGAGTTTTACCACCGGCCCGGCGCCGGACAGTACGTCGCCAACAGTATCATCGACCGTGCCGACAGCGAATGCCACGGGCGTTTCTTTGAACAGTGCAGTCGCTGCAACATTTTCCGAGGCCTTGAACCCGGCAACCATTTCAACCGCAACCTTTTCGGTTGTTGTCACCAGTGGTGGGGCACCGGTATCAGGCGCAGTGACCTACAATGGCGTGACTGCAACGTTTACCCCCAGCAGTGCCTTACCGGCGGACACACAACTCACTGCAACCTTAACCGGCGGTGCCGGCAATATTGCTGACCTGGCAGGCAATCCCCTGGCTGCGAGCTATACCTGGAGTTTTACTACCGGCCCGGCGCCGGACAGTACGTCGCCGACAGTATCATCGACAGTGCCGACAACGAATGCCACGGGCGTTTCTTTAAACAGCGCAATCTCTGCAACATTTTCCGAGGCCCTGGATCCGGCAACCATTTCAACGGCAAGCTTTTCGGTTGTCGTGACCAGTGGTGGGGCACCGGTATCTGGCACGGTGACCTACAATGGCGTCACGGCAACGTTTACCCCCAGCAGCGCTTTACCGGGGAGTACACAATTTACTGCAACCTTAACAGGCACTGCCGGCAATATTGCTGATTTGGCAGGTAATCCGTTGGCTACGGACTATGTCTGGAGTTTTACTGCAGGCGCGGTTCCGGACAGTACGTCGCCGACAGTATCATCGACCGTGCCGACAACGAATGCCACGGGCGTTTCTTTAAACAGCGCAATCTCTGCAACATTTTCCGAGGCCCTGAACCCGGCCACAATTTCAACGGCAACCTTTTCTGTTGTCGTGACCAGTGGTGGAGCACCGGTACCAGGCACAGTAACCTATAATGGTGTTACTGCAACGTTTACCCCCAGCAGCGCTTTACCGGGGAGTACACAATTTACTGCAACCTTAACAGGCACTGCCGGCAATATTACTGACCTGGCAGGCAACCCTTTGACAACAAACTATGTCTGGAGTTTTACTACCGTCCCGCCACCGGACATCACGCCCCCCGCAGTATCATCGACTGTGCCGACAACGAATGCCACAGGCGTTTCTTTGAACAGCACAGTCACTGCAACATTTTCCGAGGCCCTGGATCCGGCAACCATTTCAACCGCAAGCTTTACGGTTGTTGTCACCAGTGGCGGGGCAACGGTGTCTGGTACGGTGTCATATAATGGCGTCACTGCGACGTTTACACCGGACAGTGTTTTGCCAGGGAATACACAATTCACCGCAACCTTAGCTGGTGGTGTCGGCAATATTACTGACCTGGCAGGCAACCCTCTCGCTGCGAGCTACGTCTGGAGTTTTACCACGCAGCCAGATTTAATTCTCCCTGATGTCATAAGCCCGCTCAGCCCGGTCAGCAACGCAACCAATGTAGCGACCAATACGAACGTCAGCGCCACATTCTCGGAACCGATTACGCCTGGATCAGTGGTTTTCCTGCTCAATGGTCCTGGTGGTGCCGTTTCTACTTCACCACCCGCGCTTACTGGCAACAATGATTTCGTAACAATCAATCCTGCTGCATCGCTTGAAAATAATACCACTTATGTTGCCACCATCAGTGCTGCTAGAGATATTGCTGGCAATAATCTGGCGATGCCTTTTAGCTGGAGTTTTACCACAGTACCTGCACCGGATACCGCGCCACCCACTGTGTCATCGCATACGCCAATTGTTGGTGCAACCGGTGTGTCGATTAATTCGGCAATTAGTATTATTTTTTCGGAGTCAATGAATCTGTTGACGATTAACGAAACTAACATCACGATTGATGGTGGTGTCAGCGCAAGCTCGGTAACCTATAGCGGGGTGACTGCTGTTTTTACGCCGTCTGTTAATTTGGCCAATAACACCACTTACACGGTTACCGTAACAACGGGTGCAACAGATGTAGCTGGAAATCCTATAGCTGCAAACTATACATTCAGTTTTACAACTGCAGCAGCACCAGACACAACACCACCGACCGTGTCATCGACAGTGCCGGCAACGAATGCCACAGGTATATCTTTAAACAGCGCAGTAACCGCGACATTTTCCGAGGCCTTGAATCCAGCAACAATTATTTTATCAACCTTTTCTGTTGTTGAGACCATTGGTGGAGCACCGGTATTAGGCGCAGTGACCTATAATGGCGTCACTGCAACGTTTACCCCAGACAGTGATTTAGCTGGAGATACGCAATTTACCGCGACCTTAACAGGCGGCGGTGGCAATATTGCTGACCTGGCAGGGAATGTGCTGGTAGGGGAGTATGCATGGAGTTTTACCACCGGCCCTATTCCGGATACGACACCACCCACAGTTGAGTCGACTGTGCCTGCCGACACCGCCACGGTCATAGCGACCAACACCGCTATTACCGCGTTATTTTCTGAAGCTATTGATCCGGCAACCATCAACACCAGCAATTTTTCGGTATATGACAATACTAATTCATTATCGGTGAGTGGCACGGTTACTTACAATGGTTTAACAGCGACCTTTACACCCAATACAGTTTTGGCCAATGACGCCTTACACACTGTGGCCTTATCCGGGGTAACAGACACCGCTGGTAATTCTTTGCCATTAACAAACTGGACGTTTACCACGGCAGCAGCGCCAGACATTACCAATCCTTCGGTAAATCTTCCTACTGTTCCCGCAGATACAGCGACAAATGTAGATATAACAACCGCAATCTCGGCCACATTTGATGAGCCCATGGATGCGGCAACATTAAGCACGGCAACCTTTACAGTTAATGACGACACCAATATGTTAGCAGTTAGCGGCACTGTTACTTACGACGGTACCACGGCCACTTTTCAGCCGGATGCCGTCCTGGCTTTTTCTGCTGATATTACAGCCACTATCAATGGCGCAACTGATCTTGCTGGCAATCCTTTACCACTTACCAACTGGACATTTACCATCAGCGCCGCACCCGATACCACTGGACCACAAATTACCAGCACCAGCCCGGTAAATTCGTCGACAGATATTAGTTTGCGGCCAACAATCACAGTCAAATTTTCCGAGCTTATTGATTGCGCGACCTTACTGGATTCTAGCTTGAGTTTAACGGGTGGGGCAGTGGTGACTTTTACGGCAAGTTGTGGCGCTGATACTGCCACATTTATCCCCACTTCGGACCTCACCGTGAATACAACTTATACGGCAACTTTAAATGGCAGCATTACGGATATTGCCGCTAATGTACTGGTAGCTGGTTCGATACCAAACCCGTGGACGTTTACGACAGCACCAGAATTGTGGACCGTCCAGTTTGGCAGCGATTCTCATGACCAGGTCCGTGGCGTAGTGACCGATACTGCCGGCAATGTTTATATTACAGGATCAACACTTGGCAACATGGATGACCAGGTAAATGCCGGGGGCAATGACATTTTCCTGACCAAGTATTCGCCGGCTGGGGAACGTCTCTGGACCAGGTTTGCGGGCACCAATAGAACAGATGTGGCCAATGCGCTTGCGGTTGATAGCGCGGATAATATTTATATTGCCGGCTATTCGAGAGGAGATCTTAATGGTGAAACAAATAACAATTTCACAAAAGATGTTGCGGTTATTAAATATGATGCCACTGGTGCACGACTCTGGACCCGTCTGCTCGGCACCGGTTCTGATGATTTTGCATCAGCTATTACCATAGATGGATCAGACAATATCTATGTGACCGGCACCACGTTTGGTGATTTTGATGGTGCGAGCTCTATGAGAAATGGTAGTGAATTCTTTTTGTTAAAACTTGCTAGCAGTGGTGCTGAGCAATGGCGGACACAGTTAGGGAGCAGCAATGACATTGTGGCGCGTGGCATCACCACAATTGGTACCAATGTTTATGTCGTGGGCCACACTAATGGCGGTTTGGCCGAACCGGTAGCCAGGACCAACTCTGGGGCAACTGATATATTTTTAGCCCGTTTCTCGACTGCTATTGGCACGCTAGATTTATCACAGCTTTACGGGAATTCAGCTGATAATTTGGGTCACGGGATTGTTGCCTTTGGTACAGATTTGTATATTACCGGCAACACCAAGGGCGGACTAAAGGGCCTCGGTGGAGTTAACGTGCCTAGTATTGGTCTCATTGATGCATTTTTGATGCAAACTGACACGGCTGGTGTTGTCCAATGGACCAGGATCATTGGCACATCAGCAGATGATTTAGGGAGGGGTGTTACTGTTGATTCCAGCGGCGGTATTTATATCACCGGTTATACCGTGGGCAGCTTTACTGGCGCGGCCAATGCTGGCAGTAATGATTTGTTTGTCACCAAGTATGATACTTCCGGCGCAACTGCATGGGCTACTCCGGTCGTCCGACAACTCGGCAGCGCCGCAGACGATACCGCCCGCGCTATTACCACCTATTCGACTGCGGGCGTGACCGATGTATTTGTTGTCGGCGAGACCCTGGGCGCACTGGATGGTAATGTGTCATTCGGCTTGAGTGATTTTTTTGCGGTGAAATATGATGGTGCTACGGGAACCAAGAATTAATCCTGTCCTTGGTTATATAGAAAAGCTTATTTTTTCCTCAATAAGCGGTTTCGAAAAGTACTCCCCGTTCCAGTTTCATCGCAAAAATCATGTACGTCTTTTGTGCGTATGCGTTTTTTCTTCAAGCTCGCCACGGGGCAACTTAGAGAAGCTTTGGCGTTAATGGTTGCCAGTTCCTGGGACAAATACGCCATTCTTTTGTACTCTATAAGCAAAGCGTGTATTCGTTTGCTGCCTCGTAAATCCGAGCCGGGGATTTTATGTAATTGTTTATAGATCCCGTCCAGTGAATTAAACTTAGCAAGCAGACTGGCAGCCGTTTTATTGCCAATGCCGGGTATGCCCGGTATGTTGTCAACATTATCCCCGGCGAGCGCTAACCAGTCCCTTAATTGCCTGGCGTGAACACCATATTTTGATTTGATATCACCGATTTTTAACTTGTCATCTTTGGCGTAGTTCCAGAAAATATCCGTTGACTGCATCAGTTGAGCAATGTCTTTATCGCTGGTCACATAAATCATTCTAAAGTTTTTTGGTCGCAGCTTTCTGGCAATGGTGCCAATCAGGTCATCTGCCTCATCTCGATTTGATGAAAACGTTGCAAAGCCCAGTACCTGGGCAAGTTTTTTGCATAATTCAAATTGAGTCTTAAGTTCATCGGGCGGTGGTTCGCGATTTGCTTTATAGGCAGGATAAATATCATTTCTAAAGGAGTGGTCCAGGCTTTCATCAAAGGCAATGGCATAATACTGGCCCCGGCTTTTTTTATGCAGGCCCAACAGGAAATTAGCAAAACCATAAACAGCATTTAATGGCTGACCAGCACTACTTTGGATACTGTCAGGCATGGAAAAGTAGGCCCTGAATATATAAATACTGGCATCAACGAGATAAAGTGGTTTTCGGGTCAGCATGGGTCTGATCTTTTTTTGCTTTTTTATCTCGTAATTAAATATTTGTCGGTTCTATACGCGCTGAATCGTTATGGTAATGGCTTCATATCCGTTTCTATCCATGGCAAGAAAGTTGCGTGACTGCTAGAATTCGGCCAGCTAATTTCCACGTAGAGGGTGCCAAACCATGCCATATTTTGTTTTCCGGGTGTCAATTGACAAAAAGATACTAACAGAGCTTGATGTCTTTGATAAATTTATAAAAGCAAAAGACTATTGTAGAGATTTTCGAAAAAAACAGCCAGCAGGGGAGTCTGACACCATCAGAATGGTGCACGCAAAAGACAAAAAAGAGGCGAAAATGTTATTGGGCGAAAAACATAAACCGTCATCACCTTTGGAAGAATGGGAAGCTTAACCGTATACTTGCGAAAAAATGATTGATCTCCATCCCCAACTAGCTGAAGACACAATAATTATTGGCAGATTTGATCTTTGCATTTTACTGTTGATGAATGATGAAAATTTCCCCTGGTTTATACTAGTACCCGACCGCAAACATATTCAGGAAATATTCCAGCTCGATAAAAACGACCAGCAAATTTTAATGGCTGAATCTTCTTTATTATCTGAAGCACTGGTCGAAGAATATTCTGCTGATAAATTAAATGTAGCAGCCTTGGGAAATATTGTACCGCAATTACACATTCATCATATTGTCCGTTATAAAAACGACCCGGCATGGCCGGCCCCTGTATGGGGCAAGATTCCCGCTATCGCCTATACTGCACAAGCAGTGACAGACATAAAAGAAAAAATGCTTCAGTTGTTAAGTGGTCAGCTGACAGATGCTGGTTGATTGGCAAGTATCGGCCAAAGGTATTTGGAAAAAAGTTTACTGCACGAATAACAAATCAGAACTCTTACCAGGCTCAATTCTTTCAGGTTCTATTCTCTCTGGGTTAATTCCCAGGGCATGCAGAATTTTTTCGGCCCGTTTACTGCCTGTACGCAACCATAATTCATAAGTCCTGAGGATATCACTGTCATTATGTATATTTGTGCCGGCACTCACTTCATTCAGCAAATCGACACAGGCCACAAACTTTTCAGACAACTCAGAAAAAACAGGACTCAGTGTTGACTCGCGTCTTGTGCCACGCGTGCCAACACATAAACTGCCATAAGCAGAACCCCCCATGGCCACATAATAATCAATATCGATAATTTTTCTGTTCAGGCTGTCCGAAAAAAAACCTGAAACAAACAGGGCGATATCGCCCAGCCGTTTTAGAATTTTGTTTTGTTCGACAATGTTTGTACTTGCATGAACGTCGGCAAGCATTAATGCGAGGGGTTTGCCAGAGTCATTTGCTTGTGCATCACTATAATGGTCAGACCGTCCAAAAAGGGCGAGCAAATTGATCAGGTAATGGACGGTGTCATCCTGTGCCCGAAAATCCAGCGCCTCGATCGCCTCATGGACACGGCCAAAAAAGAACGACTGCAGGTTCTGGTTGGTAACAACGGCTGTTTCTGTTCTGCCCATATACTATATATAACCCCACCCCTATGATCTTGTTTCATTTTTATTGCCTATAGTTTAATTATAGGAAATATAAGAAAAAAAACCAGAAAATCATGGTAACTGCCAGCGTAGCGACCAAGCCTGTTTTTTGATGAAAAACTGGCCATGGATCGAGGTTTGTGGGGTTGGTGCGCAAATATTTTCAGACCAGGAAAAAGCTGTGATATACCCCCACCAACTTTGACTTTTTGTCAGGTAGATGCAGAAAAGTGTCTGCCGTACACTAGGGTTTAAAGTTCGATATTTAAAAATTCCGATAAATCCTGAAAAAGTTGAAACGTAGTGTTAGCTAAAACCAGTCAATCTGAAAACGGAATGAAAAATAGCCTGATCGATCCCTTTGGACGACGGATTGATTATGTGCGCCTGTCTGTTACAGATCGTTGCAATCTTCGTTGTTTTTATTGCCTGCCCAAAGGCTTTAAAGATTTTCAACATTCAGACAAATGGCTTAGCTATGAAGAAATAACCCGGGTACTGGCAGCATTCAGCAGGTTGGGTGTGGGTAAAATTCGTATTACGGGCGGTGAGCCCCTGGTACGCAAGAATTTGCCGCTGCTAGCCAGTATGATCTCGGCGTTACCAGGTGTGACTGACTTGTCACTCAGCACTAATGCGGTCTTGCTGGACAAACAAGCAGCGGCTTTGAAAAAATCCGGTATCACAAGACTAAACGTGAGCCTGGACTCACTGAAGCCAGACCGGTTCAGGGAAATTACCCAGGGTGGGCGACTCGACAAAGTACTGCAGGGCCTGATGGCGGCCAAGGCAGCAGGATTTTCGCCCATTAAAATAAACATGGTAGCACTGAAGGGTGTCAACGATGATGAATATGAAGACATGGTGGATTTTTGTATCAAGCATAATTTCATATTGCGTTTTATAGAAACCATGCCGGTAGGTGACACGGGTCGCAAGGCAATCGATGATTTTGATGATCTTCAGTTGTTGAAAAAAAGACTAATGGAAAAATATAACCTGGTGCCTGGACTGGTAAATGAAAAAGGACCAGCACGGTATATGGAGGTACAGGGTAGCCGGGCGCAAATTGGATTTATCTCGCCTATGTCGCAACATTTTTGTGAAAGCTGCAACCGGGTCAGGCTTACCGGGGAAGGCAAGTTACTGCTGTGTCTTGGGCAGAGCGCAACATTTGATTTTCGACCACTTTTAAAGCGAGGTGCCAGTGATCCAGAGCTGGAGTCTGCCATCAAACATGCAATCACGCTTAAACCAGAGCGCCATGACTTCAACGAAAACCCTGAGAAAATTTTACGGTTTATGTCAATTACTGGTGGCTAATTGTAAGTGATTACTGCTGGCCGAGACTGGCATTTTACGATACCATCAGCGACTATTCATCATAAATACCTTCGCATAAGCTCCCTGTTATGAAAACTCGTACCCGTTTTGCACCCAGTCCAACTGGTTATTTGCATATTGGTGGCGCTCGCACCGCACTTTTTTCCTGGCTTTATGCGCGCCATCATGGCGGTGCGTTTATTTTGCGCATAGAAGACACGGATCTTGAAAGATCAACGCCTGAATCTGTGAATGCAATTCTGGAAGGCATGACCTGGATTGGTCTTGAGTATGACGAGGGGCCATTTTACCAGACTAAAAGATTTGATCGTTATGAGGCCGTCATCCAAAAACTGCTTACTGAGGACAAGGCCTATAAGTGCTACTGCTCCAAAGAAGAGTTAACGACCATGCGTGAAGCGCAAAAAGCGAACAAACAAAAACCCCGTTATGATGGTCGTTGTCGACACAGAACAGGGCCACCACCTGCAGGCATCAAACCAGTTGTGCGATTTAAAAATCCTTTTGCAGGGGCAGTCATCATTGATGACCTGGTGAAGGGGCGGGTAGTGATACAAAATACCGAACTGGATGATTTAATCATTGCCCGGGGGGATGGTAGCCCAACCTATAACCTGACTGTTGTGGTTGATGATCTTGAAATGGGTATTAGCCATGTTATTCGAGGTGATGACCATTTAAATAACACGCCACGACAAATCAATATTCTAAAAGCGCTGGGCGCCGATATTCCTTTTTATGCACATCTGCCAATGATTCTTGGGCCTGATGGTTCAAGACTGTCAAAACGACACGGCGCTGTCAGTGTGTTGCAATACCGGGAAGAAGGTTACTTGCCAGAAGCGTTGCTTAATTATCTTGCCAGGCTGGGATGGTCTCATGGTGACCAGGAAGTATTTTCTATCGACGAGATGATTCAGCTGTTCAGCCTGGAAAAAGTCAATAAGGCTGCTGCTGCATTTAACCCGGAAAAATTATTATGGCTGAACCAGCACTATATAAAAGAGAGCGATCCGGCCCATATTGCCCACCACTTGAGCTGGCACCTGGGACAGAGAGATATTGACCCTAGTAATGGCCCTGAGCTACTGGATGTTATTCAAACGTTACAAGAGCGAAGCAAAACCTTGGTAGAAATGGCAGAGGGCTGTCGCTTTTTTTACCAGGCATTCGAGTCTTATGATGAGAAGGCGGCCAGAAAGAACCTCAAGCCCACGATACAAGCCCCGTTGCAAGATTTTCGAGACAAGCTGGAGAAGCTCAGCAAGTGGGACCAGGAACAGATTCATAAATTGCTTGAGCTGACATGTGAAGCTCATGAGCTGAAGTTGGGTAAACTGGCGCAACCCATTCGAGTGGCAGTAGCAGGCTGTGCCGTTTCACCGCCAATCGATATTACACTCAAGTTACTGGGCAAGGAGACGGTCATATCACGGCTGGATCGTGCGCTGATATATATAAAAGACCTGACTTAGCAGAAGAAGGTCAAAACCGGCGCCGAAACGGTTATTTTCCCAAACCAGCAATCATGGTCGTAATGCCTTATATATAGGTATAAAACCTTTCATAGCAAAATCAGGTGAATAACACGCTAAATCAGGCCTGTTACGCGATCCTGAGGCGATTTGAAGGCCAAATACAGGGTATTAACTTGGCCTTGACCTGAGCGGGTTGCCCCCTTAAAGTACGCCACCTTTGACGCCAGCCGGGTCTGATTCGCGCTGTGCTGATTTGCTCGAATTTGCCCGTAATGCGGGCAAAAAGAAGAAATTCGGGGCTATAGCTCAGCTGGGAGAGCGCCTGCATGGCATGCAGGAGGTCGGCGGTTCGATCCCGCCTAGCTCCACCAAATACGGCTAGTGATAGTCGCAAAAGACTTAGGTCCCCATCGTCTAGAGGCCTAGGACACCGGGTTTTCATCCCGGCAACAGGGGTTCGACTCCCCTTGGGGACGCCATTCATAAAGAAAAGACCCCTTCATGGGGTCTTTTTTTATGAATTATGTTTTTGTGGGAGGAGAACCCCGGGTTCGACATTGCGCAGGGATGCGCAGGTGTCGCGTAGGCCAGGGATGACCTGAGCGAAGCGAGGAAATGCTGAATGAAACCCGAAGGGGTTCTACAGTGGGCCGAGAGCGGCGACCCTTGGGGACGCCATTCATAAAGAAAAGACCCCTTCATGGGGTCTTTTTTTATGAATTATATTTCGTTTTCTGCGGGGGAATACAAACCCTGAGTTGATGACATATATCACAAAAAATGTTGGGTGTTAAAACGACGGTAACGATCGTAATCACTGTATTTCACGGCAATCGTATACCTGTGTCATACACACAACTATAGTTGACCAGTGCGGAGAAAGGGGTCAGCCAAAACGTGACGGGGCCTTAGCGCCTAACCTGTTTGCTTGACCTGTGTCCGACACGCACTTAATATCTTCCTTCGCGTTGTCGGTCTGTAAATATTAACAGGCGGAGGATTGTGTGTGTTCAGTTCAAGTAAAACGTTTCGTAAACTGCCTCAAGAGAAACCAAACTAATCATTATACCGAGGCGATAATTGGAGGATATAAAAAATGAGTAAATTAATAAGAAATTCAAGCCTGATTGTACTAATGTCGTTATTTGTTTTTGGGAATTTAAGCGCGTTTGCTGGTGCGAAATTGCCGCATAAAGTAGTAATCCAGGTTAGTACTGATGATCCAAGAACCCAAAAAATAGCATTGAATAATGCCGTCAACCTGCAGAAGCTTTATGGTATTGATAATATTAAGATTGAAATTGTTGCCTATGGTCCAGGACTTGGGTTGTTGACAACAAAGAGCAAGCAGGCCGATAGAGTGAAAAGCCTGGCAGTGCAGGAGATAACCTTTAGCGCATGCCATAATACTATGAAAGGTGTTAAACGCAAAACAGGTAAAATGCCCGTCCTGCTTGAAGGTGTCGGAATGGTCACAGCAGGTGTTGCCCGTATTATAGAATTGCAAGAACAAGGGTACGCCTACGTCCGACCATAAAATTTAAGAAACCTAGCTGAATATGGATAGATCGTGGTTCGTTTCGCTCTCACGATCTATCCAGGTTTAGGTAAGCCCGTTAATGGTAGCGGGCGCTATATGTAAAGATATCGACGAAGTTCTCCGCACCAATAGACAGTCAACCGAAGAGATAAGCAGGCATATAAACGAACTTCGGTGCCAATTCAAGAAACCTACACCTTAGTGCTTGACATGTGTCTAACACACACTTTCTATCTTTGAAAACACAGGAAACCAGCTGAAACAGACAATACTAGTATAGTGGTTTGTTCGCGGTGATAAGTGCTTTGCAGTTGCCACCGTAACCGGGGTTTTTACATATATAAATTGGATATACCAAAAAATCCTCTGGAAAACTACTGGTTGTGGTTGTTGTAATAACAGTAACGAATATTAGTAATGGATGATCCTGATCAGAGCGTGTAGCAACGATGTCATATGCGAAGCTGGATTCTGCCTGTAAATAACTCATTCGCTCGTTCATAGTTTCGATAACAACGGAGATGAAGTAATGAATAAAAATTTAATTTTGTTTTTCAGTATTATCATGGCGGGAACATTTTTTGCCGGCTCCCTCCCGGCTGTGGCAGGGAAAAAATCAGATGAAGCAACGATTCTTTATATCACTAACGAAGGAAGTAACACGCTCTCGATAATAGATGGAGAAAAATATAAAGTTATCACAACAATACCGGTGGGCAAAACCCCCCACCATCCATGGCTAGTGCCGGGAGGCAAGTATGTGTTTACCGATAACAGGGGGGAGAATACCTTGTCGGTAGTTGATGTAAAAGCCGGCAAAACAATTAAAACCATCACCGTAGGTAACGCCCCCACTCATATAGTGTTTACGCCAGATGGAAAATATGCCTATGTGGCCAATACCAAAGATAAAACTACCTCGGTAATCGATCTTGCTGAACTCGAGGTCGCTGCCACTATTACAACCGGTGGCGGCTCACACGATCCTGCCATCACCCCGGATGGCAAGTTTGTCTATGTCACTGCCAGGAAACCTGGCCATGTGGCAGTGATCGACACGTCCACGAATAAGGTCATTAAGAAAATATCCACGGGTGGAAAAGCGAATGGCGTGCGTATGACAAAGGATGGCAAGTTTGTCTGGGTGGGTAATACCAAGGCCGGAACCGTATCCGTTATCGATACCGCGAAAAATAAGGTGGTCGCCACAATCAAGTCCGGTGCCGGAACCCATAACATCCGTTTTTCACCAGACGGTAAATATGCCTACGTCGGCAATATGAAAGATGGCAACCACGCAGTGATCAACACGGCCACATATAAGGTCGTTACACGAATACCGACTGGCAAAGGTGCAAACATCGCCTATTTCCATCCAAACGGTAAATACATCTATTTCTCCATTAACAAAGCCAATGAGATCCCGGTAGTAGATGCTAAAACCAACAAGATAATTACGAAGATTCCAATCGGTGAAGGTGGTACGCACAACCTGGCCTTTGTGGATGGTGGCAAGTTCCTCTACGCCACCAGTTGGTTCGGTGAATATATCCTTGTGATTGATACCAGGAAAAATAAAGTTATCAAAGAGATACCGGCGATGTTCTCCAACGGCATAAAAGTAAAAGGCGCAACACCAGCGACCGGCAGGGGATGAATGATACGGGAGCAGCCGTTTAACAGCGGCTGCTCCACCCAATTGGTTATTTGGTTAAGCTAGACAGACGAAGGCAGCGTTTAATTTATTGCCGATTTTGATGTCTCACATGGAGTTATAAATCACAGAAAAAAAGTGTTAACATATTCCAACAAACCCGGCCGTGCCCTGTTCGGGGGTAACTGTCGTGCCCTGTTCGGGGGTAACTGTCGTGCCCTGTTCGGGGGTAACTGTGGGCGCCACCTGGCAAGGACTATCGGCGCCACCTGACAAGGAATATTGTTATGCGAAAGCTGGTCGAACAATATGTCCCGGGTTATACTCGCTGGATTATACGCTGGCGCTGGCTGGTAGTAGTTGCAAGCCTGATTGCGGTGGCAGCAGCGGGTTATGGTTTGCGTAATTTTGCATTCACTGCTGATTACAAAGTCTATTTCGGAAAAGACAATCCCGAGCTCATTACTTTTCAAAAATTCGAGAACACTTATACCAATACCGAGAATATCCTTTTTGTCCTTCAGCCCAGGGATAAAAATATTTTCACCCGCGAGACCCTGGAGATTGTCAAGCAACTGACCGAAAAGGCCTGGCAAATTCCTTATGCCATTCGTGTCGACTCGCTTACCAATTACCAGCATACCGAGGCCAAGGGCGATGATCTGACCGTGGCTGACCTGGTGGCAGAACCACAAGCACTGAAGGCTGCCGACCTGGACAGGATCAGGGCCGTGGCACTTGAAGAGCCAGCCCTGGTAGGGCGCATGATCGCGGCAGATGGCGCCACCACCGGTATCTCGGTGACCTTACAGTTTCCTGGCACAGACCATACTGGACATTTACCCAAGGCAGTGGCCTACGCAGAAAAAATTACGGCGGAGTTGCGTATAACCCATCCTGATCTGAGAGTGGCCCTCACTGGCGTTTCAATCTTCAGTGCAGCGGAAATCCAGGTTAGTGAATCGGATTCATACGTCCTGGTGCCAGTAATGTACGGCCTGATGATTACGTTATTGTTGGTACTTTTGCGCTCGGTTTCCGGTACCGTGACAACACTGCTTGTGGTCAGCTTGTCGGTCATTACTGCCCTGGGGCTCATGTCCTGGACAGGTCTCAAGATGAATGCATCGACGGCACTGGCGCCGATTATTATTCTTACTCTCGCTATTGCCGACAGTGTCCACATCTTGCTGACCACCTTCGACGAAGTGCGTGCTGGCCGCTCGAAAAATGAAGCCCTGGTAGAAAGTTTGAGCATTAATGCGGAGCCGGTGTTTTTGACCATGTTAACGACAGGCATCGGTTTTTTTAGCCTCAATTTTTCTGACTCACCGCCGTTTAATGATCTTGGTAATATCACCGCTATCGGGGTTATTGCCGCCTGGATATTCTCCATGACTTTTCTGCCCGCGTTAATGTCGATCCTGCCATTGCGACTACGACCGAAAACAGGTGAACGACGCCTGGCCATGGATCGTTTCGGCGATTTCGTGGTTAGTCGTCGCGTGCCCTTGTTTTGGAGCATGATGATAGCCAGCATTGTCATTATCGCCTTCATTCCTCGCCTTGAACTGGATGACCGTTTTATCCAGTGGTTTGATGAAAGCATTCCGTTTCGTGTCGATACGGATTTTGCCACTGCTAATCTTACGGGCCCTTATACGCTGGAGTATTCCATCGACTCCGGCGAGGCTGGTGGTATTTCTGAGCCCGAATACTTGCAACGACTGGAGACTTTTACCATCTGGTTGCGAGCACAGCCCGAGATTACCCACGTCAATAGTTTCACTGATGTAATAAAGCGGCTCAACAAGTCCATGCATGGCGATGACCCCGGTTGGTACCGGTTACCTGATAAGCGGGAACTGGCCGCACAATATTTATTATTGTATGAAATGTCTCTGCCCTATGGTCTTGATCTCAATAGCCAGATTGATCTGGGTAAATCGGCAACACGGTTAACGGTGACCCTGGATACTATCCCGCAGAAAAATATTATCGAGGTAATAAAGCGCAGCGAATCATGGCTGTCGGATAACATGCCACCGGCCATGCAGGCAAGGGCGACAGGCACCATTGTCATGTTCGTGAATCTTGCGATCCGAAATATTTACAGCATGTTGGGCGGCACGATCCTGGCTTTTGTATTGATTTCCTTAACGCTGATATTTGCCCTACGTAGCATTCGCCTGGGCTTGATAAGCCTGATCCCCAACTTTTTGCCGGTGTTAATCACCTTTGGTTTATGGGCAATTTTCGTTGGCGAGATTGGGCTCATTGCCTCTATGATTACCGCTACCAGCATGGGACTCATTGTCGATGATACGGTCCACATACTTAGCAAGTACCGGCGCGCAAAACACGCGCAAAACCTTGGTACCCACGATGCAATTCGTTACAGCTTTTCCCATGTGGGTAAGGCCCTCTGGGTAACCACTTTGATAATGATTGCCGGATTTATTGTGTTGGCCTTTTCCAGTTACAAGCTAAATGTCGAAATGGGTATACTGACTGTCATGGCCGTTGGTGTAGCCTTGGCCATGGATTTCCTGCTATTACCCTCTTTATTAATGTTTATGGATAAAGACAAACAATGTAACTGTGTCACTTGTCGGGAGAAACATCTTGCTACAACATGATCAAATCATAAGGAGGGTGCCAGTTATGAATAAAATAATTCTGGCGCTTGTTATTGCATCTGTAGTGTCTGTGCTGATCCCGGTATCGGTATCGGCTGCCGAGGATCCCGTGGTTAAAGGCGAAGCAATTGCTCGCGAATGGGACCGTCGTGATCGCGGATACGGTGATACCAGCGCGAATATGAAAATGATTCTGGAAAACCGCCAGGGGCAAACCAGTGAACGGAAAATGCGCATATTCTTCCTTGAAATGCCAAACGAAAATGATGGCGACAAGTCCATGGTGGTATTTGATTATCCCCGCGATATCAAGGGCACGGCATTGCTCAGTTATTCACATATCCTCAAGCCTGATGATCAGTGGCTCTATCTTCCGGCTTTGAAGCGCGTGAAGCGTATTTCTTCCAACAACAAATCCGGTCCCTTCATGGGTAGCGAGTTCGCATACGAGGACATCAGTTCCCAGGAGCTGAAGAAATACAGTTATAAATGGCTGCGTGATGAACCTTGCGGCAAGTCTGATTGTTTTGTACTGGAACAACGTCCGTTGTATGAGAATTCCGGTTATACCCGTCAAGTTGCCTGGTATGACAAGGAGGCATATCGCCTGCAGCGCATAGACTACTACGACCGCAGGAATGCGTTGCTGAAAACACTTGGTTTTAGCAAGTACCAAAAACATTTGGATAAATACTGGCGTGCCCATGACATGTATATGGTCAATAAACAAACGGGGAAAAAAACCAGGCTGGTTTATGAAAATCTTAAATTTAAAAGTGGACTGACAGACAAGGACTTCACGCAAAGCCGTCTGAAACGTATGCGCTGATATTTAATCTATGACCCCGCTGATGAGGCCCGCGATATATTTATTAACTATTCTGGCAACAATACTGGCCGTTCTGTCAAAATCAGCCATGGCGCTGGAGTTCGCCGGTTGGGCTGAGCTGGAGGGCAAAACCTTTCAATACGAGCCGCTCTACGAAGGGCAACAGCAGAACAGCGCTTCGGCTGCTATTCAGCCTGAAATTTATCAGGAGTGGGCCGGCGGGAATGCGTTTACCTTTGTTCCTTTTTACCGTTATGACAGTGCCGACGATCAACGAACCCACTTTGATATCAGGGAAGCCATGTTGCTTTTGCCATGGGAAAACTACGAACTCAGGCTCGGTCTTGGTAAGGTGTTTTGGGGTGTGACGGAAGCGAGCCATCTCGTCGATATTATCAATCAAACTGACCTGGTGGAGTCTCTCGACGGGGAAGAAAAACTGGGCCAGCCAATGGTTAACCTTACGTTATTGGCTCAACAGGAAACACTGGGCGTCCTGGATTTTTTTGTGCTTCCCTATTTTCGTGAACGGACGTTTCCAGGGCGCGGCGGTCGTTTACGGTTTGATCCTTATATTGATATTGATAATGGGGTTGAATACGAAAATAGTGCCAGGCAGGGCCATGTCGATTACGCATTGCGTTACAGCAACACCATTGACAAACTGGACGTAGGAATTTCCTATTTTTACGGGACAACCCGGGAGCCTGCCTATTTACCGAAGTTCGATGCCAATGGCATCCTGAGCATTATTCCATTTTATGAAATCATCAGCCAGACGGGCCTTGATTTGCAATATGCTGGTGGTGCCTGGTTATGGAAACTGGAGACTATTTATCGCAGTGGTAACGAAGACGGTAGTTTTTATGCTACTGACGCTGGTGTTGAATATACATTTTCAGGGACTGGTTTGTCTGGTATGGATCTTGGCCTAATCCTGGAATATTTGTATGACAGCCGTGATTTTGATGTCGACCCTGCAGTACTTATCGCCAGCGGTTATATTGGCAGCCAGTTTAATACTTTTCTTGATAATGACTACATGATTGGATTACGCCTGGCGTTTAATGACGAGGCCTCGTCCGAGATTCTGACAGGAGTGATACAGGACATTGACAACCATGCCTCGATATTTCAGCTGGAAGCTAGCCGCAGAATTGGTGACAGCTTAAAAGCAGAATTGGATGCCTATGTATTTATGGATACAAGCAAAGACCCGTTGTTGGATTTTCTGCGTAAGGACAGTTTCGTCCAGTTGGCACTGAAGTATTATTTCTAAAGAGAAAATATCGTATTGGCAAGCACGACTTGACATGTCACTGACACGTATCTTTTAAAATCACCTCGTAAGTTTAATATCAAAGAGCGGAATTGTGAGAATGCTGCCGGGTGTGGTTATGATTGGTGGAATTTTAGGAGAAAGTAATGGAGTGGCTAACGGAAAACTGGATCTGGGTGCTGGTCGGTCTGGCGTTTTTTGCCCTGCATTTACTGGGTCATGGTCGTCACGGTGGTCATGGAAAAAGCGATAAACAGGATAAACCGGGCAAGCAACCAGAACACCGGGATTAACCAAAGCATGTAGTGAGCACATAGTAATGGAGACCGGCTTCACCACATTATTATACCGGGAACCATCAAGGAGAAAGTCATGAAAACACAAAACAGTGAACACGAACAGAACCAAAAGGATCCAGTCTGCGGTATGGATGTCAGTCACGCTGCAGTTAGTGAAGAATTCAAATACCGGGATAAAACCTACTACTTTTGTTCCGGGGCCTGTCGGGAGACGTTTGAGAAGGAACCTGAGAAATACATTCATTAACCCGTAAGTCGTTATCCTGACAAGAAATCAGCAGAACTAGTGTTGACAGGCCGTGAGCTGTGGTCTGCAGGCTGTTGTTTGAGTCGAGCCCACAAATATTACCATGATATTCCCATTCCGTAGCAGGAATGCATGGCTGGTATTGGTTGCAAGTATCCGAAATAGTGTATAGTCCGGTTGCAACGGCTTGTTAATACATCATGTTCAACTCAAACAATAAAGTTAATAAGACAATGGAAGGCATAATGAAGAAAAATATTTTTTACCTGATCCTGTTCAGTTTTTCATTGCTGGCAGCTTGCTCAACGACCCCTACAGACGATATTAAAGTTGAAGCAGCGGCCGACGAGGATGTTAATTTTAGTAATTATAAATCCTACGCCTGGGCAGGGGCGGTAGGTATTCTAAATGACCCGGAAGGAAAGTGGAAACAGCCCAATTTTGACATTGATAAAGAGATACAGTTCTTAATGGACCGGGAATTCAGAAAAAATGGGTTAACCGAAAATTCCAGTAAACCTGATATGCTCGTTGCCTATGCTCTGGGTGTTGACATGTCTGCACTCAAGCTTAAAGATGATCCGAATACGAAGACATCAATGCTCAAGAATATCCCAAAAGGCGCTTTAATCATAATTCTTATTGATGCAAAGACGGGTTATGCCATGTGGGTTGGCCAGGTAAGTGCGCAAATTAAACAAAGTCCAGATATGAAAATTGTTAAAGCACGGCTGGATTATGCAATAACTGAAGTAATGAAAAAAATACCGAAGTAGTATTTGCAGGATAATTTTATTTCAATTTTAAAAACCCCGCTATGCGACTGTATAGCGGGGTTTTTAATGCGCGGTTATAATTTAAAAATTAAAATTCTTAAAAATATCCCTAAAAATATTTAAGATAGAGTATATAGAGCTTTTCGAAAGAATTTTTAACCCTGACAAGAAATTTTGATCGTTTTGGAAAAATATTCCAAAACGGTGGTTTATTATCACTGGATCTGTGCATCCACATGCCATCATTTTCCATATTCAGGATACAGGAAAGCTCATAACGATAAGTAGTGACAGGTTTTTTGTTGTTTAAAATGTTGTTCATATTTTTAGCCACGGCTTGCGATCGAAGTTGTGCCATATGTGCCTGGTGGGGCACCCAGGGAGGCGGATTTTCATGGCTGGCACAGTCACCCGCTGCAAATACATTTTTTAGGCCCTTGACCTGGCCATATTTATCGACATCAACATGACCGCCTGGTGAAACAGTTATGCATGATTGTTGTAACCATTTTGCACCTGTTATACCAGGAGAATAAAGCACTAAATCCGCTTTTCGGACGGTCCCGTCTTTATCTTTCAGGCCACCTTCGATAAATTCAGCGGGTTCATAACCATAATCCAGGATAATGCCTCGTTCCTGCAGGCGATCGGTAATGGCACCTGCCTCACCAGGTTTTCTGTTAGGTGAAAAAAAGTGAATTTCAAAATTATCCCGTACGCCTTTTTTCTTTAGTGCAAAGTCCAGCAAGGTGGCGCATTCATATATTTGTCCAGCGCGGCCTGCCACAAAACCATCAAGTTTATTGATCTTAAAACCGATATAAATGACGCCAGAAGTTAGTGACGCCAGTTTGGCCATAAATTTGTCCATATCGTCGGGACCATGACAGGGCGAAAAGGTGTGCGCTTTTGTGCCGGGAATATCATCATCCAGGAAAGATGGCCCTATACCCAGAAATAATGCATCGTTCTCGTATGATCCATTTTTGGCGATGACTTTACGGCCATTATCCTGGATATCAATTACGACATCGTCAATAAATTTAATGTTTCGGCGCCGTAAAAAAGGACGTATATCAGTGAGCACACCTTTTTTGTTTTTCTTTCCCGTGATAAATTCCGGGATTGAAGGGAAATAGGTAAATACACCATTTCCGATAAGTGTAATATCATATCGCGCTATTATTTTTCGGAAGAAAAACGCAAAAAACGGGTATATCGGTAAAAAGAGTAAATACTGGACTAAAAATAATGAAGCAAACCCATTCCCGACAATAGTTACTTTTTTTCTCACACTGCTCCCCTTTGTCTAAAATAATAAATAACCTATCTGAATATACGCAGTATATCGTAATTTTTAATAAGGAGACATACCGCCAGGAAGGATGACTTTAATATATTGTATTTGGAGTTTTTAGGTATTGCGGGGCGTAGATAAAGACCGCTTTTACTGGCTAATCATGACACTATTTCCACCCAGATTTTTTGCGCGTTTACAGGCATCCATAGCATTGTTTAAAACGTCGCCGAGGGTATCAGCCTTGCCATCAATGAGCGTTACGCCAATCGAACAGCGTAGGGTGATATTTTTTCCTTCGTACGTAATCAGGTCTTTTGTTATGAACTTATGGAATTCGTTGCCAACATACTCTGCTAGTTCTTGCGTGGTATTGTAGATCAACACGGCAAACTCATCGCCGCTTAACCTGGCGGCCATATCCGAGCCTCGAAGGCGCAGTTTTATTTTTTTACCAAGTGTAACCAGGACACAGTCCCCTGCGTCGAGCCCCATGGTATCATTGATAAATTTAAACCTGTCTATATTTATGTATATAAGTGCGCTTGGGTTACCTTCGCCACGCTTCCTGCGTTCCATAACCCGACCCAATTCCATTTTCAGGTAATTATAATTATAGAGCTCGGTTAGTGGATCATGATCTGCAATTTTATGGATATCTTCAAGGCTCGGTCCGCGGTCATTGATGTCTTTCATTGCGGCCATAAACAATCGTTTATTGTCGCTAGAGAGTTCAGCCAGTGTTAATTCTACCAGCGTAGAGCTACCGTCTTTATGGCCTACGATTACTTCCTTTGGGCCCTGGCTGATGATTTCATTACTACCACTTTTCAGGAATCGTTCTACGTATTTATCAAAACGATCAGCATCAAAAGGTGTCATGAGCCTGGTTACGCTTTTGCCCAGCACCTCATCGGCTGAATACCCGAATAATATTTGGGCGGCACTATTATAGGTTTCAATGGTGCCATCCAAGTCAGCAATCACCACGGCATCAGAAATACTATTCAACAATACTTTGATCCTGGTTTTGCTCTCGGCCAGATCCTGTTGCAGCGATTCAGGACTATTGGCTTGCCCGGATTCATGCCTGGTTTGATTCTGATCGCTCATTTTACGTCTCAATATTAGAAATATCTGTGTAAAAAATTACTAAACTTTCTCTAATTTATATAGCACAGGAAAAGGCCTGCAGTGATATTGCGGGCCATAAATCATCAAAAATTATATGAATATTTAAATTCATTATTAGGTGATAAATAGGGTGTTTTTGGCAAATAGTTACCACTATAGCTTAACTTTTGAGACTGGTTTGCTAGTCTTTCTAGTGAGCCAACGATATTAAGTGCCAGGCACTAAATTCTTCTATCTTACTGAATATAAACAACTATTAGGTTGATAAGTGGCAAATATTAGTATATCAAAAGACAGTCCCGCCCCAGGCCGGCCTAAAACGACAATCGAGAGAAGGCCTGCAAGTGCCGAAGGTCAAGGGTTTAGCCAGAAGCTCGCCAGTTTTAGTATTTGGCGAGAAAAGTTTGTATCAGCGATCGAGGCCTACCAGCATTGGGTAGAACAGAATGAGCCGGTTGAAGGTGAAAATGACCTGCGAATTTACGAGTTGATTGAGTCACTAAAATCGGACAAATTAAAAATTGCTTTCATGGGAGAGCTCTCCCGTGGGAAAACTGAGTTACTCAACGCACTCTTTTTTTCCGATTACAAGAAACGTCTCTTGCCCTCATCAGCTGGACGGACAACCATGTGTCCGACAGAGCTTCGTTACGACGTTAAAACCGGAGCTTGTATAAAACTGTTGCCTATCGAAACGCGCAAAACAGGAACTACTATAGCTGAGTACAAGCAGAATCCGGTGCAGTGGACAACGCTACATCTGCTTAAGCGGGATTCTGCCAAAGAACTCGAGGCGGCTTTTTTAGAAGTTACAAAGACTAAAAGAGTGCACACCCGGGAAGCCGAAGAGCTTGGCTTGTATGACCCAAGTAACGAGATTGCAAACAGGGGTATTTCGATTGTCGATGATATGATTGAGATACCTTGTTGGCGCCATGCAATTATTAATTACCCCCACCCCTTGCTGGAAAATGGCCTGGTGATACTGGACACGCCAGGACTCAATTCCCTTGGGTCTGAACCAGAACTCACATTAAGCATGCTGCCAGAGGCCCATGCCGTAGTATTTGTTTTGGCAGCCGATACGGGCGTCACAGTAAGCGACATGGAGATATGGAATAATCATGTCAGCTGCACTAAAAAAGAACAACTTCGTGAGCGCCTGGTTGTCCTCAATAAAATTGATGCCATGTGGGATCCATTACGCACAGAATCTGAAGTAAATAAATTAATAAACAAGCAAGTTGAAAGTACGGCATTATCATTAAAAGAAAACAGAAAAATAATTATGCCTGTATCGGCCAAGGCAGGCCTGACTGCAAAAATAAATGACGACAGCGAATTGCTTGCGAAAAGCGGGATAAATGATCTTGAACTATGCCTGGCCAGGAAAATTTTACCCGCTAAATACGAGATAATACGTCGCAAAGTAGTTTATGAAGTTAGTGGCAGGGTAGAGAAAAGCCAGCAATTATTAAAAGCGAAGTATAACGGCGTAGATAACCAGCTTAAAAAATTAAAAGAACTTGGCGGAAAAAACCTTGATGAAATACAGGAGATGGTCTCTATTATGCGCCGGGAGAAGAAGAAATATGAAATGGAAATCAAGGGGTTTGAAATTACAAGGAAAGTATTAACGAAACAGGCAACAGTTTTATTTAATGATCTGAATTTAAAGGCGCTTGATCAATTAATTCGTTTGACACGAAAGAATATGAGAGAAAGCTGGACAACGGCTGGCTTAAAGAAGGCCATAAGACTATTTTTTAAAACTGCCATGCACCCGATGGGTAATGTTAAAAAGAAGTCTGAAGATATTAAAAAATCTGTAGATGAGATTTGCCATAAAATGCACAAGGAATATGGGCTCCCCCTGATCCGGGTTTCTGCCTTGTCATTGGTACCTTATGTGATGGATCTGAAAAAACTGGAAGGCAGGGCTGAGGTTTTCAGGAATAGTGCGGCAATTATTGTTACCGAGCAAAATACTGTAATCAGTAAATTTTTTGTAGTTATGGTTTCAGAAGCGAGAAAAATATTTGACGAATGCAGCCAACATGCCCAGGGATGGTTCCAGGAGCTGGCCAGCCAGGTACATAACCAGTTAAGAGTGCATAAAAATATAATAGACAAAGGGCTGGAATCAATACGCGCAATTCATGAAGACATCGATACTATTGGCCAGCAAATTTCCAGTCTTGAGCAGGAGAAGGCCAACATAGCGGCACAACTTGGGATAGTTAACGGACTACTTAAAAAAATTCAAAAACCAATAGAATGATATTCAGGATACAGCCCTGTCGCCTAAAATATCTCCTGTGGTCCAGCGTGCAATGTAAGCAGGAATATCGCTAATTGAAAGTATCTTATTGACAGCACCGAGTTTGTTCGCCTGGTCTGGCATACCATATATCACGCTACTTTTTTTATCCTGGGCGATTGTATAGGAGCCATTCCTGTACATGGAGAGCATCCCCTTGGCACCATCTTTGCCCATACCGGTAAGGATAATACCCAATATGTCCGGCCCATGGTAACGACTGACAGATTCAAATAAAATATCGACCGCTGGTTTGTGTTGATTAACCAGTTTGCCATCGAAGACATCGGCAATAAATTCATTGCGGGAATTCTGCGAGATTGCTAAATGGTAAGCGCCATTGGCTATCAGCATTGTTCCAGATGTCAGCATATCCCCGTCTCTCGCTTCCCTGATATCGAGGGCTGATAATTGATTGATTCTCTGGGCATACATATCGGTAAAACGAGGCGGCATATGCTGGACGACAGCAATGCCTGGACTATCTACGGGCAACGCCTCGGCTATTTCCTGGATTGCCTTTGTCCCGCCTGTAGATGCACCAATGACAATAATCTTTTTGTTCCCGGATGTTGACGGTTTGATGGTTACTTTCCTGGAACCTGTGGTTGATCTCAGGTGGTCAAGCGACCCTCTATCGTTGTTATAATCCTGTTTATCTATTAGCCTGACACTGGATCGTATTTTTGCATTGGCAGCAGCTTCCAGTTTGTTGCAAAGGTCTGTGATAAATGGATCCAACGATCCACTAGCATCCATTTTTGGCTTGGTAATAAAATCTATCGCGCCCAGCTCAAGTGCCTGGAAAGTTTCACGCGCGCCTTTTTCCGTATGTGATGAGACCATGACAACCGGCATTGGCCTTACTTCCATTAATTCTTTGAGAAAAGTCAGGCCATCCATACGTGGCATTTCTACGTCCAGGGTCAGGACATCAGGATTAACCCGGGGTATTTTATTTTTTGCAAGTATAGGATCAGATGAAACGCCAACAACTTCAAATCTTGAATCTTCAGTGATTATAGATTTAAGTAGTTCACGCATGACAGCAGAGTCATCGATAATCAGGACTTTAATTATATTAGCCAAAAAAATCTCACCAGTTTGTTATAGCTAGAAGAGGGTAGGTACCCCATCCAGCTCATCTGTTCGAAGCCTGGAAAGGAATACTTTTTCTTCAGTTATTGTTTTAGTTGCTTCATTTAGGCCAAGACGTTTTAAATATACTTTTCCAGTGAGCGGGATGAACAGTACGCGTTTTGGGTGATTGCCACCAAGGTCACTGGTAACAACTTTTATATTCTCGGTAGCCAGGAACTTGCCAACAAAATTAATATTCATACTTGGTACGCTATTATTTGAATCAGGAACATTCAGGACATGACCACCACCGAATACTTTTACAATAAAACGAGATCGCACACCGCCAATTTTTATGAGATTATTTATTAATAATTCCATGGCGTGCACGCCGTAACGCGTACTCAGCGGATTATTTAAATCCGCTGCCTTCGGCAGCATAAAATGATTCATGCCACCAACATTACATTCTGGATCATACATACATACGGAAATACATGAACCAAGGACAGTATCAAAAACAACCGGGTCTTTGCTGACTTTTACGCTACCAATATTGATACGTTCCAGGGGAAGTCCTTCCACCTCTCTGGGCAGGCGACGGTATTTCGATGAAGTTGAACTTGTATTCGTTAACATAAGGAATCAGGCATTCCTGTTTATCTGGTAAATATTTTTTCCGAGGTTTATCAGGCTTGTATCCAAACCGTGCAATGACTCCGAATGACCAAGCATAAGATAACCATCTAACTCCATATGACCCTGAAAACGACTGATTAGATCATGTTGCGTTATTTTATCAAAATATATGATGACATTACGACAAAAAATAATATCAAATTTGTGTTTATGCGGCCATTGAGAATCAAGCAGGTTCATTTGTTGAAACGTAATGATGTCTCTTAATTTGTCCGCAGCCCTGAAAAAGCCATTATTTCCGCCTCTTCCTTTATGAAAATATTTGAGCAATAGTGTTTTTGGAATTTGTGCGGCGTTCTCGATTGGGTAAATGCCTTCAGAAGCTTTTTTAAGGACATTGGTGTCTATATCTGTCGCAAGGATCTTTACATTCCATCCAAAATTATCCGGAAAGGCCTCTGAGAGCGCCATCGCAATCGTATAGGCCTCTTCACCGGTTGAGCAACCGGCACTCCAGATATTTATCGTCCTGGTGTGATGGCTTTGTGCATTCTCCTTTAAGGCAGGAAACAACGTCTCACTCAAAAACTTAAAATGAAAATCTTCACGAAAAAAACTGGTCTTGTTGGTTGTTATTGCGTTTATCATTTCAACCAGCTCTGTGCCGGAAGAATCTTTATTCAGGATATAATTGTAATAATCAAGATAAGTTTTCAGGCCGTGATATCGCAACCTTTTACCAAGACGAGAATATACGAGCGCCCGTTTATGTTCAGAAAGAGAGATTCCTGTATGTTCATATATCAATTCTCTGAATAATCTAAACTCCTTGTCAGTTAGATTGTCCGCATGATTAATTAATGGTGATTGTAAATTAACAGTCATACCTTAATGGCCCATGCTAAATAAATTAACTGTTAAATGTAATATTAATACGACTAATTGTCTTCCAGGTCCGCATCTGGAGCCAAATCAGAACTCATGTCAGCCAGATCGTCAACGTCAGCAAGCTTGCTAATATCCAGTAATATGAGTAGTTTTTCATCAAACTGGACCAACCCATCTATAAATTGCCGGTTTAGCTGTCCTTCAAACTCAGGTGCTTCACAGTGTTGTTCATTTGATGCGTTAACAACATCGCTAACTGAATCAACAACCAGGCCTGCAAGTTTTCCAGAAATGTTCACTACTATGATTACTGTAAATTGGTCGTATTCCTTTCTCTCCAGGTTGAAGCGTAGCCGTAAATCGATAATTGGGACTATAGTGCCGCGCAGGTTTAGCACGCCTTTAATAAAATGGGGAGAATTAGGTATTGGCGTGACAGCAGTCCATCCTTTTATCTCCTGAACTTCGAGAATAGGTATACCATAATCCTGATCGCTTAATCTGAATGTCAGGTACTGTTGCTCGAGGTTATCAAGATCCTCTTTAATGTCTGCCAGATTCGTGTTATCCATTGCTGTGCTCCAAAATAACCAATGTACTTAAGTTAATAAAACATCAGGACGCTGCTTTAAGCATGTGGTCTTGATAGTGTTTGTGACTTACCAGGTTAGTGAGGGTGGATATATCCAGTATTAATGCCACTTCACCGTCGCCAAGGATGGTTGCTGTGGCCACCCCTTCAACACGTTTGTAATGTGTTTCAAGGCTTTTGACAACCACTTGTTGTTGACCGACAATTTCATCAACTAACAGGCCAATCTTTTTATTTTCAGATTCTACGATAATAATAATCCCGTCAGTAGTGGTTTTGATAGCCGAGCTTAAGTTAAATAATTTGTAGAGTTTCAGGAATGGCAAGTATTCACTATGAAAGGGAACCAGCTCTGAGCCACCAGCTGGCCTGCTAATTTCATGCTCCGGGACAGACAAGGATTCTATTACAGACAAGAGGGGGATGATGTAAACCTGGGAACCAACCTTGACGCAAAGTCCATCCATGATTGCGAGGGTGAGCGGCAGGCGTAGTGTTAATTTTGTTCCACTCCCGGGATTATTAGTCACTTCAACATGACCACCCAGCTCACTAATACGTGTTCTGACCACATCCATGCCCACACCTCTGCCGGATACGCCAGTCACCTGGGAGGCCGTGGAAAAACCAGGTATAAATATAAGATTATCAATTTGCTCGTCAGTTAAATCTGCATCATCCCTGACCAGGCCTTTCTCAATTGCCTTATTTAAAATTAGGTTACGGTTCAGGCCATTGCCGTCGTCTTCTATGGTGATCACAACGCTGCCACCTTTTTGCGAAGCTTGCACGTGAATCGCGCCTGTTTCTGGCTTACCGGCATTTATCCTTTCGGCAGGTGATTCAAGGCCGTGATCAACTGAATTACGAACAATATGCATGAGTGCATCGCCGATGCTTTCAATAACGCTTTTATCGAGCTCGGTGCCTTCCCCGCTTATATCAAGTTTTACTTTTTTGCCAAGCTTCGTGCTGACATCGCGAACGATCCTTGGTAATTTATTCAGGGCGAAGCCTACTGGCAACATTCGAATTCTCATGACACTTTCTTGTAATTCTCGCGTATTCCTTTCCAGCAGACCAAGACCAAGTTGTAGTTTTTCAATTGATTCAGATGTTATCTCTTCCGAAAATTGGCTAAGCATTGTCTGGGTTATCACCAATTCACCCACCAGGTCGACCAGGGCATCAACTTTCGGCGTGCTCACCCTGATTGATTGCACTTCGAGCCCGTTACCTGAAACGCCAGGGGCAGGAGCGTTGGTGCCGGTACCTGAGTCAATGGCATGTTCCGGCCTGGAAGCGGATGGGTTATGCACGCTATTATTTCGTTTAATATCTAAAACGCAGTCATCAGCCACCCATGAAAATACGTTTTCTATCAGACTCTTTTCTACGGGCCCTAATAAATCAATATTCCAGGATAAATAAATATACTCGGGATTTATTTTGTTCCAGCTTGGCAGGGAATTTATATCCAGTTGCGACTTGATATTACCAAGATTTTTCAGCGCGCGTATAATACGAACTGGATCATTACCAGTAGATAACATATTCTTGTTTGGAGTAAATAAAATATCCCAGTTACCTATATTATTTTTATCAATCCCCCTGGTTTTACGCCTTCTGTCTGGTGTAACTTCGCAGCCAGTTTCTTGTAAGTTCTCCAGGTTAACTTGAAACTTATCTATGTCGGCGGGCAGTGTATTAATTCCATTTTGTGAATTCTGGACTAAAGTTCTCAGGCAATCGCAAGAATGTAATAGTGTGCTAATCAGGTTACGTGTAGTTTTACAGCGATGTTCCCGGATATCGTCGAGGAGGTTTTCAAGCACATGACTGAAGTTGGCAACAATTTCAAAACCAAATGTACTGCTTCCTCCCTTTATAGAATGTACCGCACGAAATATAATGTTTAGAGATTCATTATCTGCTTTAAATTCGTCAGAAACCCTTCGTCCAGACATGTGGCCGTCAATACGAAGCAGTTCCGCTTCCATATCAGACAATGCTTCCAGGCTTTCTTCAAAAAATGTCTGATGAAATTGTGTGAGATCAATAGTCATATAATTAATTTAAAACATTTTTAATGACGTTTAATAGTTGCTCAGGATTAAATGGTTTTACGATCCAGCCTGTCGCACCCGCTTCCTTGCATTCCTTTCTTTTTGAATCCTGTGACTCCGTCGTTAACATTAGGATGGGCGTGAATTTATAGTCTGCTAATGATCGCAATTCGCGTACGAGAGAAATGCCATCCATATTAGGCATATTGATATCTGTGATCACTGCATCAAATTTTGATTTGCGAGCCGCTTCAAGCGCCTCATTGCCATCAGCCGCTTCAGTTACCTCATAACTGGCATCATTAAGTGTAAAACCAATCATTTGTCTCATTGAGGCAGTGTCATCTACTATAAGAATTGTTGCCATTTATTTCTCCTTTAAAATAATTCTACGTTCGGTCCGCTATTGGGAAGTGCATTTTCCTTGCCGGTTGTGTTGTTACTACTTCTTGGCAGAGGTTTTCCGTTTGTAGCAGATTTTGTTTGCTGATCTTGTGCCGCCAGTTCGCTATCCCAATTGCTTGCAAGCCCAAGACTGTTGGTTTCATTTGTGAGTAAATCGATTGCAGAAGCAAGGTTGTCCATAGGGGTAGTAATACTATTTAGCTTCTGGGAGATGATGTCGTGAAATTGAAGTGAAATAACCACGTTTTGTACGTCCTGGGCAATTTCTTTGCTGATGGTGTTGATGTCGCTTACCGTATCGGCAACCTCACGGTTTTTATCTTCCAGTGTTTTTGTAAGTGTCCTGATTTCATTCTTGATATTGTTTGCATGAGCCATATCTTTCGATGTCAGTGTTTGCATATTGCTGTAGGTGGCGTTGAGTCCATTTTTTACCATCCTGAGATGATTGCGAATTTCATGGCTAAAAACATTGGAGCGTTTGCTAAGTCGCCTGACTTCCTGGGCGACAATACCAAAACCACGTCCGGCATCGCCGGCACGGGATGCTTCGATATCAGCATTTAATGCCAACAGGCTTGTTTGATCAGCGAGCTTGCCAACATCAAGCAAAAACCCATCGATAGCTTGTGTCCGGTCTTTCACATCATCCAGATCCCTGACCATCTTTACGGACAAGTCGGCTACGCGCATTACCTCATCTGCCATTTTGTTCAGGCGCTCATCTGAAACTCGTATAAAATCCTGGAGTGATTGGGGCGAGCCATCACTGGTAGCGCCTTGTGTGCCTTCGAGCAGATTCATGGCCTGGCTAGCTTGTAACGTAGCTTTATTGATAACAGTTTTAAAGCTACTGGCGATTGTATCTGTCGCATCTTCACTCTGTTTTATTACTTCGTTTATCTGTCCATCCAGGTGGTGTTTAACAGCATTAAATTGTTTGGCAAGTTCTGCCCATTTTCTAACAAGTCCATCAATGCGCCGTCTTTCACTTGCTCCGGCCATAGTCGTTAGCATGTCATCAATTTTTGGTAGCTGGTCAATCTCACCTTTGGCGGGTTCAATTGCAGATCTTAATTGCTCATCAATGGCATCAATTGGCGATGTTTTTTCATCAAGCGAAACATCCTGATATTCATCAAAATCATCATGTTTCCTGACATAGTCCAGGATTAAAACCATGGCAATTGCCGTGCTGAGTCCGCTACTAATTGCCACCCAAATCGAAACAAAGGAGACGGTTAAAAGCCACGAGCTTGCAATGAACAGTGTAGTCAAGACCCAAAATATTTTATTTTTTGATGTTTTTGTGTTCACTATAATCCCTGAGAGTTGTCGTTAAGCGCCATGCAGACCAAGCGCATCCTTCATACCGGTATATTCAATGCATTCACGAAATTCTTTACTGGTTTCAGCCCAGCTGACAGTTTTTTTCAGGCGTATTGCTTCTTGAGTACAAGCAATAAGCAATTGCAAAACAGAAGTATCGAAGCGAGTTAGTTTTTTAGCATAAAAAATGATTTTGTCCGGTTTTCGTGCCAGCGCCTTGCCCAGATCGGCATACAGCTCATTAGCATTGCTCACGTCCAGGCTTTCTCCCAGATCAACCACAGTCGCACCATTTTTATGCTGAATTTTTACTAATGCCATGATCTTAATGTCTGCCTAATAACTTGAATATAAACAGCAAGTTACGAGTAAAATTTGGGTGAAAAAATCTCGGTGAGTAGACGAGGTTTTAGCGAACCTGACTTAAACATAGCAATAATTACGCAATTGTCACGGTGTCGTCAGTGATAAAAATAGTTATTAAAAACAACAGAATAAGACTAAAAAAAGACGCTATATGTCATTTCAGAAGAATGGCCTGATTATGACAAACCTAATTTGACGAATACCATGATATGGATTGACAACAGGATTTGTCTGGACTATTTAATTTAATGTGAGTGCAAGTAGAATTGCCAGCAAAGAGACTAAATTATTGATCCTGGATTGTTGATCCCGGCTTTCCTGAAGGAAAAAAATGAAACCATCTACCGTTATTACCCCCAAGTCTACATCCAGCGAGCCTGATCTTGACTGGAGCCAGGTCAGGGAGACCATCCTGATGTTAAATTTAGCGACTGCGCGCATTGAATACTGTATGCGTGATGGTGACGACTCGGTGAATACCCTTACTAATTCATTTACCAATATGGCAGGCCACGTGGCCGCCATCAAAAGCGCGCTCGAACAAGTTTGGGAAAATTCTGATGTCGATGAAGTTTTAAAAGATGGTGTGTTGGGTAACTGCAACGAAATCAGTACAAAAATGCACAGTGTTATTGTGGCATTTCAGTTTTATGATAAGCTGGTACAGCGCCTGGCCCATATAAGTCGCAGCATGTCTGCTTTGGCTTCTCTTGTCTCAGATCCGTCTCGTTTGTATTCACCTTATGAATGGAAAGGACTGCAAGAAAAAATACGCTCCCAGTACTCATTGTCAGACGAAGTAAAAATGTTTGATGCCGTTCTAGAGGGGGCAAGTATTGAAGAGGTAGTGAAATTGATGGAAGAACAGGATAGGTCCCGCAAAGATAGTGATGTCGAACTTTTCTAGCCAGGTGTTATTGTCTACTTGGCAATTTGATTAATTATTATTTCTAACGTTTCCGGGTGTGCGCTTGATACCGCAGGGCTATAACCCTCAAGATCGCCAGGTTTTGAAATAGGCCCACCGCTTTTGGAAATTCTGGCACCTATTATTACTTGACTCACGCTGGAGATTGTTCTGCCAGGGATCATGGCGCTGTCATCATTCAATACAATTTCTACTGGCAAATCACTGACCCGCATTCGCTTTCCGGCCAATGGTATTCGTGGTCCTTTAGCCGCACGTGCAAAAATAAATAAAGTAGCATCCTGTGGCGCTGCATCTTTAAGTTTTTTAGCGAGCCTGACTTTAACCCGAATGCCTGTTTTATCCTGATCAGGCACATTATCTTTTGATGCAGGCTGGCTGCTTCTATCCGCTTTACCTCCCAGTTGGCTGATGTATTGGCGAACTTTTTGTGCCGACTCATGATCCGGTGGCAGGCTGGCCAGGAGTGTTTGCCAGTAACCTATCGCTTTTTTCTTGTTACCTGCTTGCATCTCGGCATGTCCGGCCAACCAGAGTGCGCGCGGGTGGTTTTTATTTACTTTAAGCGCTTTCTCAATAAGCTTGAGTGGACGACCCTGCAATTGGTTATTCTGGACAATAGCCAGTGACTCAGCCAGGCCAGTAAGAACATCTGCATCTGCAGGAGTGAGCGTGTAGGCTTTTTCGTAAGCTATCAACGCTTTATCAAACTGGTTTACTGCTGCGTAGGTTCTGCCTAACATGGTCCATCCAAGCGCGTTACCAGGTTCAGATTTAAGTCGTTTTTCAAGACCTGCAATCATTTTTTTGATATCTGGATTCATTTGCTGGTGGCTGGTGATTGCAATCTTGCCAGTTGCAACATCCTTATTGCCCAGCAGAATATAGAGACTTATAGAAAGGGCGGGCACCAGAATAAAAGTAGCAACAATAGTTTGTTTGGACCATGTTTTAGAAGTACTGCTCATTTTTGCCTGATCTTCTGGAATATCGGATAAAAGTTGTAGTTTAAGCTCCGAAACTGCAACATCATATTGATCCTGATCCAGTACATCATTATTCAAGTCAAGCTCAAGCTCTGCCAGGCGACGTTTAAAAAGCAGGATATTAAGCTCATTGCTTTCAAGCGCGGTTGTGTCCAGCTTGCGCCAATAGGGAAGCGTCGCAATAGCGAGCGCGATGAGTATAAATAATGTTATGACAATCCAAAAAGTCATTTGTACAGGTACCCTAAAATTTTGGTCCGATTAATTTATTCAGGCGGTCTTCAGCCTTGTTGTCAAGCGTGACTTTTTGTGCCTGACGGCCTCTTTTTTTAATTATTCCAATGACAAAAAATAATGCCAGGATGACAAGGATGCCAGGAAGAAACCAGAGCAGGAAAGTCTGGGCATTTAGGGGCGGGCGATAGAGTATGAAATTACCATAACGAGCCACAAGATAATCTATTACTTCCTGATCAGACTTGCCTGCGATAATCATATCGTACACTTCTTTGCGTAAATCCTGTGCCAATTCGGCATTTGAGTCTGCGATGGACTGGTTCTGGCACACCAGGCAACGTAACTGTCCGATCAAATTCTTAAATCGCGCCTCTTTTTTGGCATCGGTAAATACCAGGGGATCAACAGCAGCTGCAGTAGCATTTTTTTGAGTAAGCAGACCCAGGCTTAACAAAAGTGCAAATGAGATAAAAAAATATTTTAATAACTCGTTGGCACTCACGAAACACCGGCTTCCATATTTTCATCATTTTTCAGGCTCACCTGTTTCTTTTTGACGGCAAGCCGATAACGCCTGTCACCCACGGCCAATGCACCCCCCAAAGCCATAAAAATAGTACCTATCCATATCCATCTTACGTACGGCTTGTAGTAGATACGAATACTCCAGGCACCTGCATCAAGGGGCTCGCCCATGGCGACATACAAATCTCTAAACAAGCCCGGGTTGATTGCCGCTTCAGTCATCGGATTGCTTTGAACAATGTAAGTACGTTTTTGGGGCCTGAGTGTGGTAACCGGTTTGCCTGATTTAGTGATAATAATTTTGCCTTGTTTGGCCTGGAAGTTGGGGCCGGTATAATCTTCTATCCCATCGAACCGGAATGTGTAACCGCCAATGTCACGGCTTTGGCCAATATCCATTCGCACATCTTTTTCAATACTATAGGCGGAAGCAAAAGTTACACCAATTACAAGAACCGCAATACCGATATGTGCCAGCGTCATGCCGTAAAAAGCCAACGGTGTGGTTTTGATTCCTGTGACCAGGTTATTTTTTAATTGAATTCTTTTCCAGAGATTTAGCAAGGCACTGCTTACAATCCAGATAGCCAGGGTAATACTAAACAACACGCCAAGAGAAAGTTCTGCAGTGGCAACCCAAGTGAATATCACCGCGATTATAAAACTAAAAAGTAAAACCAGGCGCAGGTGACGCATTAGCTTGACGGGGTCATCTTTTTTCCAGCGCATGAGCGGCCCAATACCCATCAAAAACAATAGCGGTATCATGATTGGTACAAACACGCGGGAGAAATAGGGCGGGCCGACAGAAATTTTTCCTAAACCCAGTGCATCCAGAACCAATGGATAAAGTGTGCCGATCAGAACTGCAGCACAAGCAACCACTAACAAAACGTTGTTAATCAACAGTAAGGATTCTCGCGACACTAATTGAAATTTCCCGAAGCTTCGAATTTGCGGGCCGCGCCAGGCATAAAGCGTCAGTGAGCCGCCAATGACAATGGCAAGAAACGCCAAAATAAATATGCCCCGTTCAGGGTCAGTGGCAAAAGCATGGACCGATGTCAGCACGCCGGAACGGACAAGAAAGGTCCCCAGCAGGCTCAGTGAAAACGCCAGCAGGGCAAGTAAAACAGTCCAGGACTTGAAGGTCCCGCGTTTTTCGGTCACTGCCAGTGAGTGTATGAGCGCAGTGCCAACCAACCAGGGCATGAATGAGGAATTTTCAACCGGATCCCAAAACCACCAGCCACCCCAGCCCAGTTCGTAATAGGCCCACCAGCTGCCCAGGGAGATCCCGAGTGTCAGGAATAACCAGGCAATCGTTGTCCAGGGTCGGGACCAACGGGCCCATGCCGCATCAAGATGACCACTTAAAAGGGCCGCAGTGGCAAAACTAAATGCGACAGAAAAGCCAACATATCCCATGTAAAGCATAGGGGGATGTAAAATGAGCCCGATATCCTGCAGCAAGGGATTGAGATCACGACCGTCGGGCGCTGCCGGGATTAATCTGTCGAAGGGATTGGAGGTCAGCAACATAAAAAGCAGAAAGCCAATACTGATAAGCCCCATGACACCGAGAACCTGGGCAATGGTTATTTGTGGTAATTTCCTACTAAAGATGGCGACAGCCGAGGACCAGAATCCCATTATAAGTGCCCATAAAAGCAGGGAACCCTCGTGCCCTCCCCAGACCGCGGATATTCGGTAACCGAGAGGTAATGCAGAATTTGAATTCGTCGCCACATATTTAACTGAGAAGTCATTGATGATAAAGGCGTAAGTCAATGTTGCGAATGACACAATGAGAAAAAAAGTTTGGCCATGAGCCAGCGGCCTGGCTAATTGCATCCATTGAATATTTCCCCGGGCGGCACCAATGAGCGGCAAGACAGCCTGCATTAAAGCCATGCAGAGTGCTAAAATAAGTGCAAAATGGCCTATTTCAGGAATCATAAGGCACAGGAATCATAAGGTTCAGAATAGGTTCAGAAATCATGAAGCGGGGATTTGTGTTTGATTAAGTTAAGTATTATAAATAATTGAATTTAGTAAATAATTGAATTTAGTTTGTTCTCTATAAATTTAAAAATCCAGTTACAATCAAAGTATATTTTTAAAGTCTAAACTCACCAATGTCTGGGAAGCAGTATTCTATCATGGTACAGCAGCAAACAAAGATATTATTGTCACTAATTGGCGAATATTATGGCCATTGGAAAATATCCAGGAATGGTCAATAATTGCCCCTAACATTAGAGTTGACATGACTTATCTTACAAAATTTCCTGCCTGGTCCAAATTACAAGCCCATCGTCAGCAGTGGCACGGACGACAACTATGTGATCTTTTTCAGGAAGATAAATCAAGATTTGAAAAATTTTCTCTCCAGCATGATGACTTTTTGCTGGATATTTCCAAGCATTTCGTAACCGAAGAAACCATATCACTATTGTTGCAATTAGCAGATGAAGCCGCATTGCCAGCCTGGACAAATAAAATGTCTGCCGGCGATAAAATAAACCACACTGAATCAAGGGCGGCACTCCATATTGCGCTGAGGAACAAAAGTAATCAACCCATGCTGGTTGATGGTGTTGATGTGATGCCATCAGTTAATCGTGTGTTGTTACAAATGCGAAATTTTTCTGATGCGGTAAGAGCGGGGCAACGGACCGGGTTCACCGGCAAGACATTTACGGATGTAGTTAATATTGGTGTCGGGGGCTCGGATTTGGGCACAGCGATGGTATGTGAGGCCCTGGAGCCCTATGCAAGCAAAGACATCAGTGTCCACTTTTTATCAAATATTGATGGCAATCACTTTCAACAAATTACCAGGCACTTAGATCCCGAGACGACACTATTTGTCGTGGCCTCAAAAACATTTACGACCCAGGAAACAATGGTGAATGCCGAGACTGCCAGGCTATGGCTGGTAAACTTGATTGGCGATAGCCGGGCTGTGACTGATCATTTTGTGGCCATTTCATCAAATATTTCTGCCGCAACAAAATTTGGCATAAACAAAGAAAATATATTTGAGTTGTGGGACTGGGTAGGCGGCAGATTTTCACTCTGGTCCGCAATTGGTCTGCCAATCGCACTATATATTGGCATGGACCACTTCGAAGATTTTCTTGCTGGCGCTTACGAAATGGACGAGCATTTTTTAAATACTGATTATCGAAACAATTTACCGGTAATGATGGCAATGCTGGGCGTCTGGTATATTAATTTTTTTGATGTTCGTGCCCATGCTGTGTTGCCTTACGATCAGAGCTTGCATGGGCTGCCAGCATATTTATGTCAGGCGGAAATGGAAAGCAATGGCAAGGGTATAGACAGGCAGGGAAGGTCTTGTGAATATTTAACATCACCAATCGTTTTTGGAGACGCAGGGACTGATGGCCAGCATAGTTTTTATCAGCTTTTGCATCAGGGCACTCAATTTACAACATCAGATTTTATTGTTGCTGCCAGGCCCGTTCACAATCTGGAAAATCATCACGAAATACTGATCTCAAATTATTTTGCACAAACAGAAGCTTTTATGAATGGCCGTGGCGAAAAAGAGGCGCTTCAAAACCTTAATCAGCAGGGTTATGAGGATAAAATGATTAAATCCCTGTTACCATACAAGAAATTTTTCGGTAACAAACCAAGTACATCGATTATGTACAAGCAACTTAACCCCAGGACATTGGGAAAATTAATTGCATTATATGAGCATAAAATATTTATCCAGGGTGTTATCTGGAACATAAACTCCTTCGATCAAATGGGTGTCGAGCTTGGCAAAGAGCTGGCTAGATCGATTCAGAATGAAATACACGACAATAAACCAGTAACATCCCATGATCTTTCAACCAACGGCTTGATTAATTATTACAAAAAACTACGTGATAACTAATTTACTATTTGTAAGTATCTGACTTGTCCGGCTCTGATCACAATTCTATGCAGGATATACTTGGTGCCGATGGCGCCCTTGCTGCTGCTGTCAAAGGGTTTCGCGCCCGCTCCGGGCAAATAGAAATGGCTGAAAAAATCAGTAGTGCAATCAAGGATGGTAATCGACTTATTGTCGAGTCGGGTACCGGTACCGGAAAAACCTTTGCCTACCTGGCGCCCATTATTTTATCAGGAAAAAAAGCATTAATATCGACGGGTACTCGTCACTTACAAGACCAGTTATTCCAGCAGGATTTACCAGTGATTGCCCGGGCAATGAATATGCCAGGAAATTTCTCCTTACTGAAAGGGCGCAGTAATTATTTGTGCATTTATCGACTGCATCGGGCTGCGCTTGAAGGACGTTTCAGGACCAGGAACGATTCCGAAAGTATTCATTCAATTACAGAATGGTCATCACTGACCAGAACCGGAGATATTTCAGAAGTCGAGTCTGTCCCCGAAGATTCGATGCTTTGGCCAATAGTGACATCAACAGTCGATAATTGTATTGGCTCGGAGTGTGAACATTTTTCGGAATGTTTTGTCGTAAAAGCGCGACGTGATGCGTTAGAGGCAGACATTGTTGTCATCAATCACCATCTCTTTTTTGCTGACCTGATGCTGCAAGAGGAGGGCTTCGGAAGGCTGTTACCCCATGTGGACACGGTCATTTTTGATGAAGCGCACCAGTTAGTAGACACGGCATCACGATTCTTTAGTAAAACGGTAAGCAGTTATCGACTGAAAAATCTGTGCCGGGATGTCATTACAGAAGAGCTTATCGCAAAAAGTGTCGTCAGAAAGCTCGAAGATGTGGCCAGGGCAACTGAAAAATCGGTGGCAGATTTTCGGCTTACTTTTGATAACGAACAAACTGAGCGGGGTGTTTGGAGCAATTCGAGCGCCAACAAAAAAATCAATGGCTTCGAAAAACTGGCCATTAATTTGCAAAATTTACACGACTTGCTTGAAGTTGCCAGCGTCAAGAGCAAGGGACTGGCTAATTGTTTTCGCCGCGCCACAGATATGCTTCAGAATTTACAAAATTTTTCTGATCAGGCGCAACCTGAATTTGTTCCCTGGTTTGAGACAAGTAAAAGGGGCTTCAACCTGCATATGACGCCGATCAATATTGCCGAAGCATTCCAGGAAATTACCAGTGAAAAAGAGACTGCCTGGGTGTTTGTATCTGCGACCCTGGCCGTGAACAAAAAATTTAACCATTTTCAGGATCAACTGGGATTGGCAGAAAGTGATACTGGTATTTGGGACAGCCCATTTAATTACCAGGACCAGACAATGTTGTATTTACCGCGAAATCTACCCGAACCTAATCAGCCAGAATTTACCCAATCCATGATCCAGGCCATTTTGCCTGTACTGGAAGCAAGTGGTGGCCGGACATTCCTGTTATTCACCAGTTACAGGGCATTAAATTTGGCGGCAAAGTTATTGGGCACATTAATCGATTATCCAATACTGGTGCAGGGAGATGCGCCGCGGACCCAACTCCTGGGCAAATTCAAGGCGCTGGGCAATGCCGTATTACTGGGCACAGGCAGCTTTTGGGAAGGCGTCGACGTCAGGGGGCAGGCGCTGACCTGCGTCATAATAGATAAATTACCGTTCGCTTCTCCCGCCGAACCAGTACTAAAAGCCCGTTGTCAGGCCCTGGAGCAGGCCGGTATTAACCCGTTTTTCCAGTTTCAGGTCCCGAACGCGGTCATTAGTCTCAAACAAGGTGCGGGTCGTTTGATCCGGGATGAAAAAGACCGTGGTGTGCTGGTTTTGTGTGACCCAAGATTGTTGAGCAAGGGTTATGGAAAATCATTCCTGAATAGCCTACCGGCGATGCCCCAGGTACAGTCGCTGGCGCAGGTAACAGAATTTCTTGAAAAAATTCAATAAATTGATTTTTAAAAAAAATATAA
>QIGL01000115.1 GCA_003228915.1 Acidiferrobacteraceae bacterium
AAGCTTTCATAAAAATAAGTAACAAATCATCGAGAAATTTTCTGCCCAGTTCTGTAGGTTTGATTTTTTCCGTACTCCAGGTGATGAGTTTTTTTAATTCAGCCTGTTTTAATTGATCCCGAATATCGACTATGGCGATGCCTGTTCGTTCTGTGAATGATTTTGGATCAAAACCGTCGGATAGGCGAAGGGCGTTCATCATAAATTCCGAGGCCAGGTCCTGTCGATTTAATTTCGTCGAGCCGCCAATTCGTTGATCAGTACTGACGTTGTCCATGTAAGTTTGCGGATGTTTTATTTTCCAGGAGCGGGTGATGGATTCGTGATCACTAATCTTGCCATGGGCACCGGCACCAATACCCAGGTAGTCACCGAACTGCCAGTAATTCAGGTTGTGTTTGCAAGTATAACCCGCTGTGGCATAGGCGGATACTTCATATTGCCTGTAAGCCGCGCGTGACAAATGTTGTTGTAAAACTTCTTGCATGTTTGCCAGGTCATCATGTGCGGGCAAGGCCGGGGGTTTGGTATAAAAGTAAGTATTTTTTTCGATGGTCAACTGGTAGAGGGAAATGTGTTGTGGCGCCAATGCGATTGCCTGTTTGATATCAGAGTCGGCCTGTTCGATGGTTTGGTTTGGCAGGCCAAACATTAAATCCAGGTTGAAACTGTTAAAGCCGGCAGTGCTGGCGATTTCGGCTGCCCGTATCGCCTGTTTGCTGTCGTGAATGCGACCCAGGGCACACAGGCTGTCATCGTGGAAGCTCTGGATACCAATTGATAATCTGTTTATGCCCGCTTGCCTGAAATCTTTAAAACGGGCCAGTTCCAGGGAGCCGGGGTTGGCCTCCATGGTGATTTCGCAATCGGGTAACAAGTTGAGTCGTGGTCTGATTTCGGAAAGCAGTTTGAAAATTGATTCTGGTGCAAACAGGCTGGGAGTGCCGCCACCAATAAAAATGGAACTGATACGCCGACCCCAAACCGAGGACAGCTCTTGTTCCAGGTCCTGCAAGAGCGCGTTGATGTATTCCGGTTCCGGTAGCTCTGTCCTGGCTTCGTGAGAATTAAAATCACAGTAAGGACATTTTTTTACACACCAGGGTATGTGTATGTAGAGTGAAAGTGGTGGTGGGGTTTTAAGGCCGAGCATTTTTAATTATACAATTTTATTTCTTGCTAATAATTTGAGAGGCGTCATACCTGACTTGATCCGGTATCCAGGAAATTAATATAAACCCTGGATTCCTGTTTCCACAGGAATGACGGAGTGTGCTGGATTTTGTTTTTTCACGTCGAGATCAAGATGTTTGTTATAAAACTTCAAGCGAGATTTTCTAACGCCGCTAACAGTTTTCGTAAAGCCTGACCGCGATGACTGACGGCATTTTTTTCATCGGGTTTGAGCTGGGCCGCTGAGCAGTTATGGGTGGGCACATAAAAAACCGGGTCATAACCAAATCCACCTTCACCTTCGGGTTCAAATAATATTCGGCCTTCCCAGGTGCCCTGGAAAATTAACGGGGTCGGGTCATGTTTGTGACGCATATACACCATCAAACACTGGAAGCGGGCGTTGCGTTTTGCTTCTGGCACATCTTTTAACGCGACCAGCAGTTTTTCCAGGTTCGCGCGGTCGCCGTCTTTATTATCAACACCTGCGTACCGTGCCGAGTATATGCCCGGTGCACCATCCAAAGCGTCTACTTCAATGCCAGAGTCATCGGCAATGGCGGGCAAACCCGTATGGTCAGCCGCATGGTGGGCTTTGAGAATGGCGTTTTCGACAAAGGTGAGACCGGTCTCATCGGCATCAGTTACATTAAAGTCCGACTGTGGCACCACTGCCAGGTTAATGCCTGACAATAGCTGGCCAATTTCTCTTACTTTGCCCGGGTTGCTCGAAGCGAGGACTATTTTACGCTGGTTCATGTTTGTTTATAACTCGTTTACAGGTGTTACTAAATCCCAAGGGCCTGTTTTTGGTGATCGATTAAATCAGCAATACCCGCCTGGGCAAGTTTGGTCATCTCGTTCATTTCTTCCAGGCTAAAAGTGGCGCCTTCAGCAGTGCCCTGGATCTCGATAAACTGGCCGCTGGCGTCCATGACAAAATTCATATCGGTTTCGGCATTGGAGTCTTCGATGTAATCGAGATCAAGAATAATATTACCATCGTGGATACCTGCCGAAACTGACGCAACCATATGGTTCAGGGGGCTGGTTTTAATTAAGCCCTTTTCCATGATATGGCTGATGGCGTCCATGAGGGCAACACAACCGCCGGTAATAGAAGCAGTGCGGGTGCCACCGTCTGCCTGGATCACATCACAATCTATGGTGATTGAACGTTCGCCCAGGGCCTTAAGATCCACCGCGGCGCGCAGGGAGCGACCAATCAGTCGCTGGATTTCAAGTGTCCGCCCGCCTTGTTTGCCGCTGGCGGCTTCCCGGCGCATGCGCGAATTGGTCGAGCGGGGCAACATGCCGTACTCGGCGGTAATCCAGCCCTGTCCTTTATCGCGCAAAAAACGCGGGATGCGTTCTTCGACGGTGGCATTACACAAGACCTTGGTATTACCGAACTCTATTAATACCGAGCCTTCCGCATGGCAGGTATAGTTTCGGGTAATTTTGATTTCGCGCATTTGGTTTTTATTGCGACCACTGTGTCTCATGTGTACTCCGTAAAGTTTATTAATCAATTGGATGGGTTTCTAAAATAAAAATTGGTAAGGCTCGAAGGTTTAGCCTAATGTCATAAAATCGGCGTTTGTTTAGTTTTAGTTTTTCTTTTGGCGATTTTTCAAAAAATCTTCCAGATTCTGCAGCGTTTGTTCGGCATCATCAATGACTTTTTGCTGAAGATTTTTTGATTTATCGTGATTGGCGACAGGTTTGTTTTGTTTGTCCGGTTGTTTTATTTGCTTCCTGGCATCTTCCCATAAGGTCTGTTGGTCAACCGTTTTAATGGCAGTGGCCTGGAGTGGAGCAGATTTCGTTATTTTATCACGCCAGCGCAGGCTGGCAACGGTGATATTGTCACAAGACGACTGCATTTTGATTTCAGCTTCATGTAACAGCTCTTCTATACCTTCATCAAGGTCTTTATAAGCCAGGAACGGTAAAATTTGTTCATTATTCAGTGCTTCCCAAATGCCATCTGAGCAAAGCATGATGTTGTCACCGGGCTCCAGTTTTGTTTCTTCACCCAGGGTCACCGAAGGTTTGTATTTACCCCCGATGCAATTGGATAAATAATTTTTTTTCGGGTGATGCTGCATATCTTCTTCGCTAATCAGTCCGTGTTGGTGCATTTTTTCTACCGGGCTGTGGTCAATTGTCCGGGTAACAACTTTTTGATTGCGGACATGGTAAAGACGACTGTCGCCAACATGGGCCCAATAGGCATAACCCCCCTGGACCAGGCACAAGACCAGCGTAGTTCTTGGTTTTTTATCAGGAAATTTTTCAGTGGTTCTGGTAAAAATTTGTTTGTTTGCTTCGATAACTGTCAGGGCCAGGAATGAAGATGGCTGGGTAATAATGGGTTGCCGAATATTTTTGTAGGCACGAATGGCATATTCAGTGGCAATCTCTGCTGCTATTTCACCGCCCGCATGACCGCCCAGGCCGTCAGCCAGTGCCAGCAAAATAGAATTGTCTTTTTCCGCATAGGCCACCCGGTCCTGGTTACTGCGACGACCGCCGGTGCGACTATAAGTAGCCAGCTCGTATTTCATATTACTTCCGGCCCCACGGTAAATTGATGGGTGTCATGTACCAGGGCTGGTTAAATATTTTTGCCAGGTCGGAATCTTCGTTTAAAAAATCAACCAATTCTTCAACGGATTGGGGCCTGTCATTTTGATTGAGCTGCAAACACCAGTCGACGGCCTCGAGTAATTGCGCCGAGTAGGGCCTGCCAAAATAACCCAGGGTTGCCGGTCGATAAGTATCTTTTTTGATCCGGTCTGTGGCAGCGGGTGGTGCCTTGCCGCACATGCAAGCATAGATTGATGCGCCGAGGGCATAGATATCTGTCCAGGGTCCGACTGTTTTGTGCTCATGTTGTTCGATTGGCGCAAACCCACGGGTCAGTGTGTGCGGCCCCGAGGGCTGGTTATCAATCATGGCCTCGCGAACTGCGCCAAAGTCCAGTAAAAACGGGCTGCCACCCAGGCGTAGAAAAATATTGGCGGGTTTAATATCCAGGTGCAGGAGATTGTGGGTGTGTAATTCGTAGAGACCATTCAGTAGTTCCGGAAACACGGTACGAATAAATTTTTCTGACAAACTACCGCCGTGACGTTTTATGTAATAACGCAGGTCTTTACCTTTCTCGTAATCCATCACCATGTAAACGGTGTTGTTTGCCCGAAAAAAATTTATTACGTGGACGATATTGGGATGGTTCAGTTTTGCCAGGGCGGCGGCCTCGTCAAAAAATCGTTTAAAGCCTTGTTTGAAATGAGCAACATTCTCTTTGGCGATACACTGGACTGCATGGTCTTTTGTTCGTAGCGCCTGTTTTTCCGGTAAGTATTCCTTGATGGCAACTTTTTTATCTGTTTCCAGATCGGTGGCCAGGTACACGATACTGAATCCACCACCACCAATAGTGCGGTCAATCTTGTAATGCTGGATTTGTGTTCCTTTCGGTAAAGCGTTTTTCATAACGGGTGAAATCCTGATCCCTGCTTCGTATTAAATTGTTGAACTTACCTTATATACTAGCCCGTATCAGGTATTGTCCGTTGTTTTTAGCTTGAAACCGGGATATTCCTGTAAATTGCCTGATTTAGCTAATATTCTGGCGCCGATTATCACTATATAATAAGCCATATGCCACTTTTTAGCATTTTCAGGAGTTTCCATGCCACTTAGTATGACCGCTTTTGCCCGCATTGATCGCGCCACCGACTGGGGTGATATCGTCTGGGAGTTACGTACCGTTAACCACCGTTACCTGGAATTATCCCCGCGCTTGCCAGAAGTGTTGCGGGCGCTGGAACCAAAAATAAGGGATGCCGCCAATAAAGTATTAACCCGGGGCAAGGTGGATTTGAATTTAAGATTCCAGCCAGGTGCTATTAACAGCGAAGAAGTAAACCTGGACCTGGATCTGGTAAAAAAATTACTGGCCGCCGCCAATCAAATCAACACAATGACCGAAAATAGCCAACCCGTTAATATTCCAGATTTGTTGCGCTGGCCCGGTGTGGTCAAAGAACCAAAACTTGATAATGAGGCCCTGCAGACTAAAGTATTAGAAATTTTATCGGAGGCCCTGGCAGAATTAGTACAAACCAGACGCCGGGAAGGCGACAAGCTCAAGCTCATTATGCTTGAGCGGGTACAGGCGATGAAAAAAACAGCACTCGCTGTTGCCGAAATTATGCCCGAGATCCTGCAAAATTTTCGCCAGCGCTTAAATGAACGCCTGCAGGAAATCATTGCCGAGGTTGATACGGATCGTATTGAACAGGAGCTGGTGATTTATGCCCAAAAAATCGATGTGGCCGAGGAGCTGGATCGACTCCAGGTGCATCTTGAGGAAGTGGCGCGCGTACTGGAGCAGGAAAAACCCATCGGTCGGCGCCTGGATTTTTTAATGCAGGAACTTAACCGGGAGGCCAATACCCTGGGTTCAAAAGCCACGGACATTCGCCTGACCAATGCCGCGATGGAATTGAAGGTCTTGATTGAACAAATGCGGGAACAGGTACAGAATATCGAGTAGAGCCACTCTGCATGAGTCTATTTTCCCTCCCAGCAGCGTTATAAATGACCTCAAAATACTCATTTACTTCGTGTAAACTCCGTTTTATCGGTCAGTTATGCCTTGCTGGTACGAAAACTAACTCTCATGCAAAGGCCTCTCATACGTCATGGCAACCAAGATAAATTCAAAGATAAATTCTAAATTATTTATTCTTTCGGCACCTTCTGGTGGTGGCAAGTCCAGCCTGGCCAAAGCATTGGTCGAGCAGTCCCCGGACATCGCGATTTCGGTGTCACACACCACCCGGGCCCCGCGGCCTGGTGAAACAGATGGCCAGCATTATCATTTTGTGACTGTCGCGGAATTTAACAAGTTACTGGCAGCAGACCAGTTTCTTGAGCACGCCCGGGTATTCGATAATTATTACGGCACCTCTCATGAGGCGATTAAAAAATTACTGGCCTCGGGGAAACACGTATTACTCGATATCGACTGGCAAGGCATGCGCAAAATAAAAGAAAAGGTTCCCGATGCCACCAGTATTTTTATTTTGCCGCCATCGCAACAGGAATTGCTCAAGCGATTACAATCTCGTGGCCAAGACGATGAGCAAACCATCTCCCGGCGCATGCAGGAGGCGATATCGGAAATGCGCCACTATACGGAATTTGATTATGTCATTACCAATGACGATTTTGATCTGGCCCTGGCCGATCTGTCGGCCATTATCCATGGCCAGCCAGAGCGCCTGCGGGCAAAAAAGCCGGATATGGCACTGCTGCTAGCCGAGGTTTGATGAATAATTAGCAGTTTTTCAGGCTTTTACCACGATTTTTGATATAGACAGGGACTTTTGCCCCAATTTTCAGTATTCTTGCCCGTTCCGGTCTATTCCATATAATATAAATTCACAGCAACAAAGAGGTTAGCAATGGCACGTATTACAGTAGAAGATTGTCTTGAAAATGTAGACAACCGGTTTCAACTTGTTTTGGTTGCGAGTAAACGCGCTCGCCAGATAATGAATGGTGCAGAACCTCATGTTGAACGGGAAAATGACAAACCTACGGTTATTGCATTGCGTGAAATTGCTGAAGGTTTTGTAAGTAAAGATATACTCAATGAAGAAATTCAGCAGGCGTTAATGGAAGAGGATGAAACCACAAACGAAGCCGAAGTCTCCGCAGGCGAAGAAACAACCGCAGAAGCCGGGCCAGCAAAAACTGAGCCAGCTGAAACCGGGCCTGCAGAAGCAACAGGCGACAATACAGAAGCGTAATTCCTACCCTGAGGAAGAACGCAGGTTACTGATCAGTGAGCTTTGTGAAGTACTAGAACAGTACCTGGATAATGACGCGGTAGCAGATGTCTACCGTGCTTATCTTTTTGGTGCCCAGGCCCACGAGGGCCAACGCCGAAAAAGTGGCGAACCCTATATCTACCACCCCCTTGAAGTTGCCCGAATCCTTGCCGCCATGCAAATGGATGGCAAAAGTATTGTTGCTGCCATTTTACATGATGTCATTGAAGATACAGCAAGCTCTAAAGAAGAAGTAGCCAAAGAATTTGGTGAAGATGTTGCCGAGCTTGTTGATGGTGTTAGCAAGATTGGTCAAATCGAATTCTCCTCGAAAGAAGAAGAGCAGGCAGAAAATTTTCGTAAAATGCTGCTGGCCATGTCCCGGGATATTCGCGTCATCCTGATCAAGCTTGCCGACAGGTTGCACAATATGCGTACCATCGAGGCCATGCCAAGAGACAAGCAACGCCGGATCGCCAGGGAAACCCTTGAGATTTATGCCCCCATCGCCAATCGTCTCGGTGTCAGGCAATGGGCATACGAGTTAGAGCGCCTGGTATTTGCGACCCTGTACCCGCTGCGTTACGCAGTACTCAAACAGACCATGAAACAACGGCAAGGCAATCGCAAGGCGATTGTCAGTAAAATTGGCGATGCCATTGTTAACCGCCTGGAAACCAGTGGTATTACTGGTGATGTGACTGGCCGGGAAAAACATCTCTACAGCATCTATCGCAAGATGAAAGAGAAAACGCTCACCTTTGACGAAATTTACGATGTGTATGCATTTAGAATAACGGTTGATACGGTGGATACCTGTTATCGCGTGCTCGGTATTGTTCACAGTCTTTACAAACCAATCCCCGGTCGTTTTAAAGATTACCTGGCGATTCCCAAGGCCAATGGTTACCAGTCTCTGCACACGATTGTTTTTGGTCCCTACGGGTTATCCCTGGAAATTCAAATACGAACCGAAGAAATGCACCGGGTGGCCGATGTCGGCGTTGCTGCCCACTGGTTATACAAATCTGGCGCCGACAGTGAAGGTTTGATTCAGCGACAGGCCCTGCAATGGTTGAAAGATTTGCTCGAAATACAGCAAAAAGCAGGCAACTCCAGTGAATTTCTCGAGCATCTGAAGGTAGATTTATTCCCGGACGAGGTTTACGTGTTTACGCCTAACGGAGAAATTAAAAAATTACCGCGTGATGCGACTGCGGTCGATTTTGCCTATGATGTCCATACTGGTGTCGGTAACCGCTGTATTGGTGCCAAGGTAAACTACAAACTGGTACCACTCAGGACCCAGTTGAAAAATGGTGATCACGTAGAAATTATAACCTCTGAGTGGGGCAGGCCAACGCCATCATGGTTAAACTATGTTGTCACCAGTCGCGCTCGCGCTCATATTCGTGCTTTTTTGAAATCACAAAAAAATGAAGAGTCATGTTTGCTGGGCGAAAGATTGCTTGATAAGGCCGTGACCGTGATTGGTTTCGAATTAGGTCAAATTGAGGAAAAACAAAAAAAGAAATTACTAAAAAAATTACAAATTAAAAAGTGGCAGCTGTTACTGGAGGAAATTGGAATCGGTAACCGTATTGCTGATATTGTCGCCCGGCAACTGGTTTCTGATATTTCCGGAAAATCAAAAAAAGATAAAGATGCTGGCTTGGCCATTACTGGCACAGAAGGCGTGGTCGTGACCTTTGGTAAATGTTGTTATCCAATTCCAGGAGACCCGGTACTGGGTTATTTGTCTGCTGGCAGGGGGGTTGTTGTCCATACTGCTGATTGTCCCAACCTGGGAAAATTTCAAAAACATCCGGAGCGTTGGCTGGACGTACATTGGGAAGACGATCTTAAAGGCGTATACCAGGTCGCCATCCAGGTCGAGAGTCGTAATGAACAGGGTGCATTGGCTTCTATTGCCGCTGCTATATCTGATCTGGATGCGAATATTGACAAGGTCACGTTTGCAGAACGTGATGGTAATTTTTCTGCATTGAATATAATCATAGAAGTCACTGACCGGGTACATCTTGCCAGGATAATGCGTAAAATTCGTGTCCAGGAGATGGTTTCGCGTATTATCAGAGTTAAAGGTTAGACCGCCAGGTAAAATAACTTAATTATAATAATAAGAATAATAATAAATAATTTTATAAATCATTGGGATCATCTATATGTCCATCGAAATAATAAAAACAGACCAGGCGCCACAGGCCATTGGCACTTACTCGCAGGCGGTAAAAAAAGGTAAAACAGTATACTTGTCGGGCCAGATTCCATTAGTGCCGGCAACCATGGAAATGGTCGATGGAGATATCAACCAGCAAATCAAGCAGGTTTTTGAAAATCTGGATGCAGTCTCCCGGGCCGCAGGTGGTAGCCTGAAGAATGTCGTAAAGTTAAATGTTTATTTAACTGATCTTGGTAACTTTCCGGTGGTCAATGAAATAATGGCAAACTATTTTAAAGAGCCTTACCCGGCCCGGGCTGCGGTTGGTGTAAAAGCCTTGCCAAAAAATGCAACCGTAGAAATGGATGCCGTGCTTGAATTGTAAGTTTTGGACATGAGTGCTGATAGCCCCGGTAGTACTGGTAACAAAGTTAATCTCGGCGAGTTAGCCACGACGGTATTAAAAGGTGTTGGCCCCAGTCTTGCCGAAAAGCTGCAACGCCTGGACTTGTATTGTATCCAGGACCTGTTGCTGCACTTACCCTATCGTTACCAGGACCGAACCCGTGTAGTACCGATTGGCAGTCTTGTGCCCGGTATCGAGGCACTCATCGTTGGTACAGTTGAAATTACCGACGTGGTTTACCGCAGGAAACGCAGTATGTTATGCCGGATCAGTGATGGGTCCGGGTTTATTACTTTACGATTTTTTTATTTTTCCGGGAAACAACAGCAAAGACTCAGTCGTGGTACCCGGATAAGCTGTTTTGGCGAAGTCCGACAAGGCCCCAATAGTCTTGAGATTATTCATCCTGAATATGAATTCATCGCTGACGATCAGGCCAGCGTTAGTAGTGACTCGCTGACGCCATTTTACCCGGCAACGGAAGGTGTTCAGCAACTGACGCTGCGTAAATTAATCACCCAGGCAATCAAAAAGTACTTACCGGCATTACTGGAAATCCTGCCAGAAAAAATCTGCACCGAACTGAATTTAGCTTCATTGCAGGATGCATTACTTGCCGTGCACCAGCCGGAAAAAAATGTTAATACCGAACAGCTGATGCTGGGCATTCATCCGCTCCAGCGGCGTTTGTCGTTCGAGGAGTTATTGGCACACCAGCTTAGCCTCAAGGCATTGTTGAAAAAGAAAAAGCTAAAAAACGCGCCTGCCATAACCGGCACAGGCGACCTGGTAAAACAATTCATAAACAAGCTTGGGTTTACACTTACTGGTGCGCAATCGAAAGTAATTCATGAAATAGAGAATGATCTCCGGCGTCCCCATCCAATGCAGCGTTTGGTGCAAGGGGATGTGGGTTGTGGCAAGACTATTATCGCCGCCGCCGCCGCATTGAGTTTAGTTGAGAGTGGTTACCAGGCGGTGATCATGGCGCCAACAGAATTATTGTGCGAGCAGCATTATAAAAATTTCAGTGACTGGATGATACCCCTGGGCATTAACTGTGTCGCCCTGCAAGGCCGGTTAAACACGGCTGATAAAAAGTCTGCCTTGCAAGATATCGCATCAGGTAAAGCAAATATTATTATTGGTACCCATGCCTTGTTCCAGTCTGGCGTGGTTTATAAAAATCCGGGCCTGGTGATTGTGGACGAACAACACCGGTTTGGCGTCCACCAACGGCTTGCCCTTCTCGAGAAGGGCGAGGAAAATAATTTTTTGCCACATCAGTTAATCATGACGGCCACACCCATTCCCCGAACATTGGCACAGACCCTTTACGCAGATCTTGATGTTTCCGTGATTGATGAATTACCGCCGGGCAGGAAACCGGTCAAAACTGCTGTCATCTCAGCGACACGCCGGGGAGAAATTGTCAAAAATATCGAACAGGCATGTAAAGCGGGCCGACAGGCCTACTGGGTTTGTCCCCTGATTGAGGAATCGGAGGCCTTGCAGTTACAAACTGCCACGGACACCGAGGCTGCATTAAAGGAGGCCTTGCCAGATTTGCGTATTGCCATGGTCCACGGACGGCTGGCGGGCGATAAAAAAGAATCCATTATGCGCAGTTTTAATAATCATGACACAGATTTACTGGTTGCCACCACGGTGGTCGAGGTTGGAGTTGATGTACCCAATGCCAGTATGATGATTATTGAGCATTCCGAACGTTTAGGGTTATCACAATTACATCAACTGCGGGGCCGGGTTGGCCGCGGTAGCGATGAGGCGACGTGTGTGTTGTTATACCAGGCGCCCCTGTCCGAAATAGCCAAAGATCGTCTTAATACCATGCGCGAAACCAACGATGGTTTCGAGATTGCCCGCAAAGACCTGGAAATACGCGGGCCTGGAGAGATGTTTGGCACCCGCCAAACCGGTCTGCCACGTTTCCGGATCGCCGATTTAATGCGTGATCAAGTTTTACTGCCCCAGGTGCAACAGGCGGCCCGGTCTATTGAAGAAGAATTCCCGGCCACCATCCAGCCACTGTTAAAACGCTGGCTCAGGCGGGCCGGTGACTATAATACTGTGTGATATTATCTCCCTGGCTATGACAAAAATTAAACAACGCCTTTACGAATACGTACAACTAACGCGCCTCAACCGGCCCATCGGAATTTTATTGTTATTGTGGCCAACCCTGTGGGCCTTGTGGATAGCCGGTGCCGGCAAACCCGCCGTACTGGTGTTAACCGTTTTTGTGCTGGGCACCATCCTGATGCGCTCTGCAGGCTGTGTCATAAATGATTACGCAGACAGGGATATTGATCCCCACGTAAAACGCACATCTGGACGACCACTGGCTGCTGGCCGGGTGAGCGAGAAAGAGGCGCTGGTTTTGTTTATCGTGTTAGCGTTAATCGCGTTCGGTCTGGTGTTGTTGCTCAACTGGCTCACCATCGCTTTATCTTTTGTTGGCGCGGCGCTAGCGGTCAGTTATCCATTTATGAAGCGCTATACCCACTTGCCACAATTTTATTTAGGCGTCACATTTGGCTGGGCCATTCCCATGGCCTTTGCTGCCGAAACCGGCAGTGTGCCGTTAGTTGCCTGGATTTTATTTACCGCAAATATTTTTTGGGCGGCGGCATACGATACTGCCTACGCCATGATTGATCGTGACGATGATATCAAAATTGGCGTCAAGTCCACGGCGATATTATTTGGACAATACGATCGACTCATGATTGCTATTAGTCACGTGATTGCCTTGCTCTTGTTATACTGGGTTGGCGAGCAGGTTGGCCTGGGTTGGTGGTATCAAATCGGCCTGGTTATCGCTGCCGGCCTGGCTATTTACCAGCAGATACTCATTAAAGATCGTGACAAGGCTAAATGTTTCCGGGCCTTTCTCGATAACAATCGTTTTGGCCTGGCCATATTTGCCGGTCTTTTTCTGGATTACTTGTTAGACTTTAATTAATGATGGCCACTGCAAAAAAACTGGAAAAATTCGCTGTATTTGGTCACCCCATTGGCCATAGCAAATCGCCTGTTATTCACCAGCAGTTCGCCAAACAGTTTGGACTGGATATTACCTATGAAGCCATTGATGTAGCCGAAAACGAGTTTGAACAAACTGTTCGCGAGTTTGGCAAAAACGGTGGTAACGGCCTGAATATAACCGTGCCTTACAAACTGGAAGCCTGGCAACTTGCGGATGTCCGAAGTGAGCGCGCCGAACTGGCTGGTGCGGTCAATACTTTAAAATTCTCAACTGGTAATAATGGCGAACTTAAAATATTTGGTGACAATACTGATGGGGTAGGTCTGGTGACTGATATCCAGGGTAATTACCAGGTAAAAATCAAAAATAAAAAAGTATTGGTATTAGGGGCGGGTGGTGCAGTACGGGGTATATTGGCACCGTTACTGGATTGTCAACCGCAGTTATTATTGCTCGCCAATCGTACTGTGAGTAAGGCAGAAGTATTGGTTGAAATATTTGGGCACAAGGGAACAATAAAAGCGACCGGTTTTGATAATTTGGCCGATCAGCAATTTGACCTGATCATCAACGGTACCGCTGCCAGCCTCAAAGGTGAAGTACCACCACTTCCTGGAACAATTTTTGCAAAAAACGCCCTTGCCTATGATTTGATGTATAGCGCTGAACCAACACCTTTCATGGAATGGGCAAAAAATCAGGGCGCGGCCAAACAGACCGACGGCCTGGGCATGCTGGTGGAGCAGGCCGCTGAGTCGTTTTACATCTGGAACGGGTTGCGACCGGATACTGGACCAGTGATAAAATTGTTGCGATAGAGGGTTTAGCGCCAAGCCTGTTATTCGATTGCTGTGAGATTCAATTTTTAACCGTAGCTACATATTAATAGTGTGACCCGGAAATGTTGGTTGCATAAACAAAGTCGTGGGTGCATATTGTTACACTGGAATAACAAGAGAGGTGAATCCGCGTAGTTTTATAAAAAAACAGGGATGGGCGTACGGCTGTAGTTAGCACATATCAGTGCAACTTATCCAGGTGTATGTGTGGCGGTTTTTATTCTTGCCGTCATTATTAGCACGTTTTCTTCGTGCCATGGTTAAGGGCGTCCAGAAGGTAATACTGGTTTTTCTTGTGAGGACTGGAGGTTACATTGACTGATCGGCTTTATGGAATGGGTGGCGTGTCATCCGGCAAAGGGAAGCCGGGCCGCAAGCGTTATGCAATGGCCATAGATCTGCGTCGTTGCACTGGATGTAATGCTTGTACCGCTGCCTGCAAGACCCACTTTGATGTACCGTTGGGAGAATGGCGCATCTGGGTAATGGAAACAGAAGTCGGAAAATACCCGGATACCAAGCGTTATGTATTGCCGCGATTGTGCAATCAGTGTGACGACCCACCTTGTATACCGGTTTGCCCGACCCAGGCAACTTTCAAACATCCAGATGGTTTTGTCCTGCAGCGCTACAACCGTTGTATCGGTTGTCGTGCCTGCATGGTGGCTTGCCCGTATAACGCCAGGCACCTGCTGCCCGATCACCGACGGGACAAACGTAACCCCCGCAACGTGGCTGATAAGTGTGATTTCTGCGTGGTGCGCGTGACTCGCGGACTGGCCCCGCTTTGCGTGACTTCCTGCACCGGTGGTGCCCTCATATTCGGTGATATCAACGACCCCGAAAGCGAAGTGGCACGCACGGTCAGGGACAACAAGGTATTTACCCTGCGACCGGAGTTGGGTACTGCGCCGCAGGTTTACTACATTGGTTTGAACGAGTCTGTTGCCGATCCGGAATTCGCTTTCCTTAACCGTAGTGCCCAGCTTCGTGAGCGTTACGCTACCTTCAAACGTAATAGCGAGGTCGGCGGCGAGATGGCCGGTAACATCGATGAGTCCGATATGGGATTTTTTGGTCTGGTGCGCCAGGGGCTGCACAATTTCGGGACCTTTTTTGCGGAAGCGCCGAAAAAGTTCTTTAGAGGTTTATATTGATGGAAGGTCAGGTCATCGCCAACGCCTTCCAAAATGCATACTGGGGATTTCCCATTGCCCTGTACTTTTGGCTGGTGGGTGCCTCAGCCGGCTCGTTCGTGATCAGCACACTGGGCTGGGTGTTCGGTGTTAAGAAATATAAACCCCTTGCACTTTTCGCTTCAAATACCGCCATCGTGGCGCTATTGATTGTGCCGGTATTACTGATCATTGATGCGGGCAAGCCCTATCGCTTCTTTCACCTCTTTATCTTTGCCCACTGGTCGGCACCAATGGTATGGGGTTCGTTTCTCATCATGACCTACCCAATTGCCATGGGGTTCTACAGCTTTTTTGTCCACAAAGAGAATCAACTTTGGGCGCGAAGACTGGGGATCCTGGCAATCGTGCTGGCGCTGTCTACCCACTGGTACACGGGGGTCGTCATGCAGCTGAACCCTGCGCGCCTGCCCAATCATACCTCGGTGGCACCGCTCCTGTTCCTGACCGGTGCCTATGTCTCGGGCATCGGACTGCTCATTCTCTGTTTGTGGTTACGCAATTTTCTGGTGACAGTTACAGCCAGGGTGTCTCCCGAGCTAATGGCAGACATGGCGCGTCTGATGCTTTATGGCATTGTCTTCGATCTTTTTTTGTTGGGAAATGAGTTCCTGCAGATGACGTACGGGACTGGTGAAGAGCGCACCATCCTTTATGAGGTGCTGTTGGGTGTATTCCGCTGGCCGTACTTATACATTGAAGTTGTATGGGGCCTGCTCTTGCCGTTGATTATCCTGGTTATTCCCAGGATCAGACGGTCGCTTAACGGTGTACTGGTAGCCGCCTTTATGACTGCCACCGGTGTTTATGGCATGCGCATCTGGTGGGTGATGGCAGCACAATATTACCAGGGCCATTTTTAGGGGGCGGGAAATATGAGAATTAGCCGACGTGGATTTTTACAAGTGTGTTTGGCTGTTGCCAGCGTGCTCGGGTACAAAAGAAAGGCCGTCGCTATGGAAGTGGCTCTTGGTGACCAGTCTTACAATTTCATCAAACGCCAGCCACGGGAACGTGTGTTCTCTTGTTCTCCTTTGCCACTGCACGACAATCCGGTTGAGGCCTGGGTGGAAGATGACCCCACTACTGTGAACCTGCTGACTGGTAAACCGGGCAGGCAAGTGGTCGAAATTTCCGGCGTGACCGAATCTAATCGCAGCCGGGGGAGGGTAAGTGCTGCTGATTCCTCATCCTGGCTACAATTATCTGACGGTGATCGCTTAACACAACCACTCAAACGTGTGGGCGCCCGGGGCTCAGGAAAATGGCAGCGGATTTCCTGGCAACAGGCACTTGAGGAGGTTGGTCTTGCCGTTAAAAACAGTTCGCCGGAAGCCGTAGCATTGTTGCGCGGTAAAGACACCAGTGCCGGGGCCTGGGATCGCTTTTTGCATACTATTGGTTCAAATACTGTGATCGAACTGGGTGATACCACCAATCGACAGGCAGCGTTGCAAACGGTTTGGGGAGAGAAGGATTCGATTCCCGATTTGGCCCATAGCCATTACATACTCAATTTTGGTACCAATTTTTTTGTCAGCCACCCGGACTATGCAGCTGAGGCCCTTGATGGCAGGATCTTCCGCCGCGCCCGGATTGTCACCTTTGATCCGCGCTGCTCAAAAACCGCCGGCCTTTCAGACCAATGGGTGCAGGTACGCCCTGGGACGGACGGAGTGATAGCGTTGGCGATGACCCGTTACCTGCTGGAGAATGGCTGGGCGGATAAAGCTGCCATCAAACGGCTTAGCAACCTCAGTGCTGTTCGTCTGGGTCAGGAATTGAAACCCTATACACTCGAGTATGCCGCGGAGGTCAGTGGTGTACCGGCGTTAACTATTCGTCGCATTGCCCGGGAGTTTGCCGAGAGCGGGCGAGGCTGTATCCTGACTGGCGCCGGCACGAGCGGACATGCCAACGGCTACGATACCGAGCGGGCCCTGATGTTGCTGCCCCTGGTAATCGGCGCGCTGGAGATAAGGGGGGGTAATTGCCTGCCACGGCGCCTGGAACTGGGTGGAATTGCGCCTGCACCGCCGATTCCCCGGAGCAAGAATCCAGCGAGCAATCCTTATCAATTCCCGTTTCAAGCCGGGAAACAATATCCCGTTAATGTACTTTTCGGATACAACGCCAATCCGGCATTCAACGTGCCGTCGGCAGCGCTTTGGCGCGACACACTGTCCGATCAGAACCGGGTCGGTTTATTTGTTGGTATTGGTACTTTCAGGAACGAAACCTGGGAACTGGCAGATATCATTCTTCCCGAGACCCACTGGTTGGAGCGTAACGAACCAGTGCGGGGAGAGGGAAGCCTGCTACCCTGGGTGGGTCTCAGGCAGCAAGCGGTTGCCCCCCCGGTCCAGGTCAGGGAGTTACGTGAAATCCTGCGGGATATCATTCATGCAACCGGGGATAATAAGCAAGCGCGCTACTGGCGATTTAGCAATACCAGGGAATGGCTGGGAGAACAGCTTAATGGCGTTGCTGGCCTGAAAAAAAATGGCGGCTGGGACCTGGTGGCCAAACACAGTGGAGTGTGGCCTATTTATGGTTACCTGGATCCGGTGCTGCGTCGTATTGTCGACGAGCAGGGCGAGGAGGTGTTACCGAAATACGGCTTGCCTGTCAGGCTGAACCTTGATCCTTTCCCGCACTGGCAAGCGGCTGCAAATGTCGCTACCAGTAACGACGAGCTTACCTTGTTGGTGCATGCTTCTGACTACCATGCCGGAGATGCCTCGTCTAATAACAAGGTGATGGCGGAGATGACCTTGGCCAATAATTTGCAGATCAACACTGGAACTGCGGCAGGCCTGGGTATTCGCGATGGCGAGCTGGTGCGAGTGACCTCGCAGGCAGGTTACCTGGTGACCCGCGCCCACGTTACCCAGTCCATCCGACCAGAGGTGGTGGCCATGCACCGTGACGGGGGCCATTGGAGCATTGGTAGTGTGGCCAGTGGTAAGCTGGATTCGAAGCCAGAGAATACCCCCGTCAATCTGGACCACGACATTGTTCATAACCTGTGGTGGTCAGACTTTGGAGTTCACCCCATGGATCTGATTGTTCCTGTGTTTGACAAAAAAGGTGGCGGACCTGCCTATGCTACTCCGGTAAAGGTGGACAAGGCGCAAGCCGGCGACGCCTATGGCACGGTTAAGGTCGACACATCGACACTACTTGCATTTAAGCGCGCCGCTGCGACATCGAAAAAGGCATAACCCAATGGCGAGAATATGGAAAATCATGGTTACCACGGCGCTCAATATAATAGCGTCGATCCGCAATTCGTTTAGCCGTATGACGAAGAAAAGAAAGATTATCGTCGCTGCAGCACTCGGTGTAACGGGCTTGATCCTGATTTTTAGTGTCGGCAAGGTTGGCATCCTGCCTGTGTACGGCGTTAAGTCGGTGTTCCAGACTCCGGGAACCTGTAGCGCCTGCCACGAGACCTGGTATAACGAGGCCGCTTATGCCTTTAACCCCAAAGGCAATCAACATTCTCCCTCCTCGGGAGTGACCATCGGCTGTGCCGAGTGCCACCCGGTTCAGTACGAGGAATACCAGCTTTCAGCCATGGGCGGCAGTAAAAACGAGTTACGGCCCGGATGTACCAATTGCCACGACAAATCACACTCAGTATTCCAATGGTTCACGCACATGTATCGGGGTGATGAGGTCTGGACCCAAATGGTGCAACTAGCGCTGCGTGACCGGGATCTTTACAACACCGAGCTGGGACTGCGTCTTGCCCCAAAAGCGCGCGCGCGATTCATCGAGACGGACAGTGCCCGCTGCCGGGAATGCCATCGGCCTGATAACCTGCCCCTGTTCAAGGGCACGCTCGGTGAATACCTGCCCGGGCTTTTGCCGCACCAACAAGCAAAAGAACAAAATATCACCTGTATACAATGCCATCAGAACCTGACACACAATCTCTCCTTTCCAGTCCCCTGGCGCGGTAAGTCAAATAGGGCAGTGCAAGGTAGTCTCGAAGCGGGGAAACAAAAATCCGCGACCTGTACCGGTTGCCACGGGGCCGATGGCAATAGCGCCCAATCCGTGTTCCCCAGTATCGCAGGATTAAATGCCAACTACCTCACCCAGCAGTTGCGGGCATTCAAGGCGGGCAGGCGGAAAAACGTCATTATGCAAGGCTTTGCGGCGACGCTGAGCGAACAGGACATGGCGGATCTGGCAGCCTACTACAGTGAACAGGAAATGCGTCCCACCCGGTTCTGGCCCAAAGTGTTGTCGCTACAGCTACGGGCAAACCTGGAAATCGGTGAGGCACTATACAAGCAAAGTTGCGCGCGTTGTCATGGTTTGACCGGCCTTGGCCAGGGTATTTTTCCAGCGCTGGCGGGCCAGTACTCCGATTACGCAGTCGCACAAATGCTTGCCTTCAAGACCGCAAATCGCGAAGAGCACTCCATTATGCGTGACGTGGCAAAAGGGCTTAGTGAAAAAGACTTGAGACTGATCTCCGACTACCTTGCGGGGCTTAAGTGAGCGAAAAGATACTGGATAATTTGTCGGAGAACGGCCCTCTCGAGCAGCACCGGACTTCTGCACACAGTGACCTGCTTATCTATGACGTATTTATTAACGTGGAAGGTTTACGGGTACGGGTGCCGAGACCTCTATTCGGTTTTATTCCTTTCGGTGTCAGCAAACAGTTCGGATTTTACGTCGTGATGAAGTTTGCTGCACCCGGGTCCAGCGAGCCAGGGTTATTGTTGAGCCTGGCCAGGTCGGCGCTAGCCAGCGAGTTTGCACCGGTTAGCAAGAGCTCACCGGATGAGTGGCAGCTACGACAAATAAACTGTCGTGAGCTCGGTGCAGCAGCGCCAATGTTTCAGCAGCCGGATTGTGTCGACCAGGACTGGGGCGCACTATGGTATGAGATTGGGGATGAGGCCGCGAAACAAAGTCGTTACGAGCTGGCAAAGAAACGTCTGTGGGACGAAGACTTCAAGGTGCCGAGAGCATCTTAATGAACGAGCACAGCATTCTTTACCTCCGGGGTGACACAGTTAATAAAGGCACCAGTGAAATTGCGCTCGGGATTGATCAGGCACAGTGCCTGAACCTCAGGGGGCGACACGTCAGCTGCACGCGGTGTGCCGACAGTTGCCCGGTAAAGGCGTTGGTACTGACCGCAGACGAGGTCCGCCTGGATGGGGAGCGCTGTACCGCATGCGGTGCTTGCTTGCCGATTTGTCCGTCAGGCGCCTTATTATTAAGCGGATTCGACCCGCAGCAATTTCTGGAAACCGTGGCAGATTCGGCCGAGGTCCACATACACTGTAGTCGGAGTGGCCATCCCGATGCTGGCAACACTGTGCCCTGTCTTCAGGTTCTGGATGCCCGCTTGCTGGCTGCGGTGGCAGCTGACGGTGCCCAAACCGTGGTGTTACATGGCGCCGATCATTGTTCGGATTGTGATCGAGGTGACGCCCGTGCCACCATCGAGCAAATGCACGCTGAGCTAAAAAAATGGTTCACGGGCCTCCCTGTACACCTCACAGTGGAGCAGGGTGTGCAGATCGAAACGGGAGTACAATCGGGTGCGGAGCAGGTTGATCTCGGCCGTCGAAATTTTCTGCGTTTAGCCAATGCGAAGCCTGACCACGGTGTTTCAAAGTGGTCTGACGAGGTTGTACCCGAACGGGAGCAGGCAGCATTGCGCTGGCCCCTTTTGTCGAGTAATGGAAGTGCCTGTCGCCCATCCTCCTACCAGGAGTTGCTGGCAGTGCGAGCTGAGTTACTTCCCTGGCGAGACCACTATTTGCCCTGGCGCGCACGAAAGTTTAGCGATGCATGTAGTGTCTGTCTAACCTGTGCCCAACTCTGCCCCACGGGGGCGCTGGTGGCAGAGGAGACCAGGTCGACAATTTCCATTTTGTTTCATTTGCGTTTATGTACGGACTGCGGCCTGTGCGAAAATCTCTGTCCAGAAAACGCCATTTCAAACACCTATGTCACAGGCCCGGAAGTATTGTCCACACCATCATATCCCGTGATGCATCGCGATTTACATAAGTGCAAAAACTGCACCCGCAATTTTGTTCCCGGGCCAGGCTCAGGAGAGCTGTGCACGACTTGCCAGAACGAGTACAATGTAACTAACGAATGGAGGGCAATGTTGACTAAATTGCCCTAAGTGCAGACGATTATCATTACGATTTTCGCGATGACTTAAGCTAAAAAAGGAGGACATATCATGTACACACACACTGTAAAGAAATTCAGGCAAGCCGCACTCGTTTTGATCAGTGTGGTCATTTTTAGTCCTGTAGCCACGGCTTCAGATGCCCCTGAGAATTTCCAGGTGGCCAAAGGTATCGCGATTTACCTGGGTGTGATGCCGGCCGAGGTCATCAAGGGTGACCACAAGACAAACAAGCAGACCAAGAAACATAAAAGGGCGCTCAAGAGGGAACACCGTGATCATGTGGTCGTGGCATTATTTGACAATGCTACCGGTAAACGAATCGAAAATGCCAAGGTCAAGGCTGGCGTTATGGAGTTCGGATTGGGGACCAAGGTAAAAAAGCTTGATCCTATGAAAATTGCCGGCACGATTACCTACGGCAACTACTTCGATATGCCCAATAAAGATATATATCACATAGTGATACAAATACGCCGCCCAGGTATAAAGGGTGTCGTTGAAGCAAAATTCACACACAAGCATTTCGTCAAGAAGTGATAGCTAGTATGTGATGCGGTGTTATGACAAGGGCCGGAATATGGTTAGGGTTTACTTGTCAGTGTAAGGCATGTTGTAATGTCGGTTTAAATTGATAGTAACTTCATTACAATATGCTTTATGGAGATGTGTGGTCGACGTGATAATTTAATTACGATTCCAGCATAACGATACGATGGACTGCTGACGTTGTTATAAAACCCGCCTCGTTTTATAACGCTAAATACATCAAACTCAGTTGGGTCTAACGAAAGGTACTCGACCACAAGTTATCGAAAACACCGTCGTTCTGTGACCAGACAGCGGTAATATTGTCGCTGCTTTCAACGACTAGCCTCCCACTTTTAACGTTACCCAGATCCTCGGTCTCAATCTTTCCGGCCACACCCCAGCCGCTACCTACCGTGTAGCGGTTGGCCCAGAAATTATTAACTATCACATCTGAATTTAAGGCGAATTGTCAGTATCCGGAGCAGATGCTACACTGAACGAATGAGTGCCTGGCGCAAGCAAATAAGTAATTATAAATCAGTTAGTTGGCTATTAGTCGCAGCCATTCTGCTGGTGTCGGTATTGCCTGCCCACTATCACCTGCACCATCTTATTGGTAATACTTCAGCAACCCATAGCCACGCTACTGATTTACATTTATCCGCTGACAAACTGGCGCAATCGCACCACAATGATGGTGCGACGATTATTAATGCTGCCCCTAATGGCCTGTTGAGCAAATGGGATGGCGAGATCAATAAGCCGGATATTACGCCACTGGTAATCCTGGTTGCATTTTTTACCTTATTTTCCATCTTCAGTATTAAAAGAATTTTCCGGCCGGACCAGGCCACAAGTTTTTATAAACAAATATTATATAGAGTATCTCCCCCACTTCGCGCACCACCCCTGAACTAGTACCAGCTTTCGCAATCAAACTTTTACCAGTAATTGCCTGAACGGTGATTATTACCCGGAATATGCATTTTTTGATTGGTTTCTTCGCAGGCACCAACCATGAATGTACGTAAAATTTTCGGATATTAAAATGTCATTCTTATATTTCTTTTAACGCATGAATACAAAAAATTATTTACAAAGGTTTTGAAAATGTTTCTGATAACCAAACAAACGACGATTATTATTTCGGCATGGTTTGTTATATTACTTATGTTTTTGCCGCTTAGTCATGTCCAGGCAGAAAATACTGGCAATATACAATCCGCACCCGGCGAGCTGCGTCAGTTCATTGAAATATTACTGCCTGTCCATCCTCGTTACGTTGCCGCCGAGGCTGAACTGGCAGTTGCCAGGGCACAGTACGATGCCGCAGATAAAGCTATCTATAATCCTGAACTGGAGCTTGATGCAGAGAAAACCGATATTCAAACGGCAACGATTGGCTTAAGTCAAACCATTGACTGGGGCGATCAGCGTGGTGCCAAAACACAAATTACCAAATTTCGTCTTGCTGCGGCCGAAGCAAAGTTCCAACGAGAGCGACAACAACTCATCCAGGATCTGTTCGTCGCGCTCAGTAATTATCAAAACAAGACACGACTGGCTGAGCTATCAAACCAGCGCCTGAAGATAATGAAGGACTTTTATGATATTGCCCGGAAAAGATATACCGTAGGTGATTTGAGTCAAGTTGAGCTGGATCTTGCGCAACTGGCATATAGTGAGTCGGTATTTAAAAATGCACAAACCTTGTCTGATCAGGTTCGTGCCGAACAGAGTTTTTATGCCTTGTATAGTATCAGTACAGGAACGACCAGTTCTTCGCTTCCCGATTTATCTCTAGATTTTCAGAACATAGAAATTCCAACGGGTCTGGACGCTTTTTTGATGACTCTTCCGCAAATGCGAATGTTGCGTGCCAATGTTGATGCAAGTAAATACGTAATCGATTTGCGGGAGAGTGAAGCGAGCGCCGACCCGACCATCGCACTACGGGGCGGCAAGGAAGATGAAGAAACCCTGGCCGGTTTGACTTTGACAATTCCGTTAAATGTTCGAAATACTTTTAGCGCTGAAATTGAGGCAGCCAGGAAAGAATACTTGCAGGCAGAGCAGCTCGCTCAACAAGCGTACCGTAATTTACGACGAGATATTAAATCGTCAACCCAGCACTACCAGCTTACTCTAAGCGCCTGGCGTCAATGGCAAAAAAGCGGCCAGGTGAGCGTGAAACGTCAATTGGGAATACTCAGGCGACTGTGGCAGGCGGGCGATATAAGCACAACGGATTATCTTGTCCAGATTAAACAAAATCTGGATACCCAGTCTGCCGGTATAGAGCTTAACTCTACACTCTGGGCAAGTTGGCTAACCTGGCTGGAAGCAACTGCCCAAATTGAATCATGGCTACAACTTCAAGACACGAGGAAACAATAAAATGTTACGAATGACATTAATATTTATTACGATATTCACTTTCTTAAGTCTGGCAGCTTGTAGTCAGGGCGAGTCTGAGTCAAAACAAAAGACGGTAAGTAACGACGTCGAACCCAGTAAACATGAGGAGAGCGATAACCATGAGGATGGCGAGCATCATGACAGTAAAAAAGAGGCGGGACATGATGACAATGAAAGCCATAAAGACACTGAGCATCACGACGAAGGTGCAGAGAAAGGCGGTCATGAGGAGGGCGGAACTACCCAACTGAAGCCGGCACAAATGCAAGCGGCAGGCATAATTGTTGAGCCCCTTGTTTTAAGCGAAGTATCCACGATTATACGGGCTCCGGGTGAGGTCAAACTTAATAGTTATCGTACTATCAAGGTGTCGCCACGAATCAATGCCCAGGTGATAAAACGCCATGCCCGTCTTGGTGAAGAGGTCAGTGAAGGCCAGAACCTGGTAACACTCTCCAGTGTCGAGATGGCTGATGCCCAAGGTAAACTGTTGCTTGCTGATAAAGAATGGAAGCGTGTAAAAAAACTGGGTCGCAAGGTGATATCAGGCCGTCGCTATAGTACAGCGAAAGTGGATTATGAAAAAAGTTATGCCAAGGCCAGGGCCTTTGGTATGAATAAGGCAGATATCAAGGCGCTGCTTAAACAAAAACGTAGTGCCGATGGTTCGTTTACTTTGGCAGCTCAACAAGCAGGCCGTGTACTGCACGATAAATTTATTGTTGGTGAACGTGTTGAGGCAGGTTATGAGCTAATGGTAATCGCCGATGAGTCTACTATGTGGGTTCAGGCGCGCATGACGCCAGGTCTTGTCGGTCAAATTGACGTCGGTAACACAGCCGAGATCCTGCTAGAGAGCCAACGCCTGCCTGCAAAAGTTATCCAGCTTCACCACACCCTTGATGAAACTACCCGCACCTCGGCAGTACGCCTGGAGGTGGCGAATGAAAATGATCGCCTGCATGCCGGTATGTTTGTGACAACCTTGGTAACTTCGCGCAATAAAAACAAGGCCTTGCAAGTTCCGGAAGCTGCTGTTCTGCGCAGTGCCGACGGGGACTGGCAGGTGATGGTTGAGCAAGATGAAGCCGGGGAGTTTAAAGCCGTTGAGGTAAAAGTAAAAAATATCAGTGATGGCAAGGCTGTCATTGAGGGTCTTGGGAATAATATTATCCGGCCTGGAACCCGTGTTGTCACCCAAGGTGCGTTTTTTGTCCAGTCTGAACTGGCCAAAGGCGGCTTTGAGATACACAACCATTAGAGGCGGGTTGACATGTTAAATAAACTAATTGATATAGCTGTTGGCAGCCGCCTGTTAGTGGTGCTTTCGTTAATCGCGATTTTATTTGCCGCGTTTTTAATTTTACCAAAACTTAACCTTGATGCCTTTCCTGATGTGACCAATGTTCAGGTAACGGTTAATACCGAGGCGCCGGGCCTGGCTGCAGAAGAGGTGGAACAATTAATTACCTTTCCGATTGAAGCGGTGATGTACAGCCTGCCGGATGTTGAGGAAGTACGTTCTATTTCCAAAACCGGATTGTCCGGTGTCACCGTGGTATTTACAGAAGGCACAGATATTTATTTTGCCCGGCAATTGGTATTTGAACGACTACAAGCTGCGAAAGAAGAGATACCCGATGGTGTGGGTGTGCCCGCCATGGGGCCAAATACTTCGGGGCTAGGCCAGGTATTCCAGTACATGATTCGTTCCGAAAAACGTGGCCAGTTTGACGCATTAACCTTGCGTAGCTTGAATGACTGGGTCGTAAAGTTGTTGCTTATGCCCGTTGATGGTGTCACCGAGGTATTATCGTTTGGTGGTGAGGTGCGGCAATACCAGGTACAACTGGATCCGCAGCGCTTGCTCAGTTTCAATTTAACCTCACGAGATGTTGCCGAAGCGTTGGCGGCCAATAACCGTAATGCCGGTGGCTGGTATATGGACCGTGGCGCTGAACAGTTGATTATTCGTGGCGTTGGTTGGGTGCGTAGTGGCGAAGATGGCCTGCGTGATCTGGGTAATATTCCCCTGAAACAGGAAAATGGTAATGTGGTTAAGGTAAGCCATGTCGCCAATGTCCGTTTTGGCGCCGAAATTCGCCAGGGCGCAGTGACCATGACCATGCGTGATGAACAGGGTCAGCCACAACAACTGGGTGAGGTGGTAGTAGGGATTGTCATGAAACGTATGGGCGCCAATACCAAGGCCACGATCGACGGCATTAAATCACGCCTGCCAATTATTCAACAGGCCTTGCCCGAGGGTGTGATTCTTGATCCGTTTTATGATCAGTCAGATCTGGTGAGCAAAGCAGTGAGCACCGTGACAAAGGCTTTACTTGAGGCTTTTGTCCTGATTATTATTGTTTTATTACTGTTCCTGATGAATGTTCGTGCAACATTACTGGTGTTGTTATCGATTCCTATTTCAATTGGGCTGGCACTCATGGCCATGGCTTACTGGGGTGTGTCGGCAAACTTAATGTCACTGGGTGGGCTGGCTATTGCCATTGGCATGATGGTAGACGGATCGGTGGTGATGATGGAACATATTTTTAGTCACCTAACTCATGCGGATGCAGACCACAGGGAGCATCAGAAACAGGCCCAAAACGATGAGCATCCCTATGACTCGGAGCATGATAGCCACGGTATGGCACTGCGTATCCAGGAGTCCGCCAAGGAAGTGGGCCGACCGGTATTTTTTGCGGTACTCATTATTACTATCGTTTTTGCGCCCCTGTTTTCACTGGAAGGGGTCGAGGGTAAATTATTTCAGCCCATGGCGATATCGATTGTACTGGCGATGGCTGCCTCCCTGATCGTTGCCCTGATGGTAATCCCGGCCCTTGCCACTTATGCGTTTAAAACAGGTGTGGTTGAAAAACAAAGTCCGGTGTTACAACCCATTGATAAACATTATCGAATACGACTCAAGCAGGCGTTGGACAAAAAAAGTTTAATAGTGAAATCGGCAATTGGCCTTTTTATTGGCTCACTATTACTGGTGCCCTTTTTAGGGACCGAGTTTGTTCCGGAGCTGGAAGAAGGCACCATAAATGTGCGTGTTACCCTGGCACCATCTTCCAGTTTAAAAACGGCACTTATGGTCGCTGAAAAACTGGAACAACAGCTTATGACTTTTCCCGAAGTCCTGTATGCATCCAGTCGTATTGGTCGTGCCGAAGTGGGCGGCGACCCGGAACCGGTATCGAATGTAGAAATTTTTATCGGCCTGAAGCCTATCGATGAATGGGAATCGGCTTCGGATCGCAAATCAATTCAAGTCTTGATGGAAGAGAAAATGTCGGTCATACCAGGATTGTTATTTAATTTTTCCCAGCCCATTGCAACCCGTGTCGATGAATTATTATCCGGCGTGAAGGCGCAGTTGGCAATTAAATTATTCGGCGCAGATCTGGGCGTACTGGTTACCAAGGGCAAGGAAATCGAAGCCCTGGTAAAAAAAGTCGAAGGCACGCGCGGTGTTGCCCTTGAGCAAACAGAAGGCGAGGCGCAACTGGTGGTGCGACCGGATCGAGACAAGCTTGCTCGATATGGTATTCCAGTTGACCAGGTCATGAGCCTGATTAGTGATGCAGTGGGCGGCCAGGAGGCCGGACAGGTAATACGCGGCAATGAACGCTATGACATCTATGTTCGGTTGGCGGAACAACATCGCAATAGCGTCGAAGCCATCAGCAGCCTGATTTTACAGGCCGCCGATGGTGCCTGGGTACGCGTTGGTGACGTAGCGAAAGTCGCCATTGAGTCCGGTCCACCACAGATACGCCGTGATGACGTGCAGCGTCGGGTGGTCATCCAGACTAATGTGGAGGGTCGTGATATGGGTGGGCTGGTAGCCGAGATTGATCAACGTATTCGTAAGGAAATTAAACTACCATCTGGATATAGCGTGGTATTCGGTGGTCAGTTCGAAAACCAGCAACGGGCCCAGGCAAGGCTTATGATTGTCGTGCCTTTATCTCTTGGTTTAATATTTTTATTGTTATATTTTGCATTTAGCTCGGTTGGACAGGCATTGTTAATAATGTTGAATGTGCCCATGGCGTTGATTGGCGGTATCGCGGCCTTGTTTTTCTCAGGGCAATATCTTTCTGTACCTGGATCGATCGGTTTTATAGCCCTGTTTGGTGTCGCCGTATTAAATGGCGTGGTCATGGTCAATGCCATTAACCAGCGTTTTGAAGGCGGCTCGTCGATTCAGGAAGCGATTTTTGAGGGCGCTTTATCTCGTTTACGCCCGGTGTTGATGACAGCATTCATTGCCGCCCTTGGCTTGATCCCGATGTTATTAGCCACTGGTGTCGGTTCGGAAGTGCAACGACCCCTGGCGACTGTGGTTGTCGGCGGTTTGTTCTCATCAACTTTACTGACACTGTTTTTATTACCAGTATTGTATGAAAAATTTTCTCTGAAAAAATATGTCTATGAAGAATAAATTTTAAAATGGATACCAGAGACTCTGAAAAGCACTCATGTAGTTGTGATGTTACTGAGGAGACCAGCCATGGTGAACGCCGTGTTTTAATCATTGTATTGCTAATTAATGGCGGCATGTTTATCGCCGAGTTTGGTGCCGGATTATTGAGCCATTCAACTGCGCTGATAGCCGATTCTCTTGATATGCTTGCCGATGCACTGGTTTATGCCATTGGCATTTACGCCCTGGGACGGCCACTACACTGGCGTAGTCGTGCGGCGCTTACAAACGGGATTTTACAAATACTGTTAGCACTGGGTGTTGTTATCCAGGTGATTATAAAGTTATACACCCAGGCATTACCAGAGCCTGGCATCATGGGGATATTTGGTGTTATTGCCCTGATCGCTAATACCATCAGTTTTTTCCTGTTGATGCGATTTCGTGACGGTGATATCAATATGCGCGCCACCTGGATATGTTCACGCAATGACATGATTGGTAATGTTGGTGTACTGATTGCGGCCGGGCTGGTTTTTTATACTGGCAGGGGTTGGCCCGATATTGTCATAGGGTTGATTATTGCCGGTGTGGTGACGCATTCAGCCTGGAAAATTATTCACGAGGCATGGCAGAACCTGAAGAATGACTAGAAAATAAGGATTTTATGACCTATATACTAAGGAAGCTCTGATTAATAATTGTTTGTCATTCCGACCGAAGCGGAGGAATCTTGTAACTTCCTGATACTACTGAAGTTCCGTGGGTTGAGATCTCTCCACTACGGTCGAGATGACAATTGATCAAAGCTTCCTTAGGTATAAATAGGACATGGCCATGCAATTATAAAATAATCAGGCGTTAAATAATTTTGTTAATACGGAACTTAACAGCTAGAAAACGCTCTTATTTAACATATTACAGTGTACAATCCGGTGCCATGCAAAATAGTACAAAATCGAGATATTACCAAATCAAGGAATAGCAAAGTACAAATAACAATAACTCATATGCTCAATTATTTCCGACAACACAATCTGCGTAAAGGCCTGTGGTTGATTATCCTTTTTGGTAGTCTGCTGACCCAGGCGCAGAACCTGTACGCCTGTGATTTGATAGACGACGGCCTGCAAACTGCTTGTTGTTGCGATAAAGATATGGACAAGGGCTGCTCCATGGGCGGTGGTTGTGATGCTTCTGCCGAGGGGTTGTTGACCGGTTGTTGTGAAGTCAGCACCACGGTTGATGTTGGCCTGCAAGACGTTGCCCGGGCTGATTCGCTGAATCACAAACTGGTGCTTTTACTGGATGCGCCGCAACCACCTCCGGCGATTATCACGAGCAAAATAATTTTACCGTTACGAATAAATTCTCAGTCTGCAGTTACAAGCGATCAATCCAGTATTAATCCGACACCTGGTAACCACACCTATCTAGTCACCCAGCGCATCCGCGTTTAACACCCCACTTTTTTATTCACATGATGTTGGCGATTAATGTCGCCAGATTTCTTCAGGCATCAATTTCTTATGTGTTTTAAAGAGGTGTACCGTGTTTCAAAATATTTTCTACAGAAACAAGACTATTCACAGTAAGAATAGTAATAAATTGTTTTTAATGGGCGTATTGCTGATGTTTGTTACAACCATGACAACGGTTATAGCAGCGAACCAGGATAAGTTATTTCTAACAGATGACCGTCTGGAAATAAAACAGCTCATCCAGATGGTGTTAGAACGTAATCCATCTTTGGCAGCGATGCAGCAAGCATGGCAGGTGGCAAAAAACCGTATTAACCAGGTTTCGTCATGGGATGATCCCATGTTGTCCTATTCTGTTGCCCCAGGAACAAGTGGTCTGGATGATCAGGACCTGGGACAAAAAATACAGCTATCCCAAAAATTACCCTGGCCGGGAAAGCTGGGCCTGAAAGAAGACAGTGCCCGTTTTCAGGCCCAGGCAAAACAGGAAAATATAGAAGTGGTGCGACTACGATTGATCGAGGTATCGGTCAGAAGTTTTGCGGACTGGTATTACATCCACCAGGCCCTGCGTATTAACCGGGTCAACCAGGATTTGTGGCAGGAGTTCCGTGTAATCGCCGAACTTAAATACGCTACCGGGCGTGCCAGCAAACAGGATGCGTTGCGTGCCGAAATGGAACAAGCGATGCTTGAGCACGCAGCCATTGTCTTGCTGCGTAAAAAACGAAATATCCAGACAAGCCTGAATACACTTTTGAACCGGTCACCAGACAGTCCGGTTCCACCACCTGGAACCATGCCAGCAGCGGAATTATTACCGACTGTAAAAAAATTGCGGCAAACGGCGCTACTTAACCATCCTGAATTGAAAGCCCTGGTCACCACAGAAAAGGCCAGCGCAGCCCAGGTAAAACTGGCCGAACGCGAATACTATCCGGATTTCAGGATTAATGCCGGTTACAACAGCCTCTGGGCCCAGGAAGAAAAACGCTATACCGTTGGTCTGGGTATCAATATCCCGCTGGCATTTAGTAGACGTAATGCCAGGGTCAGTGAAAAACGCGCATACAAACAGCAAATAAAATGGCAGCTTTTAGAAAAGCAGGCCGAGATAACCGGCGCTGTCCAACGAGCCTATAACGGCGCACAGGAGAGCCGTCATGTGCTGCAACTATACCGGAAAAAACTTTTGCCCCTGGCAGAAGAAAATCTCCAGGCTGCCAAATCCGATTATCAATCAGGTAAAGGTAGTTTTCTTGACCTGGTCAGTGTCGAAAAAAATTTAATACAGACGCAATTAAATCAGGCCCAGGCACTGGCTGATTATCAAAGCCGCCTGGCAATATTGGCACGACATGTCGGTGACCCCGGTTTGCTGAATATTGACATAGCTGTCGTCAGTGACTTGCGAGATGAAATTCAAGGTGAAGCACAATGAAATCATTCCTAACAGAAAATCGTGTCATTATTTCTTCAGTAATAGTATTTACAATTTTACTGATTATTATAACAAGCTGGATATTTTCCGGGTCGTCAGGCAATGGCGGGGATTTTGATGACAGGTCGGCCCACTATGCCGGGCCCTTTAAAGTAGCCGTTGTCCTTAACCCGGCCAAACCAAAGGTTGGCGATAACAGTCTTACCATAAAGCTGCGCGACAAGAATAACCAGCCAGTGACGGATGCCAAAATAAAGGCTGTGGCAGAAATGCCGGCCATGGGTTCCATGGCCGCAATGCCAATACCGGCCGTAATGAGCCATGACGGTGGTGGTGATTATACCGGTGACTTCGAGTTACCCATGAAGGGCGCCTGGCCATTATCCCTTGAGATTGTTTCGGCCAAAACGGGCGACGCCCGCCTCGATTTCGACATGTCTACCAGTCGTGCTGGCGTGCGTCTAGGCTCGGCTACTGAAAGCAAAATTCCACGGGCAGACACCAACAACAAAACCCGTTCCGACTCGGTATCTAAATCGAGCGATAGAATAAATGCTGCTGGTAAATTTCAGGTTGCTGGAAAATACAAAATCAAGGTTCAGTTAGAACCGGCTACCCCAACGGTGGGCAAGAATAAACTAACAATTGTAATTCAGGATAAAACTGGTCAACCAGTTACAGGCGCAAAAATTCGTATTGTGGCGCAAATGCCGGCCATGGGCAGCATGAAAGCCATGAATATTCCGGCTGTTATAAATGAAGCCGGGGCGGGGATCTATAATGGTGAACTGGAACTCCCCATGGCCGGTGAATGGCCGCTGGCTGTAGACGTGGAGACTGAAACACTAGGCCACGGTGATTTAATTTTCGATTTGGAAACGGGCCAACAAGGCTTAACGGTGGCAAGCGCCACGCCCGCTGGTATATCCCACTACACTTGTTCTATGCATCCCTCGGTAAAATCGGCGACACCAGGGACTTGTCCCATTTGTGCCATGACCCTGGTACCAGTAACAAAAAAGGAAATTAAGTCTGGCGGCATTAGCATGGATGCCCGCCGTCGCCAGTTAATTGGTGTGATTACGGGTCTGGCCCAAGAGAAACAATTAATCCAGGTCATACGTGCCGCCGGCCGGGTAAATTTTGATGAAAGCCACATGACCGACATTACCCTCAAGTTCAACGGCTGGATTGGCAAGCTGTATGCGGATTTTGTCGGTGCCCCGGTAAAAAAAGGTCAGCCCCTGTTTACTGTTTACAGTCCCGAATTATTGTCAGCACAACAGGAATACCTGGAAACCCTGCGCCGTCGCAAAAATAAACAGGATACATTATTGCGGGCATCGCGCCAGCGGTTATCGCTTTGGGACATCACACCGTCACAAATTCGCCAGTTGGAAAAACGGGGCACGGCGATTGAATATTTACCCATCATCTCTCCCGCAAACGGTACGGTTGTTGAAAAAACAATTGTCGTCGGTAGTGCCGTCAAGGCCGGTCAAAAACTTTTACGCATTGCTGACCTGTCAACCGTCTGGGTCGAAGGTGAGATTTATGAATTCGAAATCCCGTTGGTCAAAGTGGGCATGGAGGCAAAAATTGTTTTACCCGATCAGCCTGGAAAAAATTTGCAGGGCAAAGTGAAATATATTTATCCCTACCTGCAAGGTGATACCCGCACTGCCAAGATTCGTGTTGAGCTGGACAATCGTGACGGTGTTTTAAAGCCTGACATGTATACCCACTTGCACCTGAAAGTGGATCTCGGCAAACGCCTGGTGGTGCCTGAAAGCGCCGTGTTATATGCCGGTGACAGCCGGGTCGTATTTCTTGATTTGGGTAATGGCCGATTACAACCGCGCAAAATTAAAACCGGGGTTCGCAACGCCGAAGACATTGAAGTGCTGGAGGGCTTGCAGCCCGGTGACAAGGTGGTGACCTCGGGAAATTTCCTGATTGCCGCAGAGAGCAAACTGAAAGCGGGGATTGATCAATGGTAGATGACAAGCCTGGCCAAAATCCCGATGACCATAATACTAATAGTAACAATGGGTCCATCGAGCGCCTGATACGATACTGTGCGCTCAACCCGTTACTGACCCTGTTGATTATTCTGGCGGCGGCGTTCTGGGGTTATCGTTCACTGGAAAATACATCGCTGGATGCCATTCCGGATTTATCAGACGTCCAGGTAATTATTTATACCGAGTGGACGGGTCGCAGCCCGGACCTGGTGGAAGATCAAATCACTTATCCCTTAACGACAACATTACTGGCCGCACCTAACGTGGAGTTTGTTCGCGGCCAGAGTTTTATGGGCCTGAGTTTTGTTTATGTCATTTTTAAAGATGGCACCGATATCTACTGGGCTCGTTCACGGGTGCTGGAATATCTCAACAGCGCCGTGGCAAAATTACCCGACGGGGTTCGTCCCACCCTGGGGCCGGATGCCACTGGTGTTGGCTGGGTGTTCCAGTATGCACTGGTGGATAAAACCGGCAATACCAGCCTGGCGGATTTGCGCAGCCTGCAGGATTTTACCCTGCGTTACTGGCTGGAATCTGTCGAGGGTGTCGCCGAAGTGGCCTCCGTGGGTGGATTTGTCAAGGAATACCAGGTCAATATCGATCCCAACAAGCTGGCCGCCTCTGGCATTCCATTGCAAAAAGTCGCCCAGGCGATTCGCCGTTCTAATAATGATGTCGGTGGCCGGGTACTGGAAATCTCCGGCCATGAACATTTTATTCGTGGTCGCGGTTACATCAAGTCCCTGAAAGACATTGAAACAATTAGTCTTGGCGTCAGCAAGCGTGGCACACCAATTACGGTCCGTGATGTGGCCAAAGTTAGTATGGGACCAGCCATGCGGCGCGGCATTGCTGAACTGAATGGTGAAGGCGAAACCGTTGGTGGCATTGTCATTATGCGTTACGGTGAAGATGCATTGGCGGTCATTGAGCGTGTCAAAAAACGTATCAAGGAAGCGAGCGCCGGCTTACCGAAAGGTGTCGAAGTCATCACCACTTATGACCGTTCGGTCCTGATAAAAAACGCCATTGATACCCTCAAGACAACCCTGACCGAAGAAATGATCGTGGTCTCCCTGGTGATTATGATTTTTTTATTACATTTCCGATCCGCGCTGATTGCAATATTAACTATTCCGATTGCGATACTGTTGTCTTTTATTCCCATGGCTGAACAACACCTGACCGCAAATATTATGTCTCTCGGTGGTATCGCTGTGGCCATTGGTGCCATGGTGGATGCCAGTATTGTAATAATTGAAAATATACACAAACGACTTGAAGCCGCCAATCTGGGCGGGGATGAAAACGCGGGTGATAGTGCGACGAATACTAAGCGACGTGATGTCATTATCCAGGCCATGCAGGAAGTGGGGCCGAGTATTTTCTTTTCACTATTGATTATTACAGTATCCTTCATGCCGGTATTTGCCCTGGAAGGCACTGAAGGCCGGTTATTCAAACCCCTGGCTTTTACCAAAACCTACTCTATGGGTTTTTCAGCCTTGCTGGCGATTACCTTTACCCCGGCATTGGCAGTATTGTTGATCAGAGGAAAAATCAGGGGTGACAAAAGCCCGCTCAATCAATGGCTGGTGAAAGTTTACACGCCCGTGGTTCATTTCGCGGTGCAATTCCGGTACTGGGTCATTGGAGCTGCCGGCCTGTCCATGTTGCTTACGATTCCGGTTTTTTTGAAGTTGGGTAATGAATTCATGCCGCCGTTAAATGAAGGCAGTATTTTGTACATGCCCACTGCCTTGCCCGGCATGTCTATCACCGAGGCCGGCAAGATTCTGCAATCCATGGATCGACAATTGAAAAAATTTCCGGAAGTGGAGACGGTCTTCGGGAAAATTGGCCGTTCTACCAGCCCCACCGACCCGGCACCTTTGTCCATGGTAGAAACCGTGGTGACCTTAAAACCAAAAGATCAATGGCGCGAAGGTCTGGAATGGGATGACCTGATTGCCGAAATGGATGAGAAACTAAGTTACCCGGGCATGCCCAATATCTGGTGGATGCCGATCCAGACCCGCACTGAAATGCTGGCCACGGGTATTCGATCTGCACTGGGCATTAAAGTATTTGGTGCCGACCTTGCGACCATTGAGGCGACTGCGGTCGAGATCGAAAAGGCCTTGCTGGCAGACGAACGCACGAAAGGCAATACGCGTAGTGCATTCGCTGAACGCCTGACCGGTGGTTACTTTCTCGATTTTAATATTAACCGGGAAAAAATTGCCCGTTATGGGTTAACTATTGCTGATGTTGAGGATGCCTTGTTGGCTGCTGTCGGTGGACTCAAGGTCTCGGAAACCATCGAGGGTCGCGAGCGTTATGCTATTACTTTGCGCTATGCCCGTGAGTTCCGTGACAACCCGCAGGCATTAAAACGGGTGTTGGTATCAACCGCCAGTGGTGCCCAGGTTCCCATCAGCCAGTTGGCAGAAATAAAATTCTTGACCGGGCCACCTATGTTACGCAATGAAGATGGCCAGCTGGTGGCGTTCGTGTTTGTTGATGTCAAAGACATTGGTATTGCCGATTACGTGGAACTGGCCCGCGAGGTAGTGAAGGACAAGGTTACTATCCCGGCCGGTTATCGCATTGCCTGGGCCGGGCAGTTCAAATATTTTGAACGGGCCAAGGCCAAGTTCAAAATCCTGGTACCCTTGACCCTGTTTATTGTCTTTTTTATGTTATTCGTCAACCGGAAATCGATTACGGAAGCGTTAATAATTTTAATCGCCATCCCGTTCTCGTTGGTGGGCGCCATCTGGTTGTTATTCCTGCTCGACTATAACCTTAGCATCGCTGTCTGGGTGGGCATGATTGCCCTGGCCGGTCTTGATGCCGAAATGGGTATTCTGATGATGTTGTACCTGGGTATGAGTTATCAGCAAAAACTGGAGGCAGGGGGTTTGCATACGCAATACGATTTAAGCCAGGTAATTGTCGAGGGCGCTGGTCAGCGGATTCGACCCATGCTCATGACCGGGATGGCCCTGTTGCTGGGTTTGCTTCCTATTTTATGGAGCTCGGGTGCTGGTGCCGATGTCATGAAACGCATCGCTGCCCCCATGATAGGCGGTATCACCACGGCATTACTGATGGTGTTGGTAGTGTTTCCGGCAATTTTTGCCATCTGGAAAGAAAGGCAACTGAAACTGGATTTACGTTAACTTGATTTAGGTTTTTTGGTCAGACGCGGACTCATTATCTTCCAGGCCCTCAATAATGGGACAGCCATTTTCATCGCCCTGGCAAAGATTAAGCAATAACTGAAGTTCGTTGCGTAACAAGGTGAGCTCATCTACCTTGGTTTCCAGGTCTTTAAGTTTGTCGGCGGTTAGCTGGCGAATGCTGTCCCGTGCTTTTAATGGATTTTCGCGCATAACGATAAGTTGTTTGATTTCTTCGAGAGAAAAATTCATGTGTTGGGCGCGTTTTATGAATTTCAGGCGAGAAATATCTTTATCATTATATAGACGAAGCCCCGATTGATTGCGGGAAATGTTGGGCAGTAAACCGAACTTTTCATAGTAGCGCAGCGTGTCAGCGGTCAGGCTCGTCTGTTTTGTCACTTCACCGATTTTATACATGGCCATAATTTAATATTCGATAATAAAAAAGTACTCATTGAGTAAATGGAGACCCGTAACGATTAATACAAGTCCGGCAAAAATTTCAATTTTCTTTTGGTAACGTGACAGCACTCGTAGTGATTCCAGCCAGCCCATGCTCCATACGCCCAGCATAATAGGTATGCTACGACCCAGGGAAAAAGCAAGCAATAGCGCGAAACCAAAAGCGACCGAACCAATAGCGGCGCTGGCGGTTAAAGCCACCAGCAGGGCCGGTGTGCAGAACGGACAAAGCGCAACTGAAAACGGAAATCCCAGTAAAAATGCACCCCAGACACCCTTTACTTTGCCAGCCTTGACGCCAAACCAGGGCAAGCGAATATTCAGCCAACCCGCCCAGACAAGCCCCATCACGATCAAAAGTGGCCCGAGGAATAAACCCCATTCTCGACCCATCACATTTTTAACCCAATCACCGCCGAGGGCAGCCGCGACACCGAGTATGATATGGATCACGAACATGCCCGACACAAAGGCTGCGCCCAGTATTAATGCGCGACGCTGTTCATGTTCCCTGTCGTCGTGGGCCCTGGCGACATAGGCCAGCACGACCGGAATAGAAGCAAACGAGATCGGGTTAAAGCTGAATACAAAACCAGCCAGGAACGCCAGGCCGACCCCTGCCCAGCTTGCCTGAATTAACACGTCTTTGAATTCTGTGATGTTGATATCAAGTGATGGCATTAATAAAAACAAGGCCAATCCAATTAATAACACCGCGGTAAGATAGGGGCTGCCTTTGGCCGATCGCTGCAGAAAATCAAGACCATCCTCATCCAGGCCCCTGAAAGATGCAATCACCATGGGCACGGTGAACAACGTGGCAAATAAAAATCCTGCCAAGGTGGCATAAATAATTGAGTCCAGCGTGATGACCATACCAATGACAATTGCGATTAGCGGTAATGTGCAAGCCGGTAAAGTCAGGCCCAATCGTATTGAATGGGGCAGTTTTTTTGATCCTGGCAGGAGTTTAAAAAACTCAAGATGGGGGATGGGAAGATAAATAAACCGCGATACTATATATATGATCGCCAATGCCGACAGAATAATGCTTGGCAGTGTGTTACCCCAGACTGGCGGACTGGTGAAGATCACAAAAGAAACAAATAAAATAATTAATAACAAACAACGGCTGAGCCAGACCGCGAGCAGGCTTTGGCAACACGCCTTTTTATCGCCAGACTGGTTGGCCCTGGCCGAAAACAAGGTGTGGGTGGCAATGGTGCAGGGCTCAAAAAATGCCAATAACCCCAGCAGTGTTGCGCTAAGCAGGGTCAGGGTAATCATGGTCAGGTCTCTTTATCCAGACGGTCGAGCAAGGCCGTGCGCAGTTTTTCTGCCGACGGCAGGCCGGTAAATACGAGCTCGTCATTGATTGCAATGGCAGGGGTGGATAACACGCCTAAAGCCACGACATAATCCAGTTCTTTCAGTATATCGACTTCGCGCCATTGAATCCGGTCACCACCCAGTTCATCGGCCATTTTATGGAGTACTTCCCGGGCATGGGCGCACTTGGTGCAACCGGGAGAGGTAAAGACTTCAACTTTTACGGTCATAATATTAAGCCCTAAAAATTTGCACGGACACCAGCTCGAACAATATATCCATTCTCTAATGCGGTGCCATTTAGATTTTGCACGACCGGGATCTGGACAGCGGTTTCGGCAATCCAGCGTTTTGTTACGTACTGGATACCAGGGCCGAGAAACAAACGGGTACCGTTGGAATTGGGATCATTGCTGCCGTTAACACTATTTTTTTCCTGGCGAACCAGGTTTGCCTCCAGGACACCAAATAGATAATCTGGAATACCACCTTCTGCGCTGGTCCGCCAGAGCCGATACTGTAACGATGCATCGAGGCGGGCGATAGTACCTGCTGCAAAATCATTGGCTTCATTATTGACACGATAACTTGCCTGGGCATCGACCTGGTAACGTAAGGTTTGAAAGGTTGTCACGACACCCGCGAAATAATCCCAGGAACCAGTGCCCAGCTGAACTGGTGGTGGCAAGGCGCCAAGATTGTCACGCGCGTCGTTCTTGCCCGTCGGAGCTTTGACACCTGCAAACGGGGCGATACGGAAGGTTTGGCCCGGTTGATTATTCTGGTAAGCGGTATAACGCGTAAAAACGGACACATCACCCAGGCCGCGATTGCTGCGATTAATTTTCTGGCCTGCGATTTTCAGATCCATGTCAATATCACGGTAGGGCAGTATGCCAAATACTGTCCACCGGTGATTGATGCCATAACCCATTGCCGTGACGGCAGCGGATGCAGTCCGATCACGATTGGCGGCACTGGGATCATCACCGGATTGATTGACGATCAGTTGTTCACGAACGAGAAATTCACCTTGTGCCACAGGTAAGGCCGTATTAAAAGTAATTGGGGCTGCGGTACTGGCTGTACTCCATAACAGTACGGTCATCACCAACCCGGCGATGCCTAGGTTATTCCAGAAATATTCAGGTCTGTCTTTCATCGTTACTTCCTGAATATTGATTCAGACGCTTGATCATTTTTTGCCAGTGGATTATGCGTCTAGCCAGATACGGATTGGCAGGAGCAAATAGGAGGCTGTAAAACCAATGCCCCAGATCACCAGCGAGCTCCAGTAAATCCGTTTATTCCATTTATGGGCTGTATTACATGCTTTTGCCAACTCCTGATCGGCAGGACAGGAACGACTGGAACGAAACATTAACCAGCCGGATACCAGTAACATGAGGCCGGAAAATGCAAACACCCAAATCTTGTAGTGGGTCAGGGTCACCAAAAAAGGAAACGTGCTGGTCATGGCCACTACCGTGGCGCCCATACCAAGGGAGACAAAAATAATTGGCAATGCACAGCATATTAACGTGCCAGTCGTGGAAAACAGGGTAAAAAAAGTAACACTTTTTTGTTTTAAGTCAGCAGTCATAATTAATGCATCACTGCTCATTCGTCTTAACCGTCATGCCTTTGAAGTCAAAGCCGTTATCCAGTAACATTTTTTTAACGTAGGCTTCAGTCAGGTTTACTGAACCATCAGTTTTAACAAACAATAGCCCGTCAATATCCACCTCAAAATCCTTTACGCCCTTCATTTCTAAAAATTTCTCTTCCAGGTCATAAACACAGAAATCACAGTCAAACGAGTTGGTATGGATGGTATAAACTTTGCTACCTGCCCAGACACTTGCCGAAGCCGTGATAGCCAAAACCGTAACCAGGATTTTCAATCGCCTCATTCTTATGTACCTTAAAGCGGAAATTTTTTCATGCTGCGATAAGTGAAACCCGCATCCTTAAACAGTTTTTTCATTTGTTCTTCGGTTAATTCCTTGCCCTCGGCAATATTTACACTAACCAGACCTTTGTTAAGATCAACAGTGATATCACTGGCACCTTCAACGGCCTTCAGTTTTTTCTCGACGCCATAGGCGCAGAACGGGCAGGCCAGACCATCTACACGCATTTCGTATCTTGTGCCAGCTGCAAAAACGCTTTGTAAAAACAATAAGCTGAACAGACCGATTAAAATTTGTTTTTTCATTCTCATGACTCCACTAAATTAATAAAAGTAAATTAAAAACATATACAGAATTATAAATGCCACTCAAATATTAGTTTGGCGCGGTAGTCCGCGTTCTGCTGGTTACCACCAAGATTCTGATAAATGGGAACCTGTACCCCAGCCTTGATGGCAAAGTTGCGCTTGGTCCAGAAAATACCTGGTGATAGAAACCATGCAGTGCCGCCAGTATCGGCTAGTGCTACCCCACCCACTTCTGCCCGCTGACCAAATTCACCATTGAGCTCGAGTAACCAGACGGTATCTGGTTCCAGGTAACCTGTTGGTGTTGGGCGAATACCGCCTACAAAATCAATTCGAATCATGTCGCCACGATCAACCCGGATACCGCTGGTATCATTGGTGCCATTAAAACGATAGCGGGCACTGGCCCAGCGATACCATTTACGACCTTCGTAACCGTAGGTTAGACCTAGAATGGTATCAGTCGTGCCTTTACCCAGTGCCGGGGTTTTATTGTCAGCGGCAGTATCGGTGATTACCTTAATAAAAACTGCACCCGACTCCTGGAGACCCAGCGAGTCTTTACGCCAGAAACGGTACTTGGTGAAAACTGACACATCACCATTACCACTACTGCTATCGTTTTCAGTCTGTTTGAAATCATAGGGTAAATTTATGCCCGCTGCCCAGTCGCCAGTGATCCCGTAAGTTGTTTGTAAGACCAGTGCTTGTTCTTTGTTATCACCTGCTTGTCTTGATTCAATATCAGCGGCAAATTCCACGCCTTGTTTGAACAAAACATGGGGGCCAATGCCGAACACAGGATCATGGGCCAGGGCCGGCGCACTGGTTATGGCCAGCGCCAGCGCCAGTCCCGGAATCAGGCCCTGGTAACCTGGATATCCGGAATGGGTTAATTTATTAAAAAACATGTACAAATCTCCTGATATGTTGTTCACGTTATTTATGACAACCTAGAGCCAACTCCAGGTTCAATTTAATTGAAAACCATCTCAACTGCCAGAAAGTCTACTACCTAGAGCTGGCTCCATGTCAAGAAATATCTGGTTCTTTGGTTGTTTACAGCGGGGTTTTCAGTTTTTTTGCCTGCAATAACCCGGTGTTGCTAATATGATGCTGCTGGTTTGTTAGGCTGAGTAGAGATATCAGCACCTTTAATTGTGCCACGGGAGTTTAAGTATGTTGAAAAATTCGTTTTTAGTATTATTGCTGTTGACCTGGAGTGTGCATGCTAATGCCAAAGAAATTATTTACCAGGGAAAAGTAGAGGGCATGGTTTGTGCATTTTGTGTTTATGGTGTGAGTAAAAAAATTGGCCAATTGCCTGAAGTTGATGCGCAGACGGTTAACGTCGATCTCAAATCAGGATTGGTTAGCTTCCATAGCGCATCGGAACTAAGCCTGGAAAAAGTATCCAGGGTATTTTCCGGTTCCGGTTTTAAACTTGTTGAGCTGAAAAAAGTTGATCAACCGACGCTAAAAATGGCTGTTTATGAAAAAAAACCAGCGCTTGTTTTTAATCTCAATAATACTGATATAAAAAAATATGGCGCCATACTCGAGTCTATAGGTGATATTGCCTCTGCCGAGACCGGCAAACTGGTAATCAAGGCGCCTGAATCTCTCGAGACTGAGTTATTGAAACCCATGATTGGCGGTAAACAAAAAATTGCCAGGGTTCAGTTTGACTTCGACAATAATAAAGAAATTCAAATAAAGTTATACCTCAGGGCTGAATAACAAATCTAATTCACAGTCCAAGGCAATAAGAGGAATAAAATCAGGAAAATAAATTTTTTGAATTATTGTCAAAGAATAAAATTCTGACCGGGTTATTCCTGACTAATTTATTCAGGCCGCCATTTCTGTATCCGGTTATTTCTGAAATCGGCAGCAAATACGGTGCCGTCGTCAGCAACTGCTACGGCGATGGCCTTATCAAACTGACCTGGCCCCTTGCCCCGTTTACCAATTGATGTCAGGAAAGTGCCGTCTGGCATAAATTTCTGGATACGGTTGTTATAGAAGTCGGCAACAAACACATTGCCCTGTTTGTCGAAATCGATACTGGTCACCGTGGCAAACCAGCCATTGAAAGGCCCGAAGATATTGATTGCCCATGGCCCGCCCCATTTACGCAGGAATTGTCCATCGGCCCCAAATACCTGGATCCGGTCATTATAACCATCTGCCATGAACAGGGTGCCATCGAGAGCCAGGGCCACATCGGTAGGGTAGTTAAACTCACCGGCCATGAAACCAATTTTGCCAGTTTTGCCCCATTGTCTGACGAAACTACCGTCAGCACGTAGTTGCTGAACTCGTTGACCATAAAAATCGGCGACAAAAACGTCGCCATTAGGGGCGACTGCCACGCCACCCGGTGAACCGAGCTCGCCCGGCCCTTTGCCTGCTTTGCCGATACTGCGTTTGTAGATACCGTCCAGGCCAAACACCTGGATTCGGTCATTCCAGTAGTCGGCTACGTACAGTTCATTGCCAGCAATAACCATGTTCATTGGCCGGCCAAGCTGGTCGCGGCCATCACCCTTGCTGCTAATCTGGCGCTTGAACTTACCGTCAAAATCAAAAACCTGAACACGACCATTACGTGCATCGCTGACAAACACCTCGCCCTTGTGTACAGCTAAACCAGTGGGGTCATTAAACTGGCCTGGCGCTGAACCTTTTTCGCCCCACGCCTTTACAAAAACGTAACCTGGGCCACTGGCCGAGGGTATCCAGAACAACCAGGTGATAGCTACAATTAAAAGCAAGAAAATGGTAAAACCACCCAGTATTTTCAGTAATATTTTACCCATGAATCAGTTCCTTTTATTGGCGTTGATATCAGATCGGTAGCTCAATGAGAATGTTCAGTAACTCACAGGTAGGTGATAATTATTATGACATCCTGATTCGTGTCACAGTTTCACTTAATCTTAAAGTTACCGGATGATGACAATTCTACACTCTGGAGTTAACTCCAGATCAAGGATTTCTGTGAATTTTTTGTAGCTAAATTTTTATTTAGCAATTGTGATAACCAATGAGGCATTGAGCTATGCGTGAATCACGAGTGCTCATTTCGGTCGCACAGTAGAGGCAAATATCGAGACTGCTATTGTCAGCAGCCGGGTATAAAAAATGAATCACCCAGGCTAATCAATAGCTAAAGGCGATCGTATTTTATACACCCCGAGAAATTTACTAATGGGCATGCCCGTCATCGTTATGACCAGCTTGTTTTTTCTTCATCGGTTCTTTGTGAGCCTTAGTGCCACCAGAGTTTGTTTGGTGATTATCTTGCATTTTCATCGATGAACTACTGCCATGACCACCATTTTTATGGGTGTGCTCGCCACTCTCAACAAGCTGTAGATATTGTTTAGGCGTCATATCCTTTAGAGCCGATATCAGTGCGATCATATCCCATATTTGTTCATCGCTATTATTTGTTCCCCACCCTGGCATGCCAGTCATCCTGATACCATTTTTTATTACCCAAAATTTTTCAGATGGTTTATCGGTAAACTTGTCATATTTATACAATACCGGTGGTGCTGGATTGAGACCTTCATATAGCTCTGAAGTATCCGTTCCTGGTGCCAGGTGGCACTGACTGCACATGGCAGCATAATTGCCGGCACCGCGTTTGACCCTGGCTTTATCCGTAAGATCTGGAACCGTTATGTTTCCTGCACGTGCAACAATTGACCTGACACGAACCAGCTCAAAAAATTTTTCTGATACTTTCCAATGTTCTACATTTGCGGCTACATTAAAAACACCAAACCAGATAAATGAAAACCCGAATATAACGGCGCCTATACCCAGGCCTAATATTATTTTAGTGCGCGACATATTTCAGTTGCCTCCTCAGTTGTTAATTAATACCGGCTATATTCCATAGCCCGACTATTTTTATCTTAAAGTAAAAAAAACGACTCCGACGTAATGTAATCATTGAACGTAATATAAAATATTACGCCGAAATCGTACTTTCAGTTTTTAAAACCAGGCACGAATACCAGCTACCAACCGCGCATCAAATATGTCGTCGCCGGCATCCTTGACGTAAGAAGCAGTTCGGCCATAGGTCCTGGTAAAGTTTACACCGATATAGGGTGCAAATTCCCGGACAAATTCATAGCGTAAACGCAAGCCAGTTTGTAGATCCGACAAGCCAGATCCTCTGCCTGTTTTCTCGTCATCTTTACCATAAAAATTAAGAGTAATCTCAGGTGTGAGAATTAACTTTTGAGTGAACATGATTTCGTATTCACCTTCAAGTCGCAAGGCAGAACGTCCTTCACTGCCAACAAACAGGGCAGTATCGACTTCAAAAAAGTAAGGCGCCAATCCCTTGAAGCCAATTGCAAACCAGTCCCGGTTAGGTTTCGGTTTGTTATCGTGGCGCCAACCGGCCTGTATATCCCAGTAGGGTGCAATTGCCCGGCTGTAAAGTGCCTGCACTTCCAGTTCTTCTGTTTCAGAACCGACATATTCTACGTCCGTTTTGAACCAGATCTTGTTCAGGTCCTTGCCTATCCAGGCCTCACCCTCCAGTACTGCTGGATCATCACCGTCACCAACTCGTGTTTCCAGCTGATTAATCATGACCATGCCAAGCAGTGGATCGTTACTACCACCGGCAGCAAATACTGAACTTGAAAAAAGTATGCCTGTTAAGGCGATTAATGATTTGTAATTCATTTTTGCGCCTCCTTTAGCTTACTTCAACGTGTCGGAACATGCCGGCAGCCATATGATAAAAAAGATGGCAGTGATAAGCCCATCCACCCATTGCGTCAGCCGTGACGAGATAACTGATTTGAGCACCGGGCTGTGCAATCACGGTGTGTTTACGCGGAATATGTTTGCCATCGCCGGTCTCCAGATCACTCCACATACCATGTAAATGGATGGGGTGATTCATCATGGTGTCGTTTACCAGGTTTATTCGTAAACGTTCACCAAATTTCATTTTCAGCTTGTCCGCATCATCCAGTTTAATGCCATTCACAGACCACATGTAGCGACTCATATTTCCGGTCAGGTGATACTCTATTTCCCGCGTCGGTTCCCTCGGGTCATAGGTTTTATAGAGACTGCGAATATCACCATAGGTCAGTACCCGGCGCCCATTGTTGCGCAAGCCAATGCCTGGATCATCTAGTCTGAACTGTGGATCTTCGGCACGCATATCTACGTGGGCACCAAATTCTGATTTCACGTGTGTCACTTTACGACTGGTGCCATAACCTGCTTTACCCGAACCCATCTTGGGCATATCCATTTTCGAGTGATCCATACCTTTCATGCCACCACCATTCATTTTCGAGTGATCCATGCCTGCCATGTTACCGCCACCACTCATGTCATGCCCCATAGCGCCATGATCCATGTTAGCCATGTTCATACCCATGTCACCATGAGTCAGAATTATATCAGGGTCCATTTTTGGGGCAGCGATGGTTAATGAAGGATCAGGCGTTAAAGTGCCACGCGCATAACCTGTGCGGTCAATGGATTGCGAGAAAATGCTGTAGGCACGATCATCACTTGGCTCGACTATTACATCATAGGTTTCCGCAACACCGATACGAAATTCATCAACCGTGACCGGTTCAATGTCTTGACCATCAGCAGCCACTACCGTCATCTTCAGGCCCGGGATGCGTACGTCAAAAAATGTCATGGCAGCAGCATTAACAAAGCGCAGTAAAACTTTTTCGCCTTTTTTAAATAACCCTGTCCAGCCATCAGCAGGTGCCCGGCCATTAGTAAGGTAGGTATAGGTGTAGCCGGTTACGTCAGAAATATCCCGGTCTGACATGCGCATCTGGTTCCACATATTGCGTTGTGCCCAGAACTTGCTCCAGCCGTTCTTGGTCAAATCTCCCATAGCATCACCAATGGTGCGTTCACGGAAATTATAATAATCAGAACGTTTTTTCAGTTTATGAAAAACAGAAGTGGGTTTTTCATCCGTCCAGTCTGAGATTACGACAACATAATCGCGATCAAACTTGTACGGCGCTGGTTTGATGGGATCAATCACGATAGCACCATAGGCTCCGGTTTGTTCCTGGAATCCCGAATGGCTGTGATACCAGTAGGTGCCACTTTGGTTAAGCTTAAACCGGTACTTAAAAGTTTCGCCCGGCTTGATGCCTTTAAAATTATCGGAAATATTGGGTACGCCATCCATTTCACTGGGTAAAATAATACCGTGCCAGTGGATCGAGGTGTCAGCCGCCATGTTATTGGTCACATTTAGGGTAACGGTATCGCCTTCTTTCCAGCGTAAAGTCGGTGCTGGCACTGAGCCATTAATCGCAGTTGCCAGTCGATTAGCACCGGTAAAATTTACCTGGCTGTATGAGTAAGCAAGGTCAAAGTTTCTTCCGCGCAAAATTTCAGGCCCACCGAGGACTTTTTTGGCTGCCGAGGTTGAATCGGCGCTTGATTTTGCAAACGCATTTGCACCAAACCCCATCATCGCACCACCTGCGGCCAATCCTGTAACAAACCGACGGCGCGATGGTGAAAATGGTTGTTCGCCGGGTAAATATATCTTGGACATAATTAATTCCTTCTTGGTAGCAAGTTTGGGAAAAGCGAACAAAACGCTTCAAACTTGCTTGTTTATTCAAATATAAAAACTGACTTATTTGTTGATTTATCTTGCCAGTGTAAATAAAAGGCAAGTTACATCACAAATAACGGGCGTGGCTAGCCCGGTTTCAGGCTTTCGGAGGTCGAAACAAGGAAAAGAATAAAATGGAGGTTAGGCTTGAATCATTATTTAACGAATAATCGGCCGTGTTATGAAACACGTCTGAATTGTTATTAAACGGGGACATCACTGTGGCAGCGGCTGTGCAGTGATCAACCGTGCACTGGTCCTGATTGCAGTCATGGTCATAACAATGGATTTGCGGTGTCGCAACATGTTGAGCTTTATTTTTATTCTGCTGGCTTTTATTCATTGTGTGTTGTTGTGTCGCCGTGCCCGTCACCATTCCGCAATCGGCCATGCTTGCAAAAGCACCTTGTAATGGCGCAACCGCCAGAACCAGGATCACGGCCAGAGAAATTAGTTTACGCGAAATTAGTTTGCGTGAAATTAGGTTGTCAGACAGGGATTTCATGAACTGCACACTATCATAACCTTATGAATTGCACCAAATGGATCATTGTTACCAATATACTAATGTAGTCAGAATCAGGTGATATGAGTCGAGGATTTTGAGAAAGTTCACTGGCTAACGAATTTCTCAACAAGGTTTGGCTGCTACACCAGAGTTATGCATACCTGATAGTTAGGTAAAGATCGTAATACCCGCCAGAAATTTTTATCACCTATCACCTTGAATTTAATCACTTTTTAGAACAGTTCTAAACAAAAGCGAACTATTTGTTTATTATAGAGTCTGTAGTTAACAACGGACTTCAAATATCAAATATAAGGGGGGATACTGCTTATGAGCTTATCACTGACAATTGGCCGCCTGGCCCGAAAATCTGGTGTAAATATTGAAACGGTTCGTTATTACCAGCGGCTCGGCATTATTCAGGAACCTGCCAAACCCGCGCAGGGTTATCGTATTTACACGCCAGCTACCGTGGATCGCATCCTGTTTATTCGGCGCGCCAAGGAATTGGGCTTTAGCCTGGGGGAAATCGCCGAATTACTGGAGCTTGGCGAGGGTCATTGCGAAGATGTCAGGCACCGGGCCGAAGAAAAAAGGTCTTATATTGATCAGCAAATCAGTGACTTACAAAATTTGCGCGCAACCCTGGACCAACTCATCAAAACTTGCCAGGCTGGTAGTGACAAGGCCCATTGTCCCATTGTCGAAACTTTGACAGGCACAAAATCCTGATTATCCATATATAAGCCCTGATTTCCAAAATCTTGACTCTGTACCCAGGTACGGGGTTTATACTTACCAGCAATCTGTGATCAGGAGTGTAGAAACAATGGCTGAAACAACCTCACCATCCAATAAAGGCTCAATGATTGGCGCCGGGCTCGCTGCCATTGGGGCGTCCGTGTGTTGCATTGGTCCACTGGTTCTATTGAGTTTGGGCATTGGTGGCGCCTGGATCAGCACCCTGTCGGCACTTACCCCCTACCGCTGGATATTCATTACCATCACCCTGGGGTTTTTGGGTTGGGCCTTTTACAAACTCTACATTGTCCCCCGTCAATGCGCACCTGAGGAGGCCTGTGCCGTACCCAGTGTCCAGCGTAACCAACGCATAATTTTCTGGGTAGTGACGGTTTTTCTGGCGGCACTCATCGCCTTCCCCTGGTATGGCACCATGTTTTTTGAATAGTTTGAGATAGCAGCTAACTTAAAAACACTGAATAAGGAGTATTAATATGTTTCGCAAAACCCTGGCCCCGTTATTTATAACAATCATGCTCGTGGTTGTATCTTTTAGCGTACAGGCCGTGACAACCAAAACCGTTACCCTGGACGTTCAGAACATGACTTGTAAGTTTTGTCCCATTACGATTCGCAAGGCCCTGAAAAAAGTGCCAGGAGTTACCGAGGCGTCGGCGTCACTGGAAACCAAAACCGCCACCGTGACTTTCGATCCGGCAAAGACCAATGTAGAGGCCCTGATTAAGGCCACGACCAATGCCGGGTATCCGTCAACCCTGAAGAAATAATTTAGTAAAATAATCCAGGAGATTAATGTTGAACTGGTCGCCAAGTCAAATCAGTGACTTTGTGGTGCAGGCCTTTCCTGAGATCAATAAAGAACAGCAGCTATTATCATTATGCCTGTATCGTTCACTGGCCTTGGGAAAATCGGTAGCCGTTGAGCAGCTACAGAAAAAAACCGGCTTGACTGCCGAGTTTATTAGTCAGAGCTTGCAATCATGGTCTGGCGTTTTTTTTGATGACAACAAGTACGTGACTGGTTTCTGGGGACTGACGACACGGGAGACGTCGCACCGACTTAATGTAAATGGCCAGACATCCTATACCTGGTGCGCCTGGGACAGCCTGTTTATTCCAGCCCTGTTAAGCGAAACCGTACAAGTGAGCTCTTTATGTCCGGTTACAAAGAGAAAGATTGAGCTGGAAATTTCACCAGATCAGGTAAAAGTTATTGGCGACAAAACCCTTTATGTTTCTTTTTTAGTGCTGGACGAAGCTGAAATGAAAGAGGATATCATTGCCAAATTTTGTCATTTTGTTTATTTCTTTGACTCAAAATCCGTGGCTGAGCAATGGCTAAGCGAACATCATGGCACCTTCTTGCTCTCTTTGGATGATGCATTCTCTATTGGTAAAAATTTCAACGCTGCACGCTATAACCTGACACTAAAATAAGAAGGAAGATTTCCATGAGTACAGTTAACTTAAAAATCACCGGCATGACATGCAGTACCTGTGCGAAAAGCGCACAAGATGCGTTAAATGCACTCGAGGGTGTCAAGGCTTCGGTTTCTTATGATGAGGGCCAGGCTAAAATCGAGACTCAGGGCATTGTAGATAACAACCAACTTTTAAAAGCGGTTGAGTCAAAAGGATATAGTGCAAGCCTGGTGGATTCTGATGGTAAGGTGGTCAGTAGTGGTGGCAGTGGTCTCCACATCGCCATAGTCGGTACCGGCTCTGGTGCTTTTGCTGCGGCTATTAAAGCAGTCGAGCGCGGCGCTACGGTAACAATTATTGAAGGCGCCGACATCATCGGCGGTACCTGCGTCAATATTGGCTGTGTGCCGTCGAAAATATTTATTCGTGGTGCAAATATCGCAAATCTACAGGGCCATCATGCTTTTGAAGGATTTCCGCTCAATACACCAAAAATAGATCGCAAGGCCATGGTGTTACAACAGCAGCAATGGGTAGAAAAATTACGCTACGCAAAATACGAAAGCATCCTGGAAGGTAATCCCGGCATTAACCTGGTGCGGGGGATGGCGCGGTTTAAAGATGCCAGCACATTAATTGTTAGTAAAAATGATGGCAGTGAAGAAATAATTAAAGCCGACCGGTTTTTACTGGCCACAGGTGCCAGCCCCGCCATACCGGATATTCCAGGTTTAAGCGGGACGCCTTACTGGACTTCAACCGAAGCCCTGGTCGCAGAAAAAATACCGAAACATTTAATTGTACTCGGTGCATCAGTTGTGGCCCTGGAACTGGCCCAGGCGTTTCGCCATGTTGGTGCCGAGGTAACCGTGCTGGCACGCAGCAGCTTGTTGTCAAAAGAAGATTCAGAAATTGGTAAAGGCATGATGCAGGTTTTTGTTGATGAAGGCATTAATGTCATGGTCAACACCTCACCTGAATTCATTAGCCATGATGGAAAAAATTTCACACTTAAAACCAACCATGGTGAGGTGAGTGGCGATCAATTATTGGCGGCTACCGGTCGCGCAGCCAATACCGCTGCTTTGAACCTGGACAAGGCAGGTATTAAAACCAATCAACGTGGCAGTATTGTGATTGATGACTACATGCGCACCAATGTAGAGAACATTTATGCCGCCGGTGATTGCACCAGTCTACCGCAATTTGTTTACGTGGCCGCAGCAGCCGGCTCCCGCGCCGCCCGGAATATGACAGGCGACGAAGTGGCCATTGATTTGTCTGTGATGCCGGCAGTTGTATTTACCGACCCGCAAGTCGCCACGGTTGGTTTAAGTGAACAACAGGCTGAAGACCAGGGGCTAGACGTTGATAGTCGTAAACTTGACTTGGAAAACGTGCCCCGGGCCCTGGCCAACATGGATACGCGAGGTTTTATAAAACTGGTGGCAGAAAAAGACAGTGGTCGTATTATCGGTTGCCAGCTGCTGGCCCATGAAGGTGGTGAAATAATACAGACGGCGGCCCTGGCTATTCGCAATCACATGACTGTCGAAGAGCTGGCCAACCAGTTATTTCCATACCTAACAATGGTGGAGGGTTTAAAATTGACCGCCCAAACCTTTAGCATGGATGTAAAACAACTCTCCTGTTGTGCGGGATAAGGCCCTTTGTATTAAAGGGGTACAGCGAAAAATTTGGAATTTGCTATGCTACAATATTCCTTAAGTGGTTTTTTTATAGAGTTCTCAGACTGTACCCCGAATAAAAAAACATGGACTAAAAATCTCTCCAGGACAAATTAGTGACGCGAGATAATCAACTTTTGAATTCAGACAAATATCGTCCCAAATGGGGTGACTTAGCACTGATCTATTTATTCTTTTTCTATTTTTCAGGCGTTTACCAGGCCCTTGTATTCAGTGCCGGCATGGCCGGGGGTGCCGGTATGCGTCAGGCACTGCTCATGAGTGTGCTTTGGTTGATTCCAGTTTTGTTATTTCCCCGCTACACACGCAGCGTTACCGCATTCATAGGTTTGATCCTGTGGGCCAGCTCGTTGGTCAGCCTGGGTTATTTTGCCTTATATGGGCAAGATTTTTCCCACAGCGTTATTTTTATAATTTTTGAAACCAACCCGGCTGAGTCCACTGAATTTCTCCAGTCGTACTTTCGCTGGTGGATGATTCTCGCGCTGGCAGTCTATAGCTATTTACCCTATTTGTTATGGAAACAGTTACGCCCAGTCCACCTGGCTAACAGGCAACGAACAATTACAGTAATAGTAGCTATTTTCATAGTTAGCTGGCCATTTAGTAATCGCTTGTTGATCAAACAAACTTCTCTTCAAGTTGCCCTCGACCTGCAAGCCAAACTGATGGAGCCCGTTGCTCCCTGGCACCTGGTAGTAGGTTTTCTGGAATATAAAAAACAGTTAGCAGCTGCGGAAAAAATTTTATTGCAGGTTAACAAACTGCCGCCCCTGGAAAACCTGTCAGATGACCATGCAAATAAGCCCATGAACCTGGTATTGGTTATCGGCGAGTCAACCAATCGTCAACATATGGGAATTTATGGGTACTCGCGAGACACCACGCCCCGGCTCGAAGCGCTGCAAGATGAGTTACTGGCTTTTGACAATGTTTACACGCCACGACCCTATACCATAGAGGCGCTGGAACAGGCGTTGACTTTTGCTGATGAAAAACATCCGGACCTGTACCTGAAAAAGCCCACGCTGATTAATTTAATGAAGCAGGCCGGTTATAAAACCTACTGGATAACCAATCAACAAACCCAAACAAAAAGAAATACCATGTTGACTATGTTCTCGAAACAGGCTGATCAGCAGTTTTACATGAACAATAACCGTAATCAGAACAGCGCCCAATACGATGAGGTCGTACTAGCACCCTTTAAAAAAGTGTTAAATGATGATTCTAGTAAACGTAAATTTATTATAATTCATCTCCTGGGTACCCATCGTAAATACAATTACCGTTACCCCGATAAATTTTCAGTATTTGATAATTATAAAGGACCACCCTGGCTCAACGAGGAACAGACAAAAGAGTACAACAGTTATGATGACGCAGTATTATATAATGATTTCGTTATCTCATCGCTGATAAGCGCACTGAAAGAAAAACAACAAGCTAACGACCTGTTATTGTATTTTTCAGATCATGGTGAGGAGGTCTATGACTATCCGCAAAAGCTGTTCGCTGGTCGTAATGAGGCAGCACCAACCAGCGCAATGTATACCATCCCTTTTATAGTATGGGGTAACGAAATATGGCGAAACGAACACAACTTAAAATCGCTTCGTTCCTACAGCCATCGTCCATACACGTTATCAGATTTAATTTATACCTGGTCCGATCTTGCCGGACTTTCGTTTAAGGGATTTGATGCAACCCGTAGTATTGTGAATAAAGATTACAAAAAACATCCCGTCTGGATTGGCAGCCCCGGGAAAGAAAAAAACATGCGTGATTTGAATCGTCGACCATTTAAAAAAATAGTTCAGTAAGGGAGAAAAGGGGGGTCAGTACCCTTTAAGGCTCACAACTATTAGTTAAAGATTGCTGCTAATCGTTATAAGTAAAAAAATGAATGAGACTTTAAAAATATCAATATCTAAAAAATTTAGAAATACTCCTATGGGTTTTTTGAGAATAAGGAGAAATCTGGATATTGTTGAATTTTCAGATTCTGAAACAGAGGCCTACTTAAGAAAAACTATCTTGGCAACACATCTTGATGAGATAGAAACAAAAGGAAAAAATCATTATTTCAAATGCTTAAAAAATAATGCCATTTTAACTGTGAATTCTCATACGTTCACTATTATTACAGCAAAAATAATTAACAAAAATTAAACTTAATTATTGGCGAATTAGCAGTTGAAAGTAAAAACACATAACCACACGTTTAACTTGACCCCGCAGTTTAACTCGACGTTATGTGATAAAAAGGAAGCACAATGAAAAGGACAGCGATTATGAAATTTAGCAAAATAATAATTGTAATATATCTATCTTTTATTGTTTCTGCTTGTGCCACAACAAGAATAAATACATATAGTATTGATGGGAAAGAAGCTATATGTAACGGAGAAAATATTAATCTTGGTTCAGTAGTTATTCTTCCTGAAGTAGCATGGAGAAAAGATCAAAAAGAGCCTAAAAAGCGTGAAGAAATGGCCCTAAATGAAATTAAAAAGGCATTTAAAAACATGTCATGCGGAAAGGTTTTATTACCTAATGGAGTCAAAGACTTTTCGAATTGGTCAGGAATGATAGGGGAAAAATTATTAGCTAAATTTTCTAACGAAGGATTTGATACGGTTATTATTATTAGAATTGAAGAACTGACTCCAAGATTAAATATTACATTTTCAATCCCGTTTCTATGGAGTGGGGAAAATGAAGCAGACTTTCATGTCAAAGTTATATCTGTAAAAACCGGTAAAGTATTTAATGACATGCGAATACAAAGAGTAACAGGCGGGCTATTCCATATTCGACCAGCTGAATGGTCTAAAGACGAACTCTATTTGGCATTACAACAAATAGTTCAGTCCGCTTACAGGTAATCGTTTTTCAGATTGACATAATGGCTGGCTGAGTAGCCGAACCAGGCGATTTCTTTTTCTGTGAGTTTTCGTATTCGTTTTGCCGGTCTGCCTAACCACAAATAGCCACCTTCCAGTTCCTTGCCCTCAGTGACCAGGCTGCCCGCGCCTAATAAAACGTGTTTGTTTATCATAGCCCCGTCCAGGATTACCGAACCAATTCCGATCAGGCATTGATCTGCGATACAGCAACCGTGGACGGTGACGTTATGGCCAATGGTCACTTCATTGCCAATGGTAACACTATAACCATCGGGTAAATCGCTATAGTTATGGGTCACGTGGACAACGGTACCATCCTGAATATTACTGCGCTCACCAATAGTAATGGTATTGACGTCACCCCGGATCACGGCCATGGGCCAGACTGAACAATCTTTGCCCAGTGTCACATCGCCAATGACGCAGGCCTGTTCATCCACATAAACGCCACTGGCCAGTTCTGGGGAAATATTTTTATAGGGTCGGTTGGCCATTAGACGCTAAATATCATCGTAGGGTAACGAATTCTTCAGCAGCGGTCGGGTGGATGGCAACAGTATTGTCAAAATCTTTTTTAGTTGCACCCATTTTAACGGCCACCGCAAATCCCTGGATAATTTCATCGGCCTGGTCACCAATAATATGGGCGCCAATAATCTTTTCCTGGTCACCAACACAAACAAGCTTCACCAGCGTTTTCGGTTTGCGCTTCGTTAATGCGTAATACATATTGGTAAAACGTGACTGATAGGTTTTGATACTGCTCTCACCATAACTATCGCGGGCCTCATCTTCGCTTAACCCGACAGTGCCGATAGGGGGGTGACTGAAAATGACGGTCGGGATAGTCTCATAATCCAGCCTGGCATCGGCCTGGTTATTAAACAGACGATCGGCCAGGCGTCGGCCAGCAGCAATGGCCACAGGGGTCAAGGCAACTCGTCCAGTTACATCACCGACCGCATAAATGTTTTCCTGGTTCGTATTTTGAAATTCATCTGTTTCAATAAAACCCCTATCATTTGTTTCGATACCAGCCTCTTCCAGGCCCAGGCCACGGGTCCTGGGGGATCTGCCCGTAGCCCAGATGACGGTATCAAACCCGGTCATCTCCTCACCGCCTTTGCTTTGCAGGGTAATCAGGCCGTCCTCTTTTTTTACCAGGCAGTCAAGATGAATACGGGTAAGTATATTGATGTTCGCATGCTGCATTTCTTCCATCAGGCTATCACGGATCGTGGCATCAAAATTTTTCAAAAAATGTTCACGGCGTAACAATATAGTCACGTCCGACCCCAGTGAATTTAACAGGCCAGCCAGTTCCACGGATATGTAACCGCCACCGACCACCATTATTTTTTTGGGTTGTTGTGCTAATTCAAAAAAGTCATCACTGGTAATACCCAGTTCTGCTCCTGGCAGGTCAGGTCGCACGGGTTCGCCGCCGACGGCCACAAGAATATGATCTGCCGTATATTTTTTGTCAGCAACTATTACCGTATGCTGGTCCAGGAATTTTCCATAACCATCAATGCGTGAGACTTCAGAGGCATTTATATTTTTATCATAGATTTTATTTAGTCGCTGAATGTATTCATCGCGGGACTGTTTGACTTTTTGCCAGCTAAATCCTTTGACATCAATATCAAAACCATAATCACTGGCATCATGGAGGGTCTCGGCAATACTCGCTGCATTCCACATCACTTTTTTGGGTACGCAGCCGACATTAACGCAGGTGCCACCAATTGCCCCGGATTCAATAATGGCAGTTTTAGCACCATGAGCCGCCGCCCGCCGGGCAGAGGCAATACCACCACTGCCGCCACCGATTACCAGGTAATCAAAATGTGTTGTCATACTGTTTATATATACTCGTCATTGTTTAAGGATGCCATTGTAATGGCGGCGCATCCAGTAATGCCAGTTGTTCACGCAAGGTGAGTATTTGTTCTTCCCAGTAGCGAATGGTATTAAACCAGGGAAAATTCCTGGGAAAGGCCGGGTCAGACCAGCGACGTGCCAACCAGGCGCTGTAATGTAATAGACGCAGGGTGCGCAAGGGCTCAACCAGGGCCAACTGGGCCGGATTGAAATCCGCGAATTGTGTGTAACCTTCAAGTAAAGGCTGTATTTGTTGTTGCATTTCAGCCTGATCACCACTCAATAATAACCATAAATCCTGAATGGCAGGACCTGTCATGCAGTCATCCAGGTCGACAAAATGGGGTCCGGTTTCCGTCCACAGCAGGTTACCCAGGTGAAAGTCGCCATGCAGGCGTATTTTTGTGAAAGTATCCATGGCCGTGAGACTGTCAGTCAGTTTCTGCAAGACCTGTTCAGAAATCGCCGTGTACGAGGCAACAAGATAATCAGGAATAAAGTCATTTTCAAGCAGGAATTTCACCGCCTGTGTGCCATAAGTCTCAAGACTTAATACCGGTCGATGCTGGAAATGGGCGCTGGCAGCCAGTCGGTGCAACCTGCCCAGGAAACGACCCAGCAGGCGACGATGCTCGTCATTATTTAACTCGGGTGTCCGGCCCGGCTGCCACGGAAAGAGGGCAAAACGAAAGTCTTTATAACAACTTAAGGCGCTGCCAGCCGGCGATAACATGGGTGCGACCACCGGAATTTCCTGTTCAGCAAGCTCCAGTGCAAACTGGTGTTCCTCTTCAATTGCCTCATTTGTCCATCGATCCGGGCGGTAAAATTTAACTGCCACCGGTGGGCCCTGTTCTGTTTCGATGCGGTAGACCCGGTTTTCATAGCTGTTCAGGGCCAGCAAACCACCGGTACAAACCAGGTCATATTGCTCGACAGCCGATAAAATGACCTCCGGGGTCAGACGATCGTAAGGGTGTTCACTGCTCACGCTGGTATACTCACTATTGTTTTCAAGGCCTTATTGCGGGATTATGCACCAGAATCAGTAATAATATCGTAATTCGCTGAGATTGATATTTTAAGGAATTAAGCAGGAGACAGGAATGCTGCGGTTTGTGGGAATAATTTTATTAATTTTGCCGTTTTCAGTTGTGGCAGAAAGTGTTTATGTTACTGATCAGCTCACTGTCGGGATCTTTAGCGGGCCCAATGAGCAGCCGCCAGAGCTGAAACGGGTGAATAGTGGAGATATGCTGGAGGTTATTGAGCGGGCTGAGGGTGCGGTTAAGGTGCGAGATGCGTCTGGCACCGAAGGCTGGTTAAACGTAAATCTTGTCTCGTCGGCCAAACCCGTTCGCGCCCAACTGGGCGCTGCTCGTGCCGAAGTTGATCGCTTACAGTTGGCCCTAACAGCTACCAAGGCACAGTTGCAATCACTAAATATTCGCCTAAAAAAGGCGCAGGATGGTTTATCGGAAGAAAAGAATCGTGCTTTGGATCTGACGGGCCAGCTGTCAAAGGCGACAGTGGCGACAGAACTGGCAAATAAGCAGAAAATTGCGGCACAGGAAGCGCCGACCCAAACACCATTTATATCGGCTGATATTGCCTATGGCATGTGGATACTCATTTCATTTGCCATGCTCGTTGGCGGTTTTATCGTTGGTTATTCCTGGGTCAGGGAAAAATACCGACGAAAACTTGGCGGAATGTATTTACGGTTATAAATAGATAAATAAAGACTCGCATGTTTTAAATTAAGATATTTTGTTTTTCAGCCTGGAGGGATAAACATGGTAGCTAAAAGAAATATTTTGCTGGCGATTGTAATATCAACTTTATATATTGCGCCTTCAGAGGCAGCCAGGCTTTATAAAGTAGTTGATGAATTTGGGAACGTGTCTTACCAGGCCCGTCCGGCGCCCCTGGACCCCGGTGTCATTACCGAAGAAAAGAATTTTGGTGATGGCGGCCAGAGAACGTCAAACAATTCATTAGCGCAAATTGCCAGGAAAAACCCGGTCGTTATATATACCGCTCCAAACTGCAATAGTTGTGATAATGCCCGCAAGTTTCTCGATAATTTAAATATCCCTTACACAGATAAAAACGCCCAGGGCAATGATGAGGTAAGCGAAGAGCTCAGGCGAGTGAGTGGCGGTTTAACTGTTCCTGTCATTACCATCGGCAAAAAAGCGCTAGTGGGATTTACAAAACCCTGGCTGGAAAGTGAGCTGGAAAAAGCGGGATACCCTGTTCCCGGGGAAAAAACAGCACAACAGTAGGCAGAATTTCAATACAAGCAGCTAACTTCAGAGCCGCTGTCAGGCCGTTAATCTTGTATGCCTGCGGCGCCCACCGGGCAAGAATTTTACTTCCGTATTCTTTATGAATCAGACAGGGAAAATCCCCATACATCTTTTAACAACAATGCCAGTCCTTCAAAGTCTTTTTTGTTTGCTGGCAGTATAGGGTTACCTTTTTTGTTGAAACGTTTGTGAAAAGCCTGCATTTGGCCAACTGCACTTTTGGATAACAGGGCGGCCACCAGCTTTTCTTTTTCTTTAGCGCCGAACCTGGGCCCGGCAGTAAATGCCTGGTTGGCAATACCTTTACTGTTGAATATGACCCGGCCTGCTTTTTTCTTTTTATTTAGCTTGTTAAACATTTTATCGCGCATTACCGCTCCCACGCATGTTCCTTTAGCGGCCTTGGCATAACCTTCGGGAAAACTTTTAACCTCAACCACCAGGGGTTGTCGGACTGGATTGGTAAACAGGCTGTATATAGTAAGTGTAGCGAGATTTGGTGGCGCCAGGCCACATACAGTTCGACCCATCAGGTCGTGGTAATTATTAATGCCCTTGTTATTTTTGGCAACCATAATACTGAAAGCAAGTTTCCCCGGTAGTTTAACCAGGGGAACGTGTTTGGTTTTAAGTATGCGCCAGGAAACAAAATGGGGGCCGTCAAACACCAGGTCGTATTTACCCTTTTGCATATTGTTCTGGTAAGAAAGCCAGTTACCAGGATGTTGGTAAACAATTTTTTTGCCCAGTACTGTAGACAGGTAGGCGGCAATGGGTTGGTAGACTTGATTTTCTTTTTCTGCCGAACCACGTGGCGGCGCAGAAAATATATATTGATTGGCAGCAATACCGGGCAATGAAAACGCCGTAAAAGACATTGCCACAAGTACACAAAAAAATTCTTTAAGTCTCAATTCCAAAACAGCTCTCCTGGTAAATTATTAAACGCCCCGGACTTCATTTATAGGTCTGATACATATCTGGCCGGATATAAAACGGTCGGGCCTTCATAACATTATTATAATGTTAATTATGATGACTTTTGTCATAGGTTCAGTAGGTATAGATGGATCAATCGAAAATAAATTCCCTAAAAAGCCAACAAAATCACTTAACAGAGAAATCGCAAGGTTCATGCCAATCACACAAATTTTATAGGAGTATTACAAATACAAATGAGAATTATTTGCATTTAGAATAGAATTAGGCATAATGCGCGTCCTGAGGTGCAATAGTCTAAAAAATTGCATATAGATTCACTGATATTTGTAGGAGAACGGTTTTAATGAAACAGAATAAGCTGATTATCACGATTTTTGCCCTGACCATGCTGTTTACAAGCAGTATTGCACAAGCACGCACTTTTAAGGTGTATGGTTGGAGTACGCCCAAGGAAAATGAATTTGAGTTGGTGTACTGGACTGATTACGTAGCGAAATCAGAACAAAACATGAATTTCTTTGGAGAGGTCGTGGAACGCGAGGGTTTGCGGGCAGACACCTTTGAGGTGGAATACGGTGTTACTGATCGATTCACCATAGCGGGTTACGTCGACTTTGAACAACCTCGTGGCGAAAACATGGAATATATCCAGTCTCGCGTGGTTGCTTTGCGTTATCGATTTGGCGAAAAAGGGGTAGGCCTGTTCAATACCGCAGTTTATCTCGAGTATTACCTGCCGAACCAGGATTACCAAAGCAAGAAAAAGGAAAAAATTGAGACCCGGATTATTCTTGAGAAGAACCTGGGTAATTTTAATATACGATTGAATCCCAAGTTTGAAAAAGTAGTCAGTGGCCCGGACGTCGAAGAGGGTATCGAATTTGAGTATGGTGCCAGCGTTTACTGGAAAGCAGCTGCACCGATTAAAATTGGACTGGAGTTTTATGGCGGTATTGGTGAGCTGACTAACGTCAAGCCAACAAAAGAACAAAAGCACTACGTTATGCCAGCTGTAAAATGGTATATCACTGACAGCCTGGAATGGAATTTTGGCGCTGGTTTTGGCATTTCCACCGCTGCTGACGATATAGTGATCAAGAGCATCCTGGAGTGGAAAATCTAGACGCCAGGTATTTTTAATATTCCCCTGTTATTGGCATGAACTGGTAATGGGCTTGTAGATAAAATCAGGATTTGCATTATGAAGAAATTAATTTTGTTTTTAATTGTAGCATCCAGTTTTCTTGGCGCCGCGAACACCAGCATTTTCGCCGCCGATAAACTGGTGGTGTACTCTGCTCGTAATGAACAACTGATTAAACACGTATTTGATGCTTATCGAAATGAAACCGGAACAGATATTTCATTTATTACCGACAAGGCCGCACCGTTACTTGTCAGGCTGAAGGCAGAGGGAAAAAGAACACCGGCAGATGTCCTGATTACGGTTGATGCTGGAAATTTATGGAAAGCAGAACAGGATGGCGTGTTACAACCCCTGAACTCAAAAATTCTGAGCAAAAATATTCCAGCCAGTTTGCGGGATCCGAAAAATAACTGGTTTGGCATGTCTGTCAGGGCACGAACAATTGTTTACCATCCTGGTCGTATAAAAGCCCAGGAATTGTCCAGCTACGAGGCACTTGCCGAACCAAAATTTAAAGGCCGTTTATGTTTAAGGACATCAAAAAAAGTATATAACCAGTCACTGGTTGCCATGCTGATCGCCCGCCACGGTGAGGTAAAAACAGAAGCTATTGTTAAAGGCTGGGTTGCTAACCTGGCTACGAAAGTATTTTCTAACGACACTTCGGTTATGAAAGCAATACTTGCGGGGCAGTGTGATATTGGTATTGTTAATACTTACTATTACGGAAGATTGTTAAAAAAGGATCCTGGAATTAAACTAAAATTGTTTTGGCCTAACCAAAAAACCCACGGTGTTCATGTCAATATTTCCGGGGCCGCTGTTACCCGATATTCAAAACATAAAGTTGCGGCACAGAAATTTCTCGAATGGTTATCAGGCCCAACCGCCCAAAGGCTTTTTGCCGACAGTAATATGGAATACCCGGCCAATAA